>NZ_JBITJP010000025.1:0-171334 GCF_044460165.1 Embleya sp. NPDC050154
CACCCCACCCCCCCCTTTCGGGGGGGGGGGGGGGGCTATAACCCCGGGGTGCGGCCCCCGCGGGGGGTCATTTTTTTGCGGGGCCCGCCCCCCGGGCCCCCCCGGGGGGGGGGGGGGGCGGCGCCCCCCGCCCCCCCCCGCCCGCGTTCGTGCGAGGAACCGCCGGGGAGAGGGAGACGACCAGGCCTGTCCGGCGGATCTTGGTGGATCGGGCCGCCGGACAGGGCCTAGCCGGAGATCTGGATCTCGTAGGGCGCCGACTCCACACCGGAGGCGGACACCACGCACAACTCCACCCGGCCCGGGTCCACGTCGACCGGGACCGGGACCACCACGCACGCGTCGGAGGGGTTGGCGAAACCGGTGTCGGCCGGGATCAGCGGGGCGTGCACGTGCACCGCGCCGAACTTGACCACCACGCGTGCGAGCAGGTCCGCCTCGTGCGAGCCGCCCGCCGCGAGGTTGATCCCGCGCACCTCGATGTCGTCGCCCTGGCGCACCGCCGAGTCCAGGTCGCCGCGGGTGCGCACGCGGACCACGGACAGGATCACCGGGCGGTCGTTCTCGGCCAGCTTGCCCGCGAGGTAGGTGACCACCGAGACCAGGGCGAGCGCGACCAGCGTGGCGGGGATGTCCGGGAGCCGGTCCGGGTCGCGGGCCAGGCCGACCACGACGAAGCCCACCGCGACCAGGTTGACCAGGACGTACTGCGCGTCCACGAAGGAGGCCCGGCCCGCGTCGTCGGTCACCAGGTCGCGCAGCGAGGCCTGGTCGGCGCGCAACTTCTGGAGCACGCGTCGGCCGACCTTGTCGCCGACGATGCGGCGGACCGCCACCGCGGCGAGCAGCGGCGCCGCCACCAGGGTGATCTGGTCCAGCGCGATGTCGCCGAGCCGGTCCAGGAGCCGATCGCGATCGCCGGTCCCGGACGCGGAGGCGAGCCGCATGCCCAGGAAGGCGAAGCAGTACATCAGCGCCACCATCCACAGCGCGGCGACCGTCTTGGAGGTGGACAGACGGCCGTCCAGGCCCCGTACGGGCGCGAACACGCCGCCGCCCGCCCGGGCGGCCCACCCGACCACGCTGAGCACTCCGGCGACCACCACGGCGGCCACGATCCCGGCGGTGCGCGAGCCGGTCCAGCCGGCGCCGATCGCGGTGAGTGCCTGGACCAGGACCAGTACGGCGACCAGGAGCCACAACACGATCAGCGCGCGCCCGCCGAGAACTTGCAGCCAGGCGCGTCCCTGGGCCCGGCGTACTGCGGCCAACTCCTGCGCCTTGCCGCGCAGTTCGTCGGAGATCCACTGGCGCGCGCCGCCGTCGGAGTGGGCGACCGCCGAGGGCACACCCTCCTTGCGGGCCAGTGCCCGCCGCAACGTCTCGAAATCGGCGACGGTCCTGCGGTATTCCTCCCGGACCACGCAATGACAGTCCGGTCCGTGCACACCGACACCGTGCGCCACTTCGCCACGCCCTCCCCACCACCACATACGAACGTGCTCGTTCAGCGGCACATTGTGCCGCATCCGAGGGAGGTCGCACGGGCCCGGTCGGGTGATCGCACGGATTGTCGATCGAACATCCGACGCAACGTCAACTTCCGTGTCCCACAAGGCGTCCCGCCGGCTCGCCGAGAAGACCCGGGCAAGCCCCGGACGGACCGCCGGCCCCCGTCCGAAATCGGGCGGAGGCCGGCGAAAGCACGTGCGAGCGGGCGGGGACTACTCCCACTCGATGGTGCCCGGGGGCTTGCTGGTGACGTCCAGCGTGACCCGGTTGATCTCCCGGACCTCGTTGGTGATCCGGTTGGAGATCCGGGCCAGCAGGTCGTAGGGCAGCCGCGACCAGTCGGCCGTCATGGCGTCCTCGGAGGACACCGGGCGCAATACGATCGGGTGGCCGTAGGTACGGCCGTCGCCCTGCACGCCGACCGAGCGCACGTCCGCGAGCAGCACGACCGGGCACTGCCAGATCTCCCGATCCAGGCCCGCCCGGGACAACTCCTCACGAGCGATCGCGTCCGCCTCGCGCAGGATCTCCAGCCGGTCCGCGGTGACCTCGCCGATGATCCGGATGCCCAGACCGGGGCCCGGGAACGGCTGGCGCCAGACGATCTCGGACGGCAGGCCCAACTGCTCGCCGACCGCGCGCACCTCGTCCTTGAACAGCTTGCGCAGCGGCTCGATCAGCTTGAACTGGAGGTCCTCGGGCAGCCCGCCCACGTTGTGGTGCGACTTGATGTTCGCGGTGCCGGTGCCGCCGCCGGACTCGACCACGTCCGGATACAGCGTGCCCTGGACCAGGAACTCGACCTCCTCGCCGTGCGCGCCGGCCTCGGCGACCACCTCGGCCGCGGCCTGCTCGAACACACGGATGAACTCGCGCCCGATGATCTTCCGCTTCTCCTCGGGGTCGGTGACCCCGGCGAGCGCGGTCAGGAAGCGCTCCTGCGCGTTCACCACCTTGAGCGAGACGCCGGTGGCCGCCACGTAGTCGCGCTCGACCTGCTCGGGCTCGCCCTTGCGCAGCAGCCCGTGGTCCACGAACACACAGGTGAGCTTGTCGCCCACCGCGCGCTGCACGAGCGCCGCGGCGACCGCGGAGTCCACGCCGCCGGACAGGCCACAGATCACGTGCTTGTCGCCGACCGTCTCGCGGATCAGCTCGACCTGCTCCTCGACGATGTTGACCATCGTCCAGTTCGCCGAGAGCTTCGCGCCCACCTTCAGGAAGCGCTCCAGGATGGCCTGGCCGTGCTCGCTGTGCATCACCTCGGGGTGGTACTGCACGCCGTACAGCCGCGCCCCGTCGTTCTCGATCGCGGCGACCGGCGCACCCGCGCTGGTCGCGGTGACCGTGAAGCCCTCGGGCGCGCCGGAGACCGAGTCGCCGTGCGACATCCACACCGACAACGCGGTGGGCAGCCCGTCGAACAACGTGCCGGTCGTCCCGGTCACGGTCAGCGGCGTCGCGCCGAACTCGGCGAGACCGGTCTTCTCGACCACGCCGCCCAGCGACTGCGCCATGGCCTGGAAGCCGTAGCAGATGCCGAGCACCGGCACGCCGGCCTCGAACAGCGCCGGGTCGATGCTGGGCGCGTCGTCCGCGTACACCGAGGAGGGGCCGCCGGACAGGATGATCGCGGCCGGCCGCTTCGCGAGCATCTCCGCGACGGGCATGCTGTGCGGCACGATCTCGCTGTACACGCGGGCCTCGCGCACCCGGCGGGCGATGAGCTGGGCGTACTGGGCACCGAAGTCGACGACGAGGACGGTCTCGGTGCCGCCCCCGTCCGGGCTGGCAAAGGTCACGAGGGGCCTTCCGGCGAAGCGAAAAAAGGGGTGGACGCCGATTCTACCGGCGCCGCCCGGGTGACCCCGGCTGGTGTCCGCGCCGGCGGGCCCGGCATACTGACGGCCATGTCCTCGTTCGGCGTGACGCGCAGCTTTACCTATGGCACCGGGATCCCCGGCGCCGCCGTCACCGCCTGAACGAGTACAGCCACAGGCAGACGAAGACGCCCCGGGTCCGGTACCCGGGGCGTCTTCGCGTTCACCGCCGCCGCCCCGGAGCACGGACCCCCTCCGGAGAGCAGGCCATCGATGGCAGACACCACCACCACGAACCCGCAGTCCCCCGACGACGTGATCGGCGCGGGGCGGGCCCGGATCGACGATCTCGACCGGCGGATCATCGCGCTGATCACCGAGCGGGTGGACGCCTCGGCGGAGATCCAGCGGGTCCGTGTCGCGTCCGGCGGGAATCGGGTGCAGTTGTCCCGCGAGATGGAGGTGATCGCCCGCTACCGCGAGGGCTTGGGCAAGCCGGGCACGACCGTGGCGCTGACGCTTTTGGAGCTGTGTCGGGGTCGGGTCCGGCCGCAGGCGTAACCTCACCGCGCCGGCCGTCGTTGTGACTGATGGCCGGCCCGCTTGATGCGCGGGCCGGGCAACGCAGGACCGCCGACGCGATGAGGCGCGCTCAACCAGTGCGCCGTGGGACCTCGCGTCGGTGCCGTGACCGGGACGCAGGGGACAGCAACCGGTCACAACCCCGCCGGTGGCCGGTGTCGGGGACGCTCGACACCGGCCGCCGCGCCTTGGGCCGATCCGCGGATCGGCCCGAACGCGCCGCGCTTCGGCGTGCCTCATTCACCGCAAAGCGGATCTTTCACGCCATAGCCGCCGGCAGCGCCAAGAGTAGCGGGATTCCCGTCTCGGTTCGGCGGTTCCGCGGAACCGCCGAACCGAGACGGAGACGTCCGGTTAGCGCAAATGATGATCATTAACCGGTCGATAGATGTCATTTTGTCCCGACTTTCCGGCGCCCATTCCGGGCTCCCCCGGCGATCGGAATTCACCCTTGTGCACCCGCACGCCCCGCGAGCCGCGCACCGCGCCGGCGCGCACCGCACCGCGCGCGGCCGCACCGGCAGAGCGTCGGCGCGCACCCGGGGTCGACGCGCGCGGGGTCGGTCGGCGCACGCGGCGGGTCAGCGCACCCGGAGGGTCTTCATGATCCGCAACGACAGGGTCAGCGAGCGGGCCCACTGCTCGTCGCTCATGCCGAAGGGCGCGGCGATCGGAAGCAGCCGCTGGGTGGCCACGGTCTGCGCCTCGGTGAACTTCATGATCCCCTCGGCGCCGTGCCGTCGGCCGAGGCCGGAGTCGCCCATGCCGCCCATCGGCGCGCCCGCGCTGCCGTACGCCGCCGCGTAACCCTCGTTGACGTTGACCGTGCCCGCGCGCAGCCGCCGCGCGAGCGCACCGCCGCGCCGGGTGTCGCGCGTCCACACACTCGCGTTGAGCCCGTACGCGGTCTCGTTGGCGCGGGTGACGACGTCCTCCTCCTCGGTGAACGCGTACACGGACACCACCGGCCCGAACGTCTCCTCGGCGCACACCGCCATCTCGGGCGTGACGTCGGCGAGCACCGTCGGCTCGTAGAACAGCGGACCCAGGTCCGGTCGCGCGCTGCCGCCGATCAGCACCCGCGCGCCCGCCTCCCGGGCCTCGTCCACGTGCCTGCTCACCGCGTGCAACTGACGGCGGGAGACCAACGAGCCCATGTCGGTGTCCCACGAGAAGCCGGCCGCGAGCCGCATGGTCTGGATCCGGGCCAGGAAGCGGTCCAGGAACGCGTCGTGGATGTCGGCGTGCACGTACATCCGCTCGATCGAGATGCACAGTTGTCCGGCGGAGGAGAAGCACGCGCGCACCGCGCCCTCGGCGGCCCGGTCCAGGTCCGCGTCCGGCAGCACGATCATCGCGTTCTTGCCGCCCAACTCCAGCGACGCGCCGACCAGGCGTGCGGCGGCCCGCTGCGCCACCTCGCGGCCGGTGCGGGTGGAGCCGGTGAAGCCGACGTAGTCCGCGCCCTCGACCACGGCGGTGCCCACCACCGGGCCGTCGCCGAGCACGATCTGCCACAGGTCCTCGGGCAGGCCGCACTCGATCAGCACGTCCTGGGCCCACAACGCGGTCAAGGCGGTCTGCGTGTCCGGCTTCATCACCACCGCGTTGCCCGCGACGAAGGCCGGGATCGCGTCGCCGATGGACAGCGCCAGCGGGTAGTTCCACGGCGAGACCAGGCCGACCACACCCTTGGGGTGACGCACCTCGATCGCCTTCGTCAGCACCGGCAGCGCACCGGCCCGGCGGCGCTCGCGCAGGTAGCCCGCGGCGCGCCGGCCGTAGTGCCGTGAGCACAGCGCGACGTCCAGGACCTCCTCGAACGCGTGCTTGCGCGCCTTGCCGGTCTCGGTCTGGATGATGTCCAGGATCTCCGACTGACGCTCCAGGACCTTGTCGTGGAACCGCAGGAACACCGCCGTGCGCTCACGCACCGAACGTTTGGCCCACGCGGTCTGCGCGAGCCGCGCGCGGGCGAACGCGGAGGTCACGTTCTCCGGGGTGGACTCCGGGAGTTCGGCGATCGGCGAGCCGTCGAACGGACTGCGGGTGGTCACCATCGTCGGCACGGGGCCGGTCACGACGCGACGGGCGAGCCGCTCGGCGGGCAGGCTCGGCAGGTCGATGGGTGCTGCTGCGGGCGCGGGCGCTGCGATGTCCGTCATGCCGTCCAGCCTAGACAGCACTACTTGGCGGTAACAAGGACCGTCCGGTGCGCGGCGGGCACGGCACGTCCGTGCCCGCCGGATCGACCGGCCGGCGCCGCTCAGTCCGTGTCGAGATCGGCCAGCGCCGACTCGATGGTGCGGTGGTAGGTCGGATAGGCGTACATCATGTCCCGCAGCGTGGCCACCGGCACCGCCGCGCGGACGGCGACCACGAGCGCGCCCAGGATCTCGCCGCCGGCCGGGCCCACGGCCGTCGCGCCGACCAGCACACCCCGGTCGACGTCCTCGATCACCTTCACGAAACCGCGCGCGCCGGTGATGTGGCCACGCGAGGAGGCGGCCAGGTCGGCGAGGCCGATTCGCACGGTGAGTCCGGCGGCCCGGGCCTGATGCTCGGTCAGACCCACCGCGCCGATCTCCGGGTCGACGAACGTCACCCGCGGCAGCGCGCTGTGGTCCGCGTCCGGGCCCGCCTCGCCGCGACCGATCGTGTGCAGGACCGCCTTGGTCACGATGGCCGACTGGTACATCGCCACGTGGGTGAACGCGCCCTGCCCGGTGACGTCGCCGACCGCCCACACCGCCGGCGGCTCACCACCGGGCCGCACCCGCAACTGCCCGTCCACCGGCAGCGCGTGCGCGTGCGGGTCGACGCCGAGCGCCTCGGCGCCGAGTGCCGCCATGTCCACCCGCCGGCCCGTGGCCACAAGCAGTTTCTCCGCCTCGATCGAGCGCCCGTCGGACAACGAGAGGGTGAACGCCTTGCCGTCGTACGCGACCCGCTCGGCCCGCACGCCGAGGTGGATCCGCACACCGTCCTCGCCCAGCGCCCACGCGGCCATTTCCGAGGACTCGGGGTCCTCGACGGCCAGCACCCGTTCGCCGTTCTCCACGATCGTCACGTCGGTGCCGAACCGGGCGAACACCTGGGCGAGTTCCAGACCGATCGCGCCACCGCCGAGCACCGCGAGCGAGCGCGGCGCCTCGTCGGCCTCGATCGCCTCGCGGTTGGTCCACAGCGGGGTGCCCGCGAGGCCCTCGATCGGCGGCACGAACGCCTTGGTGCCGGTGCCGACCACGATCGCGTGCCGGGCCCGGAATCGCCGCACGACGCCGTCCGCGTCGGTCGCCTCGACCGTGTCCACGTCGGTGATCCGACCGGCGCCCCGAACGAACGTCATGCCCTTGTCGACCAGTCGGTCCACCGCCGCCCGGTCGTTCCAGTCGGCGGTCAACTCGCGCACCCGCGCGGCGACCTTCGACCAGTCGGGATGCTCCTGGTGCCGAGCCTCGCCGGCCGCGTGCACCATCGCCTTGGACGGGATGCACCCCCAGTACGGACACTCGCCGCCGACCAGGCCGTCCTCGATGCCCACGACCTCCAACCCGGCCGAGGCCAGGTTGCCGGCGACGGCCTCACCGCCCACGCCGAGACCGAGGACGATCACGTCGACGTCGAGGAGTGCGGAAGCTTCGGGGCGCTGCGTGGTCACTTGCGTACCTCCGGGGATGGCTGGACTCCCCCGGACCGTACCCCGGGGCTCGGCCCGAACTCACGCGTCAGCGGCCCTGAAAGGACTCCGTCATCTTGTCGAACCGGTCCCGCGAGACCGAGTCCCAGTTCGACTCGTACGACGCCACGTACAACGCGTAGTCCGTGTTGCCGTTCGTCACGATGCCCAGATTCATCGCGTGACTGGGCACCCGCTTCGTGGTGTCCTCACCGATCGGGTCGCCCTGCCACGTGTACTCCCACAGCGCCGCCTTGCGCGAGCCGGGCGGAACGGGGGTGAAGTCCCGCAGTTGCAGCCGGTTGTACGCGGTCCGCTTCTGCGCGCCCGGCTCGACGACCGTCTCGAAGTTCCCCTTGGGATCGTTGCCCACCGGGGTCGCGCCGATCAGGTAGACCGTCTTCTTGTCCGCCGTCAGGTACTTGATCTGGTCGCGGTTGACGCCGGTCAGACTGCGAGTCACGCCCGGGGGCATGAACAGCGAGAACCCGAGCGGGTCGCGGACCAGTTCGTAGCCGGCGGGCGGGTTGGCCGGTCGGCCGGAGACGGTCGGGGGAGGCGTCGTCGGGGCGGTGCTGCCCGGTGGTGTGGTGTTCGGTGCGCTGCTCCCCGTCGGCCCCGGGGTGTCCACGCCCGACGAAGCCGGGTTCGACCCCGCCTTGTCGCCGTCGTCCTTGTCCTTGGTGACCACGAGGCCCACCACGACACCGCCCACGATCAGCGCCACCACGAGCGCGACGACCGCCACGACACGTCCTCTGCCGCCACGACGCGGCTCCGGCGTCGGGCGGTACGGCTCCGGCGGGGTCGGCGGCCGGTGCGGCGGGCCGCCGACCGGCGGCCCGGTCCGGGTCGACGACATCCCCGCGTCGGCGGGCGAGTGCGCCGGTTGCGACCACGCCGTGGGCGGCGTGTTGCCGTCGGGGTGCCCGCTTGCGCCACTGTCGGAGCCGGGCTGCGCGTGCCGGTGCGGGTCGTACGCCCCGACCGGGGTGGTCGGGGTCTGCGGTGCGGGACTGTGCGTGGGCGGCGGAGGGACCGCGTCGAATTGCCGCGACGGCGTCGAGTTCGCCACGTCGCGCAGGATCCGGGCCCCCTCCTCGACCCCCATCCGCAGGTCCGGGTCCTTGATCAGCCAGCCGTCGATCACCGGTTCGAGCCCGCCCGCGTGCCGGGGCGGGTCCGCCTGATCGGTCAGGATCGCGTTCAGCGTGCTGATCATCGTGCCCCGGCGGAACGGGTTCCGGCCCTCCACCGCCATGTAGAGCACGACCGCCAGCGACCACAGGTCGGCGGCGAGCAGGGGACGCTTGCCCTCGGCCCGCTCGGGCGCCAGGAAGTCCGGCGAACCGACCAGCATGCCGGTCGTGGTGAGCGTCGCGGTGCCGGTCGCGGTGGCGATCCCGAAGTCGGTGAGCACGACCCGACCGTGCGGGGTGACCAGGATGTTCGCGGGTTTGACGTCGCGGTGCAGCACGCCCTTGTCGTCGGCGGCGAGCAGCGCGTCGAGCACCTTGATGCCGAGTTCGGCGGCGTCCGCCGGGGTCAGCGTGCCCTGCGTCTCCAGGATCTCGGCCAGCGACTGGGCCTCGACCAGCTCCATCACGATCCACGGGACGCCGCCGTCCTCGACCACGTCGTGGATGGTGACCACGTTGGGATGACCGATCCGGGCGGCCGAACGGGCCTCGCGCAGCGTGCGTTCGCGGGCGAGCTCCTTCTCCTCGTCGTCGAGGTGGTCGGGCAGTCGCAACTCCTTGATCGCGACGTCACGGTGCAGCATCTCGTCGACGGCACGCCATACCGTGCCCATGCCGCCTCGGCCGAGCATGGTGCCCAACCGGTAGCGCCCGCCGACGATCCGGCCGCGCGTGCCCCCGGTCTGTGCCACGTACCCTCCCCGCGTCAGCCGACTGTCCCGCCGGCCATCTCCAGACTAGAACCCGTCACATTAGGTGCGACCCCGGGATCGGCGGGAGGATGCGAGCCTCGGGCGCGTCGACCGCCCATGGAGGGTGTCTTCGGTCCCTTGTCGGGCGACCGAGGACACGCCCTCGACCGGGCGTGCGATCGGGGATCGCCGGCACACCCTACGGCGTGCCGGCCGACCGCGATCAGTTCGCCGCCGTCGCGCCGCCCTGGTTCTGCGGTGCGCCGCTCGCCCCGCCGCCGCCCTTCGACGGGTCGATCGGCGGGCGCGTGGTCACCGGAGCCGTGGTGCGCGGCGGGGTCGTGGTCGGCGGGCGCGAGGTGGGCGGGCGCGACGTGGACGGGTGGCCCGTGTTCGAGGTGGTGGGCCGAGAGGTGCGGGTCGACCCGCCGCCCTGGCTGCTGTTGCCCGAGGTGCCGGCGCCGCCGCTCTGTCCGGTGCCGGCCGAACTGCCCGTGGCGCGCAGCACGTCGCCGCGGTCGCCGGTGCCCTGCGGGTTCGCCGCCGCCGAGGCGCCCTGCGACGAGCCGCCCTCTCGGGGCGCGTCGGAGCCGCCGCCGTTGCCGCCGCCCTGTCCGCCCATCGCGGCCGGCACCCAGATCGCCAGCGCGGTCACCGCCGCGGCGACCATGCCACCGAGGAGAATGGTCTTGCGCCGCTTCTTGGCCGCGCGGTCGCCGGGGGCCGCGGGACCCGCCGCCGGGCCGATCAGCACCGGGTTGGGCCGGTCGTCGGCGGTCTCGGACCCGTGGACCGCGTCGGCGGGCGAATAGGCGTGCGACCCGGTCAGCGGATACCCGCCCGTCGCACCGTCCGGATCGGCCCGGCTCACCGCGCCGAACGGCGGCGCCGGGCTCACCGGCGGCTCCTGCTGCCAGATCGGCGGCGTCTGCGGGGTATGCGGGGTCTCCTGCGGCTGCGGGGCCTGCTGCCAGGACGACTGGGTCACGCCCCGCACACCGCCCGGGTCCTCCACCGTCGCCGTCCCCGGCGGGATCGGCTCCGCGCTCGGCTCCTGGGGGGCGGGCGCGCCGCCGCTGACCATCGCGGCCATCAGCAGACGCTCGGTGTCGTCCTCGTCGGCCCGCTCCAGCGGATCCTTGCGCAGCAACGCCTCGATCGCCGGCCACAGCGCGCCGGACTGGCGCGGCGGCGCGGGCTCGTCGGTGAGCACGGCGCTGAGCGTGTCCATCGCGCCGGTGCGCCGGAACGGCGAGAAACCCTCCACCGCCTGATACAGCGTCACCCCGAGCGACCACAGGTCCGAGGCCGGACCGGGCCGGCGCCCGAGCACGCGTTCGGGCGCGAGGTATTCGGGCGAGCCGACCAGCATCCCGGTCGCGGTGAGCGTCACCGAGCCGGCCACGGTGGCGATGCCGAAGTCGGTCAGCACGATCCGACCGCCGGGCGCCATCAGGATGTTGCTGGGCTTGACGTCCCGGTGCAGCACGTCGGCGGCGCGCGCGGCGCGCAGCGCGGCGAGCACGGCCAAGCCGACCTCGGCCGCCTCGTGCGGGGCCATCCGGCCCTCTTCCAGCACGTCGGTGAGGGAGGGGGCGCGGACCAGCTCCATCACGATCCACGGACGCCCGTCGTCCTCGGCGACGTCGAAGATCGTGACCACGTTGGGGTGGGTGATCCGGGCCGCCGCGCGGGCCTCGCGCAGCGCGCGCTCGCAGCGCCCCTGGGTCTCCATCTCGTCCAGGTCGTCCGGTATCCGGACCTCCTTGACCGCGACGTCCCGGCGCAAGAGCTCGTCGAAGGCGAGCCAGACCGTGCCCATCCCGCCGCGTCCGAGCGGTTCGCCCAACCGATAGCGCCCATCCACCAGGCGGCCGTGCGAGCCGCTGTCGTGTGCCACGTGGTCCTCCCCAAGACCGTGGACACCACCGATCCGCCCCGTCGGCGCGTCACTGGCGTCACGGGTAAGACGTCCGGTGAGCTCCGAAGGTTCCGCCCGAGAGCGTTCGGTCACGCGCCCGGCGCGAAACTCTCGCGCGCCGCGTCGAAGGCCGAACGCACCAGCGCCGAGCCGGAGTCCGGGCCGGAGACCCAGAAGTCCCAGGTCCGGCCGTCCTCGACGAAGCGCATGTTGATCGATCGGCGCACGGTGCCCCGATCGTTCCAGCGGAACTCCCAGAGTCCGGCGACCTGTCCGTGCACGGTGGTGCACTCGAGCCGGATCAGGTGGTAGTCCGTTCCGTTTCCGATGTAGGTGCCCGGTCCCAGGCCCTTGGACTCCTGTACGGCCAATTCGCCGCACGGATCGCCCTTGGCGTCGGACGCGTCCGGGCGCACTCCGAGGCGGTACAGGTCGTCCGGCGAGCGGTAGTAGACCCGCTCGCCGACGGCGTCGCGATCGGTCCATTCGGCGGGCACCAGGACGGTGAACGCGCCGCGTGAGGTGACCCGTCGGAAGCCGCCCGGCGGGTTCGTCGGAGCGGGGGTGTCCACCCGCGCGGGCGTCGTCGCGGGCCCGACGACGCCCGGGTCGGTCGGGCGAGCGGCACCGGTCGGGGCGCCGGCGGTCGAGGTCGCGGGCGTGTCCGGTTGGGCGACGCCGGAGCCCGCCGAGGTCACCGGCGCCGTTCGGCGCGGCCCGCCCGCCGAGGCCGCGTCCGGAGGCTCGGCCCCGTTCCGCCCCACCAGCACGCCGATCGTGACACCGGCGGCGGTCAGCAGCACCGCGACCACCGTGCCGAGCACGATGAACAGTCGGCCCGGGCGCCCGGTCGGTGCGGGCGTCGGCGGCCCGGCCGGCATCGGCGGCGGACCGGCCGGCCGCGGCGGCGCGGGCGAGACGGCGCCCGGAAGCCGGACCGGAGGCGGGATGGAAGGCGGGATGGAAGGCGGAACGGGGGGCGGGACCGGTACGGGCATCGGCTCGCGCACGTCGGTGGCCTCGACGTCCGGGCGCACCGTCCCGCCGCTCCCGCCCGCCCGGGCCAACAGCGGCCCCGCGGCCGCGGCCGTCATCCGCGCGGCCGGATCCCGGGTGAGCAGTCCGAGCACGGCCTCGGCGAGCGGCCCGGCGCACCCGGGCGGCGGGCAGATCCCGGCCGCGACCGCCTGCAACGTGGCCAGCGGGTTGTCCCGGCGGAACGGCGAGTGCCCCTCGACCATCTCGTAGAGCGTCACGCCCAGCGACCACAGGTCGGCGGGCGGCCCGGACGGCTGCCCACTCGCGCGCTCGGGCGCCATGTACTCGGGGGTGCCCGCCGTCGCGCCGGTCTCGGTGACCGGGGGCGCGTCCGCGTGGGTGGCGATGCCGAAGTCGGTCAACACCACGCCGTCGTCCTCGTCGACCATGACGTTGGCGGGTTTCACGTCGCGGTGCTCGATGCCGACCCCGTGCACGGCGGCCAGACCCGCGAGCATCCGCGCGCCGATCCGCGCGGCCCGGTCCGGCGCCATGGCGCCCTCGGCGATCAGCGCGGTCAGCGGCCGGCCGGGCAGCAGTTGCATGACGATCCACGGGCGGCCGTCCTCGACCACGACGTCGAAAACGGTGACCACGTTCGCGTGCCGGACCCGGCCCGCCGCGCGCACCTCGCGCCGCATCCGCGCCGAGCGCCGCTCGACCTCGTCGGCGTCCAGGTGCTCGGGCAACCGCAACTCCTTGATCGCCACGTCCCGCCCGATGGTCGGGTCGTGCGCCCGCCAGACCACCCCCATCCCGCCCTGACCGAGCACCTCGACCAGCCGATACCGCCCCGCGAGCACGCGCCCACTCATCCCGACCCCTCGACACGATCGTCTCCGCGTCGACCCGGGTCAGCCCGCGATCGACAGGTGTCCACGCGCGTGCTCGTAGTACGCGCCGGCGGTCCCCCACAAATCGTCGCGTCCGCGTACGGTCAGCCAGTAGCGCACGCCGGACGCGGTGCGGACCACCAGGTCCTTGCCGTGGTAGGGGATCAGGTCCTGGCCGCGCCACACGTACTCCCACTCCGCGGCCTCGTGCCCGCGGTAGTCGGTGGCCCGCAGGAGCAGCCGTTCGTAGTCCTCGCCGTCCAGTCGCTCCCGGCCGCCGATGCTGCCGTGCTCACGGTGCGCGACCGATTCCTCCGGGGCCATCACGATGCCCCGATCCACCGTCACGGTCACCGAGATCAGCCGGTCCGGATCGGTCACCGTCAATCCGCTGGGGCTGTCCGTACAGGTCCAGCCCTCCGGAACGGGCAGCGCGAAGCCCAGATCGGTCCGCCGTCGGCGGCGCAGTCGCGGTATCACCTTGTTGTCCACGAACGGGCCGACCACCAGGCAACCGCCGATCAGGGCGCCCACGATGATCGGGTCGGGATTGATCCGCGCGGCCTCCAGGGCCCCGCCGGCGATCACTCCGAGCAACATCGCGATCGGCACCGATCGGGAGATCCGCCGGTGCGGCAACACCAGCCACACGCTCAGCGCGAGCGCGAGCAGCACGATCGTGTACATCCCGGTCCAGTTGCCGAACGCGGCCAACCAGCGCGCGCCGGCAGCGGTGGCGATGCCGACCGAGGTCAGGATGGTCGTCCAGTGCCGGAACCACCAGCGTGGCCAGCGCCGGTAGCGGGCCCGGAAGACGCCGCCCTCGCGGGGCAGCCGCACGTTGGGCGAGGTCTCGTCCAGGCTGCCCCGGCCGGGCCGGTAGGCGGTGGCGCCGACCTTGCCCGGCGGCCGAGGCGTACGCGGCGGCCGAGGCGTGCGCGGCCCGGACGGCGCCTGGGGGTGACCGGACACCCGCACGCCGTGCCGGCGGACCGCGCCGGGCCGGATCCGGTCCGGGACGAAGCGCTCGGCGATCCGGCCGCCGGCCGGGTTGGGACCGCTCTCGACGACCTCCAGGAGCAGTTCCCGCACGTGCGCCGGCGAGCCGCGCCGGCTCGGGTCCTTGACCATCAGCGCCTTGAGCACCGGGGTCAGCGGGCCGGCCAGGAAGATCTCCGGGAAACGGCCCGCGGCCACCGCGGCGAGCGTGGCCGCGTGCGTGTTGCGGCGAAACGCGGGGCGGCCCTCGACCGCCTCGAACAAGGTCGCGCCCAGCGACCACAGGTCGGCCTCCGGTCCGGGCGGCTCGCCCGCGATCTGCTCGGGCGCCAGGTATTCGGGCGATCCCACCATCGCGCCGGCCTGGGTGAGCGTGGCGCTGTCCTCGACCGAGGCGACTCCGAAGTCGGTGAGCACGACCCGGCCGTTGCGGGCGAGCAGCACGTTGGCGGGCTTGACGTCCCGGTGCAGCACGCCGGCCTCGTGCGCGGCCTCCAGCGCCGCGAGCAACCGCAGCCCCAGCTCGGCGACCTGCTCGGACGGGATCGGCCCCTCCTTGTCCAGCTCCTGCGCCAGGGACAGGCCGCGGACCAGCTCCATCACGATCCATGGCCGCCCGTCCTCCTCGGCCACGTCGAAGATGGTCACCACGTTGGGATGGTCGATCCGCGCCGCCGCACGCGCCTCGCGCAACATCCGCGCGCTCAGCGTGCCGCGCTCGTCGTCGTCCTCGTAGCGAGGCAACCGCATCTCCTTGACCGCGACGTCGCGGTCGAGCATGGCGTCCACGGCCCGCCAGACCGTGCCCATGCCACCCCGGCCCAGTTGATCACCCAGGCGGTATCGCCCCGCGACCAAACGCTCGGGTGCTTCCGGGTCGGTCAAGTCTCTCGCTCCCCATGCAGCCGCGGCCCCGCCGCGCGATCGGGTGGTTGCCCTTTCCATACTCCAGTCCGGCGGCGCGCGGGGTCCACCGGTTCCGGGACGAACATCGCCGAAAGACACCTGGCCGGCGTATCGATGGAACGCCACGGCGCCCCGGAAGGTGCCCCAACCACGGCGCGATCAACCGTGCCGGGCGGGCCGGTCGCGGACCGCGTGCCGGGTCGGGCGCCGCCTCACCCGGGCACGATGTCCTCGGCGCCCAGCCGCACCGCGTCCGCGGTGTGATCGTCCATCTGCTCCTGCGAGGCCCGCTCCGCCTCGATCCGCTTGAGGTAGTACTCCACCTCCCGCCGCGACTGCTCCTCCTCCCACCCCAGCACCCGCGCCATCAGGGCCGCGCAGGCCCGCGCCGCCCGCGCGCCGCGGTCGAACATCTCGATCGAGACCCGGGTCCGCCGATCCAGCACGTCGCCCAGGTGCAGCGCGCCCTCGTGGGTGCACGCGTACACCACCTCGGCGGCGAGATAGTCGTCCGCGCCGTCCAGCGGATAGGCCAACTCCGGATCGTCCGCGATCAGCGCGAGCACCTCCTCGATCATCGACCCGTACCGGTTCAACAGGTGCTCCACCCGGGCCACGTGCAACCCGGTCCGCGTCGCGATCGAGGCCCGCGCGTTCCACAGCGCCGGATACCCCTCCGCGCCGGCCAGCGGCACCGTCTCGGTGCAGCTCGGCGGGACCTTGCGGTCCAGTCCGTGCACCGCCGCGTCCACCGCGTCCGCGGCCATCACCCGATACGTCGTGTACTTGCCGCCCGCGACCACCACCAGACCGGGCACCGGGTGCGCGACGGTGTGCTCGCGCGAGAGTTGCGACGTGGCGTCCGACTCGCCGGCCAACAGCGGACGCAGTCCCGCGTACACGCCCTCGACGTCCTCCCGGGTGAGCGGCACCGCCAGGACCCGGTTGACGTGCTCCAACAGGTATTCGATGTCCGCCCGGCTGGCCGCGGGGTGCACCTTGTCCAGGTCCCACCGGGTGTCCGTGGTGCCGACGATCCAGTGCCGCCCCCATGGGATCACGAACAGCACGCTCTTCTCGGTGCGCAGGATCAGGCCGGTGGAGGAGTGGATCCGGTCCCTGGGCACCACCAGGTGGATGCCCTTGGACGCGCGCACGTGGAACTGCCCACGCTCGCCGACCAAGGCCTGCGTCTCGTCCGTCCACACCCCGGTCGCGTTGACCACCTGCCCGGCCCGGATGTCGTACGTCCCGCCGGTCTCCATGTCGCGCACGTGCACGCCCACCACCCGCTCGCCCTCGCGCAGGAACCCGGTCACCGTCGCGCGCGAGGCCACCTGCGCGCCGTAGCCGGCGGCGGTACGCACCAGTGTCATCGTGTAGCGCGCGTCGTCCATCTGCGCGTCGTAGTACTGCACCGCGCCCACCAGCGAGTCCTTGCGCAACGCCGGTGCCAGGCGCAGCGCCTGACGCCGAGTCAGTTGCCGGTGCCGGGGCAGCCCGCGAGCCCGCCCGGCGGAGGCCGCCATGGTGTCGTAGAGCGTCACCCCGGCCGTGACGTACGGCCGTTCCCAGCCCCGATGGCGCAGCGGGTACAGGAACGACACCGGCTTGACCAGGTGCGGCGCGAGCGTGTGCAACAGCAGTCCGCGCTCGCGCAACGCCTCGCGCACCAGCGCGAAATCGAGCATCTCCAGGTAGCGCAGACCACCGTGGATCAGCTTGCTGGATCGGCTGGAGGTGCCCGACGCCCAGTCACGCGCCTCGACCAGTCCCACCGAGAGGCCGCGCGTGACCGCGTCCAGGGCGGTGCCCGCGCCGACCACGCCGCCGCCCACCACGACCACGTCCAACTCGCTCTCGGCCATCCGCCGCAACGCCTGCGCGCGCGCCCGAGGTCCCATCGCCGCGGTCCGCATCAGCCACCTCCGAATCCGATCGTCACCTGCCGGACCACACCGATCGGGCGACTCGCCCCACCCCCGCCTACCCAATGCCCGTCGGCCGGACCACGCGCTCTGTCATTCTGGGTGGGTTCGGGCACCGGCGCCGCGGCCGGAAGGGCGCGCGCGCCGGTTCCCCGCACTCGGCACCGGGGGGCGGCGTGGACGCGGGACGCATGGTCGGCGACGGCCGGTTCGAGTTGATCGAACGCCTCGGCGCGGGCGGCATGGGCACGGTGTGGCGGGCCCGGGACGTCACCCTGGGCCGCGAGGTCGCGCTCAAGGAGGTGCGGGCACCCGACGGACTGCCGGCCGACGAGGTGGACCGAATCCGGCAGCGGGCGCTGCGCGAGGCGCGCGCGTTGGCCCGACTCGCCCACCCGAACGTGGTCACCGTCCATCAGGTGATCGAGGACGAGAGCTACCCGTGGATCGTGATGGAGCTGGTCCCCGGCGGCTCGCTCCAGGACGCGCTCGACCGGGGCGGTCTGTCGCCCGACCGGGCGGCCGGGGTCGGCCTGGCGGTGCTCGGGGCGCTGCGGGCCGCGCACGAGGCGGGTGTGCTGCACCGCGACGTGAAACCGGCCAATGTGCTGCTCGGACCCGGCGATCGAGTCGTGCTCACCGATTTCGGCATCGCCGCGGTCGAGGGCACCCCCGCGCTCACCGTGACCGGTTCGATCATCGGCTCCCCCGAATACCTGGCCCCGGAGCGGGTGCTCGGGCACGCCCCGCGTCCCGAGGCCGACCTGTGGTCGCTGGGCATGCTGCTGTACGTCGCGGTCGAGGGGTACAGCCCGTTCCGCCGCGCGTCGACCATGGCCACGCTCGGTGCGGTGCTGCACGAGACGCTGCCGCCGCCGCGCCGGGCGGGCGCCTTGGCCCCGATCATCGTCGAGTTGCTCGCCAAGGACCCGGACGCGCGCCCGACCGGGGCGGAGTCGGCCGCCCGACTGGAGGCGGCGATCCGCGGCGACGACGCCACGCTGCCCACGACCGCGCCGCCGCGTCCCCCGCTGCCGCCTCCAGGCCCCGAATCGCCGTCCCACCTGCGCCTCCCGCTGCTCGCGGCGCTGCTCGTGGTCGTCCTGATCGCGGCGGGCGTGCTCACCGCCCTCGCGCTCACGGGCGACGACGGCACCCCGCGGGCACGCACGTCCTCCCCGGCGCCGTCCGCGCCGACCGACACCGGCCCGCCGGCCGGCTCGGCCGCCCCCACCTCGCCCCCGGGCCCGCCCACCGCCCCCGGCACGACCGTGCCGCCCACGACCGTCACGGTCACCGCGCCCGCCGCGGAGCCGCCCGCCGCGACCGCGTCCCCCACCGGGCGCCCCGGCGGCCATTGGATCGCCCAACTCGCGTCCGTACCCAAGTCCGACGAGGTGACCGGGCGCGACGCGAAGCTCGCCGAGGTGCGCCGGCAGGTCCCCGACGCGCAGGTCCTGGACAGCGACCGGTACGCCTCGCTCAAGCCGAACTACTGGGTCGTGTACGCGGACGGCCCGTTCCCGGACGGCACCGCCGCGTTGGCCTACTGTGCCGCTCGCGGTCGCACCGTCGCCGACCTGTGCGTGGGCCGGTTCCTCAGCGGCGCCTCGGCCGATCTCAAGTACGTCTGCGCGCCCGCGAACGGCACGACCACCGGGATCTGCCGCCGCGACTGATCCGTCTGCGAACGCGAACGGCCCCGAACACCAAGGGTGTTCGGGGCCATTCGGCAACTTCGGTCCGGCCGGCGACTTCCCGGCCGGCGACTTCGCCGATGTGCGGACCTCGTCGGTGTACGGACTTCGGTCAGTGTGCGGGCGAGACGGTGACCTCGACCTGCTGGAACTTCTTGAGTTCCGAGTAGCCGGTGGTGGCCATCGCCCGACGCAGCGCGCCGAACAGGTTCATCGAACCGTCGGATACGTGCGAGGGACCGAGCAGGATCTCCTCCAGCGTGCCCACCGCGCCCAGGTTCATCCGCCGACCGCGCGGCAGTTCCGGGTGGTGCGCCTCGGAGCCCCAGTGGTGACCGGCGCCGGGGGCGTCGCTCGCCCGGGCCAGCGCCGAACCGATCATCACCGCGTCCGCGCCGCACGCGACCGCCTTGGCGATGTCGCCGCTGCGTCCCACGCTGCCGTCGGCGACCACGTGCACGTACCGGCCACCGGACTCGTCGAGGTAGTCGCGGCGCGCCTCGGCCACGTCCGCCACCGCGGTGGCCATCGGCACCGCGACGCCGAGCACGCCGCGGGTGGTGTGCGCCGCGCCGCCGCCGAAGCCGACCAGGACCCCGGCCGCGCCGGCCCGCATCAGGTGCAGAGCGCCCTGGTAGGTCGCGCAACCGCCGACGATCACCGGCACGTCGAGGTCGTAGATGAACTGCTTGAGGTTCAGCGGCTCGGCGCGCCCGGAGACGTGCTCGGCCGAGACCGTGGTGCCGCGGATCACGAACACGTCCACGCCCGCGTCGATCACGGCCTTGTGGTACTGCGCGGTGCGCTGCGGCGACAGCGCCGCGGCGGTGACCACGCCCGAGTCGCGGATCTGCTTGATCCGCGCGCCGATCAGCTCCTCCTTGATCGGCTCGGCGTAGATCTCCTGCATCCGCCGGGTGGCCGCGTCCTCGTCCAGCGCGCCGATCTCCTCGATCAGCGGCGTCGGGTCCTCGTAGCGGGTCCACAGCCCTTCGAGGTTGAGCACGCCCAGGCCGCCCATGCGACCGACCTCGATCGCGGTCTGCGGCGACACGACGCTGTCCATCGGCGCCGTCAGGAACGGCAGCTCGAACCGGTACGCGTCGATCTGCCACGCGATCGAGACCTCTTCGGGGTCCCGGGTCCGCCGGCTGGGGACGATGGCGACGTCGTCGAAGTGATAGGCACGCCGGCCACGCTTGCCCCGGCCGATTTCGACCTCAGTCACGTTGCGCCTCTCCTGCTGGAATCGGTGGATGGGAAAACCCGTATCCCAGGGTACGGGGCGGGCAAACCGGCGAGAGGCCCCGCCCGCGGTACGGACGAAGCCCCTCGGGGTGTGGCGCGATCTAGCGCGAGTGGTAGTTCGGCGCTTCCTGGGTCATGTGGATGTCGTGCGGGTGCGACTCCTTGAGCCCGGCCGAGGTGATCCGCACGAAGCGGCCCTTGTCCTGGAGCTCGGTGACGGTCGCGGCGCCCGCGTAGCCCATCGACGCGCGCAGGCCGCCGATCAACTGGTGCGCGACGGCGGAGAGCGGGCCCCGATAGGGCACCTGGCCCTCGATGCCCTCGGGGACCAGCTTGTCCTCGGAGAGCACGTCGTCCTGGAAGTAGCGGTCCTTGGAGAAGGACTTGGCCTGGCCGCGCGACTGCATCGCGCCGAGCGAGCCCATGCCCCGGTAGGACTTGAACTGCTTGCCGTTGATGAAGATCAGGTCGCCGGGGCTCTCCTCGCAGCCCGCGAGCAGGCTGCCGAGCATCACCGTGTCCGCGCCGGCCGCGATCGCCTTGGCGATGTCGCCGGAGTACTGCAGGCCGCCGTCGCCGATCACCGGCACACCCGCCGCGCGGGCGGCCTGGGCCGCCTCGTAGATCGCGGTGACCTGCGGCGCGCCCACGCCCGCGATCACCCGGGTGGTGCAGATCGAGCCCGGGCCGACGCCGACCTTGACACCGTCCACGCCCGCGTCGATCAGCGCCTGCGCGCCGTCGCGGGTGGCGATGTTGCCGCCGATCACCTCGACCTTGGTGTTCGCCTTGACCTTGGCGATCATCTCCAGGACGTTGCGCGAGTGGCCGTGCGCGCTGTCCACCACGATGAAGTCGACGCCGGCCTCGACCAGCGCCTGGGCCCGGCGGTAGCTGTCGTCACCGGTGCCGATCGCGGCGCCGACCACCAGTCGGCCGTCCGCGTCCTTGGTCGCGTTCGGGTACTGCTCGCTCTTGACGAAGTCCTTGACCGTGATCAGACCGCGCAACTTGCCCGCGTCGTCGATCAGCGGCAGCTTCTCCACCTTGTGCCGGCGCAGCAGTTCCATCGCCTGGTCGCCGGTGGTGCCGACCTTGCCGGTAACCAGCGGCATCGGGGTCATGATGTCGCGCACCCGGCGCGAGTGGTCGACCTCGAAGCGCAGGTCGCGGTTGGTCACGATGCCCAGCAGCCGACCGTTGTCGTCGGTGACCGGGACGCCGCTGATCCGGAACCGCGCGCACAGCGCGTCGACTTCCTGGAGCGTGGCGTCCGCGCCGATGGTGATCGGGTCGAGCACCATTCCGGCCTCGGAGCGCTTGACCGTGTCCGCCTGCGCGGCCTGGTCCTCGATCGAGAGGTTGCGGTGCAGCACGCCGACGCCGCCCTGACGGGCCATGGCGATCGCCATTCGGGCCTCGGTCACGGTGTCCATCGCCGAGGACAACAGCGGGATCCGGACGCGAATGTTGCGGGTGACCCGGGCGGAGGTGTCCACCTCGCTCGGCACGACGTCGGACGCGCCCGGCAGCAGCAGGACATCGTCGTACGTCAGCCCGAGCATCGCGAACTTCTCGGGTACGCCGTCGGCCGTGAGACTCATGACACCTTCCGAAGGTATTCCGATGGATCGCTCCGCCGGCCCGCTCCCCGAACAGGGCGGGTCCCCGGGTACGGCGGAAACGCGCTCTCGGCAAGCGGATGGGTGGATTGAGGGTTCATGCTACTGGCCCCACGCGGTGCTTCGAGCCCGCTTGCCGATGGTGAGCACAACCGCGCACCGGGTCCGCGCCATTCCCGACCCGCCTCAGCAGCGGTCGGGCACCGCCCGGCGCCGGTTCGCCGCGGTGCCGTCCACCTCGGCGAGCAGCGCGTCGAACAGTCTGGCGATCCGGTCCTGGGCGGGCGTGGGACGGCGTCGCCGCAACTGCTCGACGAGTTCGTCGTCCTGCCGCAGCAGGCCCAGGTCGGCGGTGCCGGATCGGCCACCGAACCGCACACCGCCGCCGCTCACGCGGTCTTCTCCTCGCCCGCCAACGCCCTCAGGCGAGTCAGCGCACGGTGTTGCGCGACCCGCACCGCGCCGGGCGACATGCCCATCGCCCGCCCGGTCTCCTCGGCGGAGAGCCCGACGGCGACCCGCAGCACGAGCAACTCGCGCAGGTTGTCGGGAAGACGGCCGAGCAGGGCCCGGGCGTGCGCGGCGTCACTGCGCCGCACCACCTGGTCCTCGGGACCGGGATGGTCGTCCACCGCCTCCGGGAGATCGCACGTGGGTACCGCGCCGCGCATCGCGGCACGCTGCACGTCGACCACCTTGTGTGCCGCGATGCCGAACACGAACGCCTCGAACGGGCGGCCCTCGTCGCGATAGCGCGGCAGCGCGGACAACACGGCCAGGCAGACCTCCTGCGCGGCGTCGTCCGCCGCGTGCTCGGCGCCGGAGACCCGACCGAGCCGGGCCCGGCAGTAGCGCAACACCAGGGGTCGCACGTACGCGAGCAGTTCGTCGGTCGCCTGCACGTCCCCCTGGACCGCGCGAACCACGACGGCACGCATGCCGTCGTCGGCCTGCGCGTGTGCTTCGTACGGCTCGTCCGGCATTCGCTCGGGGGTCCCACCCATGCCATTCAGTATGCAGGGATCGGCGACCGAATCGCGGCCATGCCGACCCGGGGGACTCATCCGGCCCCCCGGGCAACGGCAATCACCGCACGGACCCTCGCCCGTCGGGGGCCGTCGGCACACGCCTCATCGCACAAGTCCCCACCGACCGTGCCCACCCGGGAGGCGACCCTCGGGCCCCTCACGGTCGGGGGAGTGCTCGCGTGCGTGCGTCATCGCACGAGTCCCCACCGGAATCCGAGCGCGACCGCGTGGGCCCGGTCGGACGCGCCCAGCTTCTTGAACAGCCGGCGCGCGTGGGTCTTGACGGTGTCCTCCGACAGGAACAGCTCGCGCCCGATCTCGGCGTTGCTGCGCCCGTGACTCATCCCTTCGAGCACCTGGATCTCACGTGCCGTCAGGGTCGGCGCCACGCCCATGTCGGGCGAACGCAGACGCCGGGGCGCGAGCCGCCAGGTCGGGTCGGCGAGCGCCTGGGAGACGGTCGCGCGCAACTCCGCGCGCGACGCGTCCTTGTGCAGATATCCCCGAGCCCCGGCGGCGACCGCGAGGGCCACGCCGTCCAGGTCCTCGGCCATCGTCAGCATGATCACCCGTGCGCCGGGGTCGCCGGCCAGGAGGCGGCGCACCGCCTCGACGCCGCCGAGCCCGGGCATCCGCACGTCCATGAGGACGAGATCGGACCGCTCCGCGCCCCAGCGCCGCAGTACCTCCTCGCCACTCGTGGCCGTCGTCACCCTCTCGACGCCGGGGACCGTGGCCACCGCCCGCCGCAGGGTCTCCCGAACCAGCGGGGAATCGTCGCAGACCAGGACGGTCGTCATCGCCGGCCTCCGCAGTGGATCCGCGTCACGTTGAGCCTCCACGCCTGTACGTACCGTTTCCTTTGCGGCGGTCCCGGAGGACGGTGACTCGGGGTCCGGCCCCGACCGCCTCCATCGCCAACCGCTTCACCCACCCCAACGAGCATCACTCGAAAGGGTTACGGGGGGAGTTCCGCTCCGCCGTTACGACAACGAGGCGACCGAGCCCGAGGACACGCGTGGGTGATCGCTCGCGTACCCAACGTCACCTTCCACCGCTTCCCCTCGTCGAATCCCACCGAAGCGCACCCACCGGTGCCCGTGACCCACCAGAGTGAGTAATTTTTTCTGCTTTCAGTGCATAAGTGGGAATTAGGATTGGAACTGATCAATTCGTGACACAGTCGCACCTACTTCTGATCGCTTGATCACGACTGTTCTGCACGGTCTGCACCCGAGGTGGCAACCCTGCTCACCGACAACTCGTACGCGATAAGCAAGAGGGACGAGTCATGGCTGATTTCTCGCGACTCCCCGGCCCCAACGCCGATCTGTGGGACTGGCAGCTCTCGGCAGCCTGTCGCGGAGTCGACAGCGCACTGTTCTTCCACCCCGAAGGCGAGCGAGGCGCCGCCAGGGTCGCCCGAGAGGCTTCGGCCAAGGAAGTCTGCATGCGGTGCCCGGTCCGTCGCCAGTGCGCCACGCACGCCCTGAAGGTGCGCGAGCCGTATGGCGTATGGGGCGGGCTCACCGAGGACGAACGGGTCGAACTCGACAGCGACCGCCGGCACGGGGTCGCCGCGGAACGCGCGGCCGCCGCGGCCGGCGGCGCGTCCGTGACGCACTGAGACACACACCAAGCTCGGCGGCCCGCCCCCGGATCCGGGGGCGGGCCGCCGAGCTTGGGCGCGGCCCGGCACGTGTCACCACGAGCCGCGGCACGTGTCACCACAGCAACGCCGAGGCGCTCGCGATCGCCTACCGGAGGGCGGACATGTCCATCTCCCACACCTTCGGCCAGTCCTTGCCCCGGAACGCCGCGTCGGTGCCGCCGTCGCAGAAGACCACCGAACCGACGAAGAAGCTCGACTCGCCGCCGAGCAGGAACGCCACCAGCGCGGCGATCTCCTCCGGCCGACCGCCGCGGCCGGCCGGGATCGTGTTCAGGAACATCTCCATGCCCTCGGCGGTCAACGGGTCCTTGCGGCCCTCGGCCGTCATCGGCGTCTCGATCAGACCCGGCGCGATCGCGTTCAGTCGGATGCCGTCGGCGATGTACTCGGCGCATTTGGTCCGCGCGTACCACGCGAGCGCGGCCTTGGTCGCGGGATAGGCCTGGAGCGCGGCGAACTCGCCGAACGCCTCGGTCGCCGCCGTCGCGCCCGCCTCGTCGCCCGCCAGACACAACTCGGCCACCTCCACCGGCCAGTTCGGCTGGGCGGTCGTCGAGTTCGAGCTGATCAGCACGACGGACGCGTTCGTGCCGGCCGCGAGCAGCGGACGCAGCCCCTCCAGGAGCGCGATCGCGCCGAAGTAGTTCACCGACACGAGCAGACCGCCCGGGCGCCCGGTGGCCGCCGCCAGACCCGCGAAGGGCACGAAGCCGTCGAGCGCGCCGCCGGACAGTTCGGTGACCCCGGCGATCGCCTCGGCGCGACCCTCGGCCGTGCTCAGGTCCACCTCGACGTCGGCGTCGTGCAGGTCGACGCCGATCACCCGGTGGCCGTCCGCCTCCAGCCGGGCCTTGGTCGCGGCGCCCAGACCCGAGGCCGCTCCGGTGATCGCGTAGGTACCCATGTCTCTCCTTCGATGGTGCTCGACCGACGGCGCTCGACGGCAGTCGCCCGGCCGACTCCTGACGGTCCGTCAGTTGACGGCTCCCGGCACTCTCGCAGATCGGGCCGGCACCGGAAAGGCCGACGGGCCCGACCGCTGCGAAGCGGTCGGGCCCGTCGGGGTGTCGCGAGGTGTCGCGGGTGGAACTAGTGCGAGTGGCCGTGGCCGCCGTGGTTGTGCGCGGCGGGCTCTTCCTCGGCCGGCTTCTCGACGACCAGGGTCTCGGTCGTGAGCAGCAGCGACGCGATCGACGCGGCGTTCTGCAGCGCGGAACGGGTCACCTTGACCGGGTCGATGACGCCCGAGTCGACCAGGTTGCCGTACTCGCCGGTCGCGGCGTTGAAGCCGTGCCCGATGCCGAGCTCCTGCACCTTGTTGACGATGACGTAGCCCTCGAGGCCCGCGTTCTCGGCGATCCAGCGCAGCGGCTCGACCGCGGCGCGACGCACGACCGCGACGCCGGTCGCGATGTCGCCGGTCTGGCCGAGGTTGTCGGCGAGCACGGAGACGGCGTGCACCAGGGCGGTGCCGCCGCCGGCGACGATGCCCTCCTCGATGGCCGCGCGGGTCGCGGAGACCGCGTCCTCGAGACGGTGCTTCTTCTCCTTGAGCTCGACCTCGGTGGCCGCGCCCACACGGATCACGCACACGCCGCCGGCCAGCTTCGCGAGGCGCTCCTGGAGCTTCTCGCGGTCCCAGTCGGAGTCGGTGTCGTCGATCTCGCGCTTGATCTGCTTGACCCGGTCCGCGATCGCGGCGGCGTCGCCGGCGCCGTCGACCAGGGTGGTCGCGTCCTTGGTGATGGTGATGCGACGGGCGCTGCCCAGCACCTCCAGGCCGACCTGGTCGAGCTTGAGGCCGACCTCGGGGGCGATGACCTGACCACCGGTCAGGATCGCCATGTCCTCCAGCATCGCCTTGCGGCGGTCGCCGAAGCCCGGGGCCTTGACCGCGACGGCGTTGAACGTGCCGCGGATCTTGTTCACGACCAGGGTCGACAGCGCCTCGCCGTCGACGTCCTCGGCGACGATCAGCAGCGGCTTGGACGCGCCGGCCTGGATGATCTTCTCGAGCAGCGGCAGCAGTTCGGCGATGGCCGAGATCTTGCCCTGGTGGATCAGGATGTACGGGTCGTCGAGGACGGCCTCCATACGCTCCTGGTCGGTGACCATGTACGGCGACAGGTAGCCCTTGTCGAACTGGAGGCCCTCGGCGAACTCCAGCTCCAGACCCATGGTCTGGGACTCCTCGACGGTGATGACACCGTCCTTGCCGACCTTGTCCATGGCCTCGGCGATCAGCTCGCCGATCTGCTGGTCCTGCGCCGAGAGCGCGGCGACGGCGGCGATGTCCTCCTTGCCGTCGATCGCGCGGGCGGTCTTGAGCAGCTGCTCGGATACCGCGGCGACCGCGAGGTCGATGCCCTTCTTCAGGTCCATCGGGGCCGCGCCGGCGGCCACGTTGCGCAGACCCTCGCGGACGAGCGCCTGGGCCAGGACCGTCGCGGTGGTGGTGCCGTCACCCGCGATGTCGTTGGTCTTGGTCGCGACTTCCTTGGCCAGCTGCGCGCCGAGGTTCTCGTACGGGTCCTCGAGCTCCACCTCACGGGCGATCGTCACGCCGTCGTTGGTGATGGTCGGGGCACCGAACTTCTTGTCGATCACGACGTTGCGGCCCTTGGGGCCGAGCGTGACCTTGACGGTGTCGGCCAGCGCGTTGACGCCGCGCTCCAGCGACCGCCGGGCCTTCTCGTCGAACTGGAGGATCTTCGCCATGAGGGTCTTCGTCCTTAAAGGTTGCTAGTCGACGTCGTACAACCGACTCCGCCCCGGGTCCACCGGCCGACAAGGCAGGGCGATCCGGGGCGGGGTCGTCGAACCGTCACCGGTTCCGGCGCGTCAGCGCGATGTCACTTCTCGATGATCGCGAGCACGTCGCGAGCCGAGAGAACGAGGTATTCCTCGCCGTTGTACTTCACCTCGGTGCCGCCGTACTTGCTGTACAGAACGGTGTCACCGACGCTCACGTCGAGCGGCAGACGCTGACCGTCCTCGAAACGACCCGGGCCCACAGCCAGGACGACGCCCTCCTGGGGCTTCTCCTTGGCGGTGTCCGGGATCACGAGACCCGACGCGGTGGTCTGCTCGGCCTCAAGCGTCTGGACCACGATGCGGTCCTCGAGCGGCTTGATGGCAACCTTGGTGTTGGCGGTCGTCACGATGCGACCTCCCCCTTCGGAGATCTCACGGAAAAATGTCTGTCGGCGATGGGACAGATCCGTCGTCGCGGGTGCCGGACCTGCTCGTATCGCACTGGCACACTCATGGGGAGAGTGCCAGCACAGACACTAGGTGGCGGTTAGCACTCCGTCAACCAGAGTGCCAGATTCAGCGCGTCGGACCGCATTGTTCATACCGGTGGCCTTCCCGACGGGGGCCGGCGGCGCTCGGCGAGAATGGGCGCGTGCACACCGAAGCTTTCACCGCGCTGCTGACCGACGAGGGCCGTTCGCTGCTGGACCTGCTCGCCGACCACGAGATCGGCGAAGAGCTGTCGTTGGCCACCCGGCTGCGTCGGGAGCACTCGCCGGAGCTGGTGGCCGCCGCGCTCACCCAGTCCCGGCTGCGGCAGCGCGGGCGGGCCAAGTTCGGTGCGGACGCGGCGCGGATGTACTTCACACCCCATGGGCTGGAACAGTCCACCCGCACCTCGGTGGCCGAGCACCGGGCCGCCCGGCTGGTCGCGGCCGGCGGGATCGACCGGGCCGTGGACCTGTGTTGCGGCATCGGCGGCGACGCGCTCGCGCTGGCCCGCGCCGGGATCGCCGTGCACGCGGTCGACCTGGACCCGCTGACCTGCGCGGTCGCCCGGGCCAACGCCGACGCGCTGGGCTTGGCGCACCTGCTCACCGTCGAGTGCGCGGACGTGACCGAGGTGGAGTTGGGCGGGTACGACGCGGCGCTGATCGACCCGGCGCGGCGCACCGCCCGGGGCCGCACCTTCGACCCCCGGGCGTACTCGCCGCCGTTCTCGTTCCTGACCACGCTCGCCGCCCGGGTGCCGTGCGGCGCGGCCAAGGTCGCGCCCGGCATCCCGCACGAGATCGTGCCCGAGGGCATGGAGGCCGAGTGGGTCTCCGATCGCGGCGACGTCAAGGAGGCGGTGTTGTGGTGGGGCCGGCTCGCGCGCGGCGGCCTGCGCGCCACCGTGCTGCCCGCCGGCGCCGCGCTGGCCTCGGGCCCGGCTCGCCGGGCACCGGTGGGCCCGGTCCGCCGCTACCTCTACGAGCCGGACGGCGCGGTGATCCGGGCGCACCTGGTGGCCGAGGTGGGCGAGTTGGTGGACGGCAACCTGGTGGACGAGACGATCGCCTACCTCGCCTCGGACAAGCTGGTCGCCACCGCGTTCGCGAGCGTGTACGAGATCACCGACGTGTTGCCGTTCAATCTGAAGCGGCTCAAGGCCCTGTTGCGCGAGCGCGGCGTCGGCAACCTCACGGTCAAGAAGCGCGGCTCGGCGGTCGAACCCGAGGAGGTCCGCCGCCGGGTCGGGCCGACCGGCCCGAACGCGGCCACGGTGCTGCTGACCCGGGTGGCGGGCGCGCCCACGATGCTGATCGGGCAGCCGGTGTCCCCGGGGCAGCCCACCGGCCCGGGCCTCGGCGGGGTGCTCGACCGGCCGGGAGGACCTCAACCGATGTAGTCCTCCAGGCGCGCGACCGTGTAGCCCTGGGCCTGGATCTTGCGCAGCATGTTGCCGAACATCTCGGTCATCGTGGTGCCCTTGAGCTCACCGGGCCCGCGGAAGTGGGCCAGGATGATGTCGCCCGGGTGCAGCTTCTTCTCGCCGACGTACTGCATGTCGTTGATCTGCATCGACTCCCGCCACTTGACGATCGCGTCGATCCCGCCGCAACCACCGGCCACCGTCTGCGTGGTCGCGTTCCAGTTGCCGTACGGCGGGCGGAACAGCGTCGGGCGCTTGCCGTAGATCTCGGCGAGCCGGTCCTGCTGACCGCAGATCTGGTGCTTCTGCGCCTCCGCGCCCAGCGTCTTGAGGTCCGGGTGGGACAGCGTGTGGTTCTGCACCGTGGCGCCGAGCGCCTGGAGCTTGCGGAAGTACTCCGGGTCCTGCCGCACGTAGGTGTCGTTGAGGAACATCGACACCGGGATCCGCAGGTCCCGCATCATGTCGAGAAACCCGGGATCCTTCTCCGCCCCGTCGTCGATCGTGATGAACACGATCTTCTCCTCGGTGGGGATCTTGTCCACCACCGGCGGCTGGGGCCCGCCGGCCTTGATCGGCTTGACCGCGGGCGGGGCGGGCGGCGGGGTGAACGGCTTCAGGTTCCACTTCGCGGCAAGCGCGGCGGCGTCGGCGCCCGGGGTGTCCGGCTTCGCGGCGGGAGTGGGCCTGGTCGGGTCGGTGGACGCGCCGCCGGTGGGCCGGCCGGTGCCCTTGACCGCGGCGGTGTCGTCGGAGCCGCCGCAGCCGGTCAGCGCGACGAGCAGCGCACCGGCCAGGCCGATCAGGGCCGAGGTGCGGGCCGCGCCCCGCCGCTTTTGTACCGTTCGATGCGCCACTGTCGCCGGACCCTTTCGTTCGTGTGCTCCGATCGCGCCCACGCTACGCGTCGCGGCGGCCTGTCACGGTCCGGACAAGGGCTGTTCAAGGGACTGTCGAAGGACTGTTGAGCAGCCGATGAGCTGGGCACACTCCCGGCAAGGCCAATGGCACGTGCGGCGGCACGCAGCCATCAGCCAAGGCACTCGGCCCGCGTCCGGCTTGCGAATGGCCTCCTCGTCGGACGCGGGTCGAGTGTTGCGCGGAACCGGACGCCGGACTCCGACGCGGACCGGCATCTCCGCCGCGGACCGGAACGCCCACTCGCGCGTGTCGGCCCGAACGCGGCGCCCGGTCAGGGGCCGACGCTGAGCCGTTCGAAGCTCCACGCGTGCGGCGTGCGGGCGACCAGCGCGGCCGGGGGGTCCGGCAGCGACACCGGCTCGCCGGTCCACAGCGCGATCACCACGACCCGGTCGCCGTCCCGCTCGTCGGAGGAGGCGAACACCTCGACCCGTTCCAGGCCGGGCGCGTCGACCAGGACCGGCAGCGCCGCGGCGTGCACCCACGCGGCCAGCGCCGCTCCCCCGCCGGCCTCGGCCCTGGCCTCCCACATCGCCGCGATCGCCATCTCGCCTCTCCCGTTTCCACCGTTCCCGAACCCTCGTACTCCGCGTGAGCGCCCGCGCCTACGACAGCGCCTGGGTCACCGTGACCGGCATCGAGGAGTCGGCCGGGATGGACAGCGTGGAGGGGGCCCGGTCCCGGGCGACCATCTCGGCGCCCAGCGCGGCGACCATCGCGCCGTTGTCGGTGCACAGGCCCGGCCGTGGCACCCGCAGCACGATCCCGGCCGCGTCGCAGCGCTCCTGCGCCAGGGCGCGCAACCGCGAGTTGGCCGAGACGCCGCCGCCCATCATCAGGTGCTCGACGCCGTTCTCCTTGCAGGCGCGGATCGCCTTGCGGGTCAGCACGTCCACCACCGCCTCCTGGAAGGAGGCCGCGACGTCGGCCACCGGCACCGCCTCGCCGGCCCGCTGCCGGGCCTCGACCCAGCGCGCGACCGAGGTCTTGAGGCCGGAGAAGGAGAAGTCGAAGGGCGCGTCGCGCGGTCCGGTCAGCCCGCGCGGGAAGGCGATCGCGGTTCGGTCGCCCTCGCGCGCCCGCCGGTCGATCACCGGTCCGCCCGGGAAGCCGAGCCCGAGCACCCGCGCGACCTTGTCGAACGCCTCGCCCGCCGCGTCGTCGATGGTCGACCCGAGTGGCCGCACGTCGGCGGTGATGTCGGGCACCAGGAGCAGCGAGGAGTGTCCGCCGGAGACCAGCAGGGCCATGCACGGCTCGGGCAGCTTGCCGTGCTCCAACTGGTCCACGCACACGTGCGAGGCCAGGTGGTTGACGCCGTACAGCGGCTTGTCCAGCGCGACCGAGTAGCCCTTCGCCGCCGCGACGCCGACCAGCAGCGCCCCCGCCAGGCCGGGGCCGGAGGTGACCGCGATCGCGTCGATGTCGCGCATGGTGACGCCCGCGTCGGCGAGCGCGCGGCGCACCGTGGGCACCATCGCCTCCAGGTGCGCGCGGCTGGCCACCTCGGGCACCACCCCGCCGAACCGGGCGTGTTCGTCGACGCTGGAGGCGACCGCGTCGGCGAGCAGCGTGGTGCCGCGCACGATGCCGATGCCCGTCTCGTCGCACGAGGTCTCGATGCCCAGGACGAGTGGTTCGTCAGCCACCGGTGGCCGTTCCTTCCCGACGTTCCTTGAGATCGCGGCGCATCACCAGCGCGTCCACGTTGGCGGGCTGGTAGTAGCCCCGCCGCACGCCGATCCCCTTGAATCCGAAGCGCTCGTAGAGCGCCTGTGCGCGGGCGTTGTCCACGCGCACCTCCAGCAGTACGTCCCGACAGCCGCGTTCGAGCGCCAGATCGAGCAGTTCGGTCAACAACACCGAGCCCAGGCCCGTCCCCCACCGATCGCGGCGCACCCCGATCGTCTGCACGTCGCCCTCGTCGCCGATCACCGCGAGCCCGGCGTACCCGGCGAGCGCCCCGGTCTCGTCCTCGGCCACCACGTAATAGCGCAACTCGGGCTCGGACAACTCGGACCAGAACATCCCGGCCGACCACGCGTCCTCGGCGAACAGTTCGTGTTCGAGTCGCATGACGGCCTCGATGTCCCACCACCGCATGCGCCGCAGTCGAGGGCCGGATTCCATGCCGGGAGTCTATCGACTGCCCCACCACCCCTTGAGCCCGATCGATCGGGCCGGCCCGGGGCGGGGCGACCGACAGGGGGCCGGCAGGGGTGCCGGGGCGGGGTGGGGCCGGCGTCGCGGATCGGTGACCGTCAGGCCCGGGGCGGCGGTCCGTCGGGGGTGACGGCCTTGTAGCCCGCGGGGACCTGCGCGTCGGGGCGGCGCAGGTACAACGGCTCGGGGGCCGACAGGGCCTCCCCGGCCGCCAGTCGCCGTACGGCGAACGCCGCGAGCGCCGCCGCGTCCGGGTGCTCCGGCGCACGCGCGTCGGTGAACGTCCCCGCGTACAACGCGGCGCCCGCGCCCACCGCCGGCAGCTTGGTGACGTCCTCGGGCAGGTCGCCCGCGCGATCCACCGCCGGGCCTTGCGCGCGCGCACCCGCTTCGTCGTACCGCGCCCAGTAGACCTCCTTGCGGCGTGCGTCCGTCGCCGCCACGAACGGCCCGGTGACGGTGCCGTCCCGGCGGGCCGCGTACGCGAGCGCGTCGAGGGTGCACACGCCGTACACGGGGATGCCGAGCGCGTCGCCCATCGCGAGCGCGGTCACGATGCCCACCCGTAGGCCGGTGTACGGCCCGGGCCCGACCCCGACCGCGATGGCGGTGACGTCGGAGCGGGTTCGGCCCGCCGCGCGCAACACGTCGGCGATGCCGGGCGCGAGCAGTTCGCCCTGCCGACGGGCGTCGACCCGGGTGGAACCGGCGAGGACGGCGGAATCGTCGTGGAGGGCGACCGTGACGGCCGGGGTGGCGGTGTCGAAGGCGAGCAGCAGCACGGCACCAGGCTACCGACCGCGCGCCGTGCTCTCGTCCGCCGCGCCCGCGGGACGCGCGGGTGCGTGGGGCGCCGCGGGCTGCCGGGAAGGAAAAGTGGACCCGGCTCCAACGCGCGGGCGGTGCCTGCCGGCACCATGGAGGCCACCACACGGCGGAAGAGGGACCCAAGGCAATGGCGAAGCGGCTCAACCCGGGCGTGGCCGTCGCGGGCATCACCATCGCCGCACTGGTCGGCGTCGGCTTCCTCGCGGCGCAGGCCGCGAACTCGGCACCGGACAACCGGGGGATAGCGCGCACGAACACGCCGACCCCCACCGCCCCGTCCGGGGCGACCGCGCCCCCGGTCTACGTACCGCCGCCGGTGCCCGCGGGCTCCGGCACCGGCAAGCGGGTCGTCTACGCGATCAAGGACAGCCACGTCTGGCTGGTCGACGAGGCCGACCGCACGCTGCGCGAATACCCCGTCGCGAACGCGCCGGTCAAGCCGCAACCGGGCTCGTACCAGGTGACCCTGAAGAAGGAGGAGGCGCAGACCGGCAGCGACAACCTCCGGATCACCTACTCGGTGCGCTTCGGCGCGGTACAGGGCATCCCGCTCGGCTTCGCCGCGACGGACACTCCGCTGGACAAGATCGACACCGGCGCCAAGCCCGGCCCCTCCCCCAGCGGCACCGCACGCCCGAAGGCCTCCACGTCGCCGGCCAAGAGCGCGGGTATCCGCTCCAAGCCGGACGACGGCGCGGCCCTGTGGGCCTTCGCCCCGGTCGGCACACCCGTCATCGTGGTGCCCTGACCGCACGGGTCCGATTCACCACGCCACGCCCACCATTGCCCCATTCAGCGGCGATTCCCGTGCTTTGCCCACATATCATCAGGATGATGATCCCTCCGGTCACACCAGCCCCATCGGGCACACGCGGCTGACCGACAGGGCCCGTCAGGGCAATGGCACCGAGGAAATGGTGGCGGCGTGGCGCACGACTCCTCCGGTCCGAGCGGTCCCGGCGACGTCCAGGGGCCGACTCCCCGGCGCAGGTTGTTCGACTACCCCCGGAGCAATCGGCGGGGACTCCGGCGTTGGTTGCCCTCGTTCAAGCACCTGCTCACCTTCGTCCTGCTGGTCCTGTCCGGCCTGTTCGCCGCCGTGGGTCTGGTCTACGCGGTCACCCCGGTTCCGCACACCGTCAACGCCCAGGCCCGGCAGCAGAGCAACGTCTGGTACTGGAGCGACGGCAGCGAGATCACCCGCACCGGCACCACCAACCGGCAGACCGTGCCGCTGGCCGCGATCCCGATCGACGTGCAGCACGCGGTGCTCGCCGCCGAGGACCGCTCCTTCTTCTCCAACGCCGGTGTATCGATCACCGGCACCGTGCGCGCCCTGCTGCGCAACGCCGCGGGTGGCTCGGGCGGCCTCCAGGGCGGTTCGACGATCACCCAGCAGTACGTCAAGAACGTCTACCTGACCCAGGAGCAGACGCTGGGCCGCAAGTTCAAGGAGGCGATCATCTCGGTCAAACTCGACCGCACCGTCTCCAAGGACGAGATCCTCACCGGCTACCTCAACAGCGTGTACTTCGGCCGCGGCGCGTACGGGATCCAGGCCGCCGCGCAGGCGTACTACGGCATCGACGTCGGGCAACTCACCGTCGAGCAGGGCGCCTACCTGGCGGTGCTGCTGAACGCGCCCAGCGCCAACGACGTCCGGAACACCACCGAGGCGGGCCGGCGGCGGGTGCTCGCACGCTGGGACTACGTCCTGGACGGCATGGTCAAGGAGAAGTGGCTCACCCCCGAGCAGCGCGCCGGCATGGTCTTCCCGGAGCCGATCGACCCGCGTCCGGCGGCCAACCTGGCCGGCGTCAACGGCTATCTGGTGGAGATGGCCAAGCGCTACCTGCTCGACCACGACGTGGTCGACGAGGACCGGCTCGACGCCGGCGGCTACGCGATCACCACGACGTTCGACAAGCGCACGACCGAGGTGCTCCAGCAGACCGTGCAGGACCAGCTCGCCCAGTCGCTGGATCCGGCCGAGCGCTCCGCGGACGTCGGCGTACGCGTCGCCGCGGCGTCGGTGGAGCCGGGCAGCGGCCGGATCGTCGCGATCTACGGCGGCCCCAACTACGTCCGGCAGTTCGTCAACGACGCCACCCGCCGCGACGTGCAGGTCGGTTCCACGTTCAAGCCGTTCGTGCTGGCCGCCGGTCTGCGCGACGGCGTGCAGGACCGCGACGGCAGGCGGGACCGGATCAGCCCGCGCACGGTCTACAACGGCAACGACAACGTGGTGATCCGCTACCCGAACGGCAAGCCCGTCCTGCAGGACGGCGTGCCCTGGCAACCGGGCAACGAGGACGGCGTCGACTACGGGCAGATCACCCTGGCCCGGGCGATGGACAAGTCGGTGAACACCGTCTACACCCAACTGGGCATGGACGTCGGCCCCGACCGGGTGGTGCGGGCGGCGGTGGACGCGGGGCTGCCCGCGAGCACGCCGGGGCTGCAACCGATCCCGTCCGTGTCGCTGGGCACCTCCACCCCCAGCGCGCTGGACATGGCCTCGGCGTACGCCACGTTCGCGGCCGAGGGCAAACAGCGCGCGCCCTACCCGGTGGACCGGTTGACCCGCTCCGGCGACACCGTGGACCTGCCCGATCACGACACCGAGGACGCCTACGACAACCAGCAGGCGAACGCGGTCACCCAGGTGCTGCGCGGCGTCGTGGACAGCGGCACCGGATTTCGTGCACAGGCGCTGAACCGCCCGGCGGCGGGCAAGACCGGCACCACCGACGACAACCGCTCGGCCTGGTTCGTCGGCTACACCCCGGACCTGTCCACCTCGATGGGCATGTTCCGCGAGGACGCCGAGACGCACGCGTTCTTGTCCCTGTCCGGGGTCGCCGGACTGGACCGGGTGGACGGCGGCAACCTGCCGACCCGGATGTGGACGACCTACATGCGTGCCGCACTCGCCGGGCAGAAGGCGACCGACTTCCCGGAGGAGACCGCCGGCGGCCTCGGTGTGCCGGACACCAGCCTGGTGCCGCCGAACACCGGTACCGCCACGCCCAGCGCGCCGGCCACCGCGACCACCGGTCCGCCGACCGGCGACACCGGCACCACCGCTCCGCCGACCACGCCCCCGGCGACCGGCACCCGCCCGCCGGACACGTCCGCCCCGCCGGGCGGTTCGGGTGGCGGCGGCGCGACCAGCCGCCCGCCCTCGAACGTGCCCGAGTCCCCCGACGCGCCCGAGTCCCCGGCGGCGGCCGTCACCTGACCGGCCCAGGGCCTCGGTCCCGGTCCGGGTCCGGGTCCGGGTCCGGGTCCGGGTCCGGGCCGGTCGATCCCGGTCCGGGTCAGCCCGCCAACGCGTCGAGGTCGATGCTCGCCCAGCGGGCGCCGACCCCGGTCACCTGGATCGTGCGCACCTCGTCGCCGGCGAAGTCGGTCGCGCTCTCCGCGAGCGCGTCCGGCCCGAGCGCGTCACGCGCGATGGCGATGTCCAGGCGGTCCTCGGTCAGTTCCTCGACCATGCCCTCGCCCCACTCCACGACGGTCACCGACTCGTCGAGCGAGGCGTCCAAATCCAGGCCGTCGATCTCGGCGGTGACGTCCGCCGAACCGCCGAGCCGATAGGCGTCGACGTGCACCAGGGCCGGGCCGCCGACCTCGGAGGGGTGCACCCGGGCGATCACGAACGTCGGCGAGGTCACCGCGCCGCGCACTCCCAGGCCGACCCCGATGCCCTGGGTCAGCGTGGTCTTGCCCGCGCCCAGGCCGCCGGACAGCACGATCAGATCGCCGGCCCGCAGCAACTTGGCCAGACGGGCACCGAGCGCGCGCGTGTCCGCGCCGCCGGCGACCGTCACCGTCACACTTCGCACCACTTCAGCACTCCCACCACGCCGAACTCGCGAACCCGAACCGCTTCGGGCCCGCCCTCCCCGAGTCGTCCCGGCTTCCCGGGATCATCGCTCGGGGTCATCACCCGGGATCACTGTCCCGCAGGATCACGGCTCGCGTCGATTCCGACCTATGCGGACGATCCGCCGCGCGCGTGCCCGCCGGATCGCCCGGCGCGCCGCCCGGGTGCACGCGTGGCGCGCGCGAGAAGATCGCGCACCGCCGCGTTGACCACCACCGGATGCTCCAGCGGGGTCAGGTGCCCCGACTGCGGCACGATCAGCAACTCGGCGCCGGGCAGCGCCTCCTTGATCGCCTCGCTGTGCGTGGCCGGCGCGATCAGGTCGCCCTCGCCGCCCACCACGAGCGTCTCCACCCCCGCCAGCGCCGGCAGCGCGGCCATCTTGTCGTGTGCCTCGAAGGCCGGGAAGAACTCGGCGATCACGTCGATCGGCGTACCGGAGATCATCCGGTCGGTGAACCGCACCAGGGTCGGGTCCACCTCGGAGTCGAACGCGTACCGCTCGGTGAACAGGTACACCAGGTCGCGGGCCGCCCGCCGACCCGCCTCCACCAGCGCGGCCCGCCGGCCGAGCGTACGCAGCAACCCGGGCGCGATCCGGTGCACGAGCCGGGCGCCGGCCGCGGGAATGCCCAGCGTCACCGTCGCCCAGCGGCCCGCCGAGGTGTTCATCAGCGCGACGCCGATCACCCGGTCCCCGAACAACTCGGGGTGCTGATCGGCCAGCGCCATGATGGTCATCCCACCCATCGAGTGGCCCAGCAGCACGAGCGGGCCCTCGGGCGCCAGTTCCGTCAGCACCGTGTACAGGTCGGCGCCGAGGTGGTCGATCGTCGAGGTCTCCGGAGCGCCCCGGCCGGATCGGCCGTGGCTGCGCTGGTCGTAGAACACCAGGCGGTATTCGTCGCGCAGTTCGGCCCGCTGGTAGTGCCAGCAGTCCATGTCGAGGCAGTAGCCGTGACACAGCACCACGGTCACCGCCGCGTCACGCCTGCCGTCCACCTCGGCGTACAACTCGACGCCGTCGCCGGTGGTGACGATGTGCGGCTCGCCGCGCAGCGTGCCGAACTCCGCCAGCGCGTCCATCTGCGCCTCGGTCCGGCGGCGGAACGCGCGGCCGACGGTCATCCGCTCGATCGCCACGCCCGCGGCGGCGCCGGCCGCGAGCACACCGACCGCGGCGCCCACGATGCCGGCCCGGCGGCCGAGCGCACGACCGCCGCCGGAGGGGCCCGGCACGGGGGTGCTCACGGCGCGCCCGTCCCGGTGGCGGCCGTTTCGGCGGTCGTCCCGGCGGCGGTCGTCCCGGTGTAGACGCGAGGCACCCGCGCGCCGATCCGGGTGACGATCTCGTAGCTGATCGTGCCGGTCGCCACCGCCCAGTCCTCCGCGGTGGGCTCGCCCCGATCGCCCGGCCCGAACAGGATCGCCTCGTCGCCCGCGGCGGCCGGGTCGTCGCCGAGGTCGACCACGAACTGGTCCATCGCCACCCGGCCGGCGATCGTGCGCCGGCGGCCGGCCACCAGGACCGGACCGGCGTTGCTCGCGTTCCTGGGGATGCCGTCCGCGTAGCCGGTGGGCACCAGCGCGAGCGTGGTCTCGCGCGGCGCGATCCACGAGTGCCCGTAGGACACGCCGTGCCCGGCCGGAACCCGCTTGACCCCGGCCAGGTTCGCCGCCAGCGTCATCGCCGGGCGCAACCCGAAGTCGGCGGGGCCGCCGACCTCCGGCACGGGCGACAGGCCATAGCTGACCAAGCCCACCCGGACCAGGTCGAAGTGCGCTTCGGGCAGCAGCAGCGTCGCGGGCGAGTTGGCCATGTGCCGCACCTCGGGGGTGACCCCGCAGCCCTCGGCGTGCGCCAGCATCTCGGTGAACTCGGCCAGTTGCACCGCAATCGAGGGGTGTCCGGGCTCGTCCGCGCAGGCGAAGTGCGACCACAGGCCGACCACCTCGACGGCGCCGTCGGCCTGGGCCTTGAGCCCGGCATCGACCAGGGCCGGCCAGTCGGCGGGTAGGCAACCGTTGCGGCCCAGGCCGGTGTCCGCCTTGAGGTGCACGCGCGCGGTCCGGCCGCTCGCCCGTGCGGCGTCCACCACCTCGCGCATCGCCCAGAGCCCGCTCACCGAGATGTCCACATCGGCGCGCACCGCGTCCTCGAAGCGGTCGCCCGGGGCCCACAACCAGGTGAGCACGCGCCCGGTGTCGCCGGCCGCGCGCAACGCGAGCGCCTCCTCGACCACCGCGGTGCCCAGCCACGCGGCGCCGCCCGCACGGGCCGCCCGCGCGCACGGGAGCAGGCCGTGTCCGTAGGCGTTCGCCTTGACCACGCTCATCACCGCCGCCGAGCCCACCCGAGCCCGGACGGCCGCGATGTTGTCCCGAATGGCATCGAGATCGATCCGCGCCTCGGCACGCATGTGGCTGGTGGTCCTTCCGACGACGGTCATCGACGAGAGCCCGCGTCCCGGCTCCGGACGGGATCCGGTGCCGGGCATCCCGGAGCTCAAGACTCCCAGTGTGGCAGGCCCGTGCCGGGGCGGTCTCCCTGTCACGTGCCTGTGACGTCCGCCCACACCGCGGGCAGCGCCCGGATCAGGTCCGGCGCGGTCACCGGGCCGGGCAGCGCGCGGGCGGCCAGGCCGTGCAGGTAGGCGGCCGCCGAACCGGCGTCCAGCGGGTCCAGGCCCGCCGCGAGCAGCGCGCCGGCCAGGCCGGAGAGCACGTCGCCACTGCCCGCGGTGGCCAGCCACGGGGTGCCGGTGGGATTGATCCGGACCCGGCCGTCGGGCGCGGCGATCACCGTGGTGGAGCCCTTGAGCAGCACCACGCAGTCGTAGAGCGCGGCGAGCCGGCGCGCGTGCTCCAGCCGCTCCGCCTCGACGCGTTCGCGGGTCGTGACGACCCCGGCGGCGGCGAACAGGCGCACCGCCTCTCCCGCGTGCGGGGTGAGCAGCGCGGGAGTCGGCCAGGTGCCGGGTTTCGCCCGGGCGAGCAGGGTCAGTCCGTCCGCGTCCACCAGCACCGGCGCCGAGCCGTGCAGTACGCCCGCCCAGCGCGCCTGGGCGTCCTGGTCGGTGTCCAGGCCCGGTCCCACCACCCAGGCCTGCACCCGACCGGCGTCGACCGGGGCAGCCTCGGTCGCCAGCGTCTCCGGCCAGGCCGCGAGCACCGGGCGCAACACCTCGGCCGGACCCGCGCAGCGGACCGCGCCCACGCCGCCGCGCACGGCCGCGCCGACCACGAGCACCGCCGCGCCGGGGTATCGGGGCGAGCCGGCGACCACGCCGAGCACCCCGCGCGAGTACTTGTCGCTCTCCCCCGTGGGAGCGGGCAACAGCCGGGCCACGTCCGCGTGTTGCAGGACGTCCACCCGTGACGTCGGCAGGTGCGGGTCGAGCCCGATGTCCACCAGGTGCCGCACGCCGGCGTACTGCGCTCCGGGGTCGACCAGCAGGCCGGGCTTGTAGGTGCCGAAGGTGACCGTGACATCGGCCCGTACCGCCGCGCCCTCGACCCGCCCGGTGTCCGCGTCCACCCCGCTGGGCACGTCGACCGCGACCACGATCGAATCCCGCACGTGCGCGAGCAGTTCCGCGGCGGGTGGGCGCAGCGCGCCCTTGCCGCCGATCCCGACGATGCCGTCGAGCACCAGGTCGGCCCGCCCGAGCAGGTCGATCGTGTCGGCCCGGTCCGGCGCGCCGGCGTCCCACACCCGTACGCCGGCCCGCCGCGCCCACGCCAGGCCCGCCGGATGGGCCCGCTCCGGCGCGAGCAGCAACGCGTCCACCCGCGCGCCGCGTCGGGCCAGCATGCCGCCCGCGTACAGCGCGTCCCCGCCGTTGTCGCCGCTGCCCACGAGCAGCGCGACCCGGGTGCCGTAGACCCGGCCGAGCAGTCGGGCGCACGTATTCGCCAGGCCGGTCGCGGCGCGCCGCATCAGCGTGCCCTCGGGCAACGTGGCCAACAGCGCGGCCTCCGCGCCACGCACCTGCTCGACGCCGTGCGCTGCGCGCATGCGCGACCCCCTCAGCCCTCGGCGATGACGACAGCGGAAGCAATGCCCGCGTCGTGGCTGAGCGACACATGCCAGTGCCGCACGCCCAGTTCGAAGGCCCGCGCGGCGACCGTGCCGGTCACCGCGAGCAGCGGCCGGCCGGAATCCTCGGTGGTCACCTCGGCGTCCAGCCAGTGCAGGCCGCCGGGCGCGCCGAGTGCCTTGGCCAGGGCCTCCTTGGCGGCGAACCGGGCGGCCAGGGACGCGACGCCGCGTTCCTGCCCGGACCGCACCCAACGCTCCCCTTCGGTGAAGAGCCGATCGGCCAACCCGGGGGTCCGCTCCAACGACTGCCCGAACCGCGCGATGTCCGCGACGTCGATACCCACACCGATGATCACGGCCCGAGCCTACAAACACCGGGGCCGCCGGCGCCCCGGCCCACGACGAGTCCGGGCCGCACCCCCGGCGGGGGTGCGGCCCGGTGGGCTCGTGGGCGCTCTCGGGTCACGACGCCTCGACGACGTCGGCCCGGTTGCGCTCGTTGACGAGAGTCACCGGCGGCTCGACGCGCACCTCGGTGCGGCGCCGCGGCTGCCACTGGCCGAGCAACATCGCGCCGAGGGCGATCAGCAGCCCGAGCACCTGGAGCGCGGTCAGCGTCTGGCTCAGCACGACCAGGCCGGCCAGCGTGGCGACCACCGGGTTGACCAGGCCGAGGAAGGACGCCACGCCGGCGCCGAGGCGCTCGATGCCGCGGAACCACAGCACGTAGGCGAGCGCGGTGCCGATCAGCACCAGGTAGCCGAAGCCGAGCAGGTTGCGGCCGGTGGGCACCGGCGGCATGCCCTCGATCGCGAACATCATCGGGACGATCACCATGCCGCCGACGGTGAGCTGCCATCCGGTGGTGGCCAACAGCGAGACCCCCTCGGGTCGACCCCAGCGCGCCGACATCACCACGCCCATCGCCATCAAGGTGGTGGCCAGCAGCATCAGGCCGACACCGATCGGGTCGAGTTCCGCCTCCGAGCTGAGCACGAGCAGGGCGACGCCGACCACGCCGCCGACGCCGGCGAGCAGCACCCGCGGTTGTGCCCGCACCTTCAGGATCAGGAACGACAGGCCCGCGACGATCAGCGGCGACACCGAGCCGATGGTGGCCGCGACACCACCGGGCAGGCGGTACGCGCCGGCGAAGATCAGCGGGAAGAACAACCCGACGTTGAGCATCCCCAGGACGAATGAGCGCCACCACCACACCCCGGTCGGCAGCCGTCTGGACATGGCGACCAGGAGCAGACCCGCGGGCAACGCCCGCACGCCGGCCGCGAGCAACGGCCGGTCGGCCGGGAGCATCTCCGTGGTCACGAGGTAGGTGGTCCCCCACGTGGCCGGGGCCACGGCCGTCGCCAGGAGCATCCCCACCCGACCGATCCCCCTGCTACCACCCTGAACCGCCATGCCATTCACCTCAACGCTAGTTTTGCGAGCAGTAACTATCTGAACGTTGAGATAAGTAAATACCCTCCTTCTGTGAGCGTCAAGTAGATGAGCGTTGAGATAAATTGGCGGCATGACCGAACGCGGCACATCCGAGACAGACATCCGCGACGCGATCGACGACGTCTGGGACCAATGGCACCGGGAGCGGCCCGACATCGCTCCCGAGAGCCTCGACGTCATGGCGGCCGTCGGGCGGATGAACCGGCTGCGCCGGTTCATCGACCAGACGTTGCGCACCTACTTCGCCCGCTACGGGCTCGACTTCTCCGAGTTCGACGTGCTGGCCACGCTGCGCCGCTCCGGCGGCGTCGAGGGGGTCAGCGCGGGCACGCTGCTGCGCTCGGCGATGGTCACGTCGGGCGCGATCACCAACCGGGTGGACAAGCTCACCGCGAAGGGCCTGGTCGAGCGCTCGGTCAGCGCCGAGGACCGCCGCTCGGTCCTGGTCAAGCTGACCCCCGAGGGCGTCAAGCTCGTGGACGACATCCTCGTCGGCCACCTGGAGAACGAGGGCCGCTTCCTCGCCGTCCTCGACGAAAGCGAGCGCGACCAGCTCAACGCCCTGCTGCGCAAGCTCCTGATCGCCCAGGGCGACACCCACCTGGGCTGACCCGAACCGATCCGGCCCCGAGCGCCCCGCCCGAAACGCGAAACCGCCCCGCGCCCCCTCTCGATGAGGGGGCGCGGGGCGGTCGAGGATCGGGTCGGACTACTCGACCGTGACCGACTTCGCCAGGTTGCGCGGCTGGTCCACCTCGTGGCCCTTGGCCGTGGCCAGCTCGCACGCGAACACCTGCAACGGCACGGTGGACACCAGCGGCTGCAGCAGCACCGGCGTGACCGGGATGCGCACCAGGTGGTCGGCGTACGGCACGACCGCCTCGTCGCCCTCCTCGGCGATCACGATGGTGCGTGCGCCGCGGGCCCGGATCTCCTGGATGTTGGACACGATCTTGTCGTGCAGCACCGAGCGCCCACGCGGCGACGGGACCACCACCACGACCGGCAGGCCCTCCTCGATCAGCGCGATCGGACCGTGCTTGAGCTCTCCCGCCGCGAAGCCCTCGGCGTGCATGTACGCCAGCTCCTTGAGCTTGAGCGCACCCTCGAGCGCCACCGGGTAGCCCACGTGCCGGCCCAGGAACAACACCGAACCGGCGTCCTTGAGCGAACGGGCCAGCTCGCGCACCGGCTCCATCGTGTCCAGGACCTTGTCCACCATCTCCGGCATCGCCGCGAGCTGCTCGATCACCTCGGTGATCTCGTCGCCCCACTTGGTGCCACGCACCTGGCCCAGGTACAGCGCGACCAGGTAGCAGGCGACCAACTGGGTCAGGAACGCCTTGGTCGAGGCGACGGCGACCTCGGGGCCCGCGTGCGTGTACAACACCGCGTCCGCCTCGCGCGGCATCGTCGAGCCGTTGGTGTTGCAGATGACCAGCACCTTGGCGCCCTGCTCGCGGGCGTGCCGCTGGGCCATCAGCGTGTCCATCGTCTCGCCGGACTGCGAGATGGTCACCACCAGCGTCTGCCGGTCCAGGATCGGGTCGCGGTAGCGGAACTCGCTGGCCAGCTCGACCTCGCAGGGCACGCGGGTCCAGTGCTCGATCGCGTACTTGGCGATCAGGCCCGCGTGGAAGGACGTACCGCAGGCGATGATCACGACCTTGTCGATCTCGCGCAGCACCTCGTCCGCGATCCGCACCTCGTCGAGCACCAGGCGCCCGTCGGTGCCGATCCGGCCCAACAGCGTGTCGGCGACCGCCTTGGGCTGCTCGGCGATCTCCTTGAGCATGAAGTAGTCGTAGCCGTCCTTCTCGGCGGCCGACACGTCCCAGTCCACGTGGTACTCGCGAATGGCCGCGGGCGCGCCGTCGAAGTCGGTCACCGTGATCGCGTCCCGGCGCAGCTCGACCACCTGGTCCTGGCCCAGCTCGATCGCCTCGCGCGTGTGCTCGATGAACGCGGCCACGTCCGAGGCGAGGAAGTTCTCGCCGACACCGCGACCGACCACCAGCGGCGAGTTGCGGCGCGCACCGACCACCACGTCGGGAGCGTCCGCGTGCACCGCGACCAGGGTGAAGGCGCCCTCCAGCCGACGGCAGACCCGGCGCATCGCCTCGGCCAGGTCCTCGCCGGCGCCCGCGAACTCCTCGGCCAGCAGGTGCGCGACCACCTCGGTGTCGGTCTCCGAGGCGAGCTTGTGCCCGCGCTCGGCCAACTCGGCGCGCAGCGCGGCGAAGTTCTCGATGATCCCGTTGTGTACGACGCCGACCCGACCCGCGTTGTCCAGATGCGGATGCGCGTTCGCGTCGTTGGGCGCACCGTGGGTGGCCCACCGCGTGTGCCCGATGCCACACGTCCCCACCGGAAGCGGCGATTCCGCCAGCGCGCCCACCAGGTTGGCCAGCTTCCCGGCGCGCTTCTCGCTCACCAGGGCACCGGCGGAGAGCACGGCCACCCCGGCCGAGTCGTAACCGCGGTATTCCAGCCGCTTGAGCCCGCCGATGACCACGTCCAGCGCCGATTGAGCGCCCACATATCCCACAATCCCGCACATGGGGGCCAGCCTACGGGGTCCACATCGGGCCGGCGGAAACGCGTTCGACGGCCCGGCGACGGCGCGTGGGCGCACACTCGGGACAATAGGCACGTGCACTCCTTCGCGGCTCAGGGGCCGGCTCGCGACCTGTCCCCCTTCGTCGAACTCGACCGCGCCGCCTGGACCCGGCTTCGGGCCGGGACGCCGCTGCCGCTGACCGCCGACGAACTCGAACGCCTGCGCGGCCTGGGCGACGTGGTCGACCTCGACGAGGTCTCCGACGTCTACCTGCCGCTGTCCAGGCTGCTGAACCTCTACGTGGGCGCCACCCGGGGCCTGGGCCGCGCGCTCACCACGTTCCTGGGCAACGGCGAGAACCCGGGCATACCGTTCGTGATCGGCGTCGCGGGCAGCGTCGCGGTGGGCAAGAGCACCACCGCCCGCATCCTGCGCGAACTGCTCGCCCGCTGGCCCGACCACCCGCACGTCGAACTGCTGACCACCGACGGCTTCCTCTACCCCAACGAGGAGTTGGAGCGCCGCGGGATCATGCACCGCAAGGGCTTCCCCGAGTCCTACGACCGACGCGCCCTGGTGCGCTTCGTCGCCGACGTCAAGGCGGGCAAGCCCGAGGTCACCGCGCCGGTGTACTCGCACCTGACCTACAACATCGTGCCGAACGAGCGGCTGACCATCCACCGGCCCGACATCCTGATCGTCGAGGGCCTGAACGTGCTGCAACCCGCCTCGCCGACCGCCGACGGCCGCCCCCGGCTCGCGCTGTCCGACTTCTTCGACTTCAGCCTGTACGTGGACGCCCGCACCCAGGACATCCGCCGCTGGTACCTGGAACGCTTCGTCAAACTGCGCCAGACCGCGTTCCGCGACCCGGCCTCGTACTTCCGCAAGTACGCGGTGATGACCCCCGAGGACGCGCTGCGCTACGCGGAGAACACGTGGGCCACCATCAACGAGACCAACCTGGTGCAGAACATCCGACCCACCCGCGCCCGCGCCACGCTGGTACTGCAAAAGGATGCGGAGCACGCGGTGAGCAGATTGCGACTGCGCAAGCTGTGAAGGGCGGTACCGTCACGGGATGTTCCATCTGCGCCTGATCGTCCCGGCCGACCGCAGCGCCGCCGTGCGCGACCTGTTGCTCGGCGAACCGGGAGCGACCCACCTGGTGGTGTGGCCGGGCGCGGCGGTGCAACCCCCCGGTGACGTGATCGCCTGCGATCTCGCGCGCGAGACCACCAGCGCGGTGCTCGCCGACCTGCGCGCGCTGGGCCTGGAGGACGACGGTGCGATCGCGCTCGAGGACCTGGACGTGATGTTGTCCCGGTCCGCGGACCAGGCCGAGCGGAACGCGCCGGGCGACAGCGCCGACTCCGTAGTCTGGGAGGAGATCGAGGAGGCCACCTCCGAGGAGTCCACCCTCTCGGTGACCTTCCTGGCCTTCCTGACGGTGGCCACCATGATCGCGGCGTGCGGTGTACTGCTGGACAACCCGATCCTGATCGTCGGCGCGATGGTGGTGGGACCCGAGTTCGGCCCGCTCGCCGGACTGTGCGTGGCCACCGTGCAGCGCAAGCCCCGACTCGCCGGCCGTTCCGCGCTCGCGCTGCTGATCGGCTTCCCGGTGGCGATGGCGGTCACCATGGCGTTCACCGCGCTCCTGGGCGCGTTCGGCCTGTTCGACCGCGAAATGCTCGAACGCTCGCGCCCACTCACCGAGTTCATCTTCCAACCGGACTGGTTGTCGTTCTGGGTCGCGCTGCTCGCCGGCGTCGCGGGCATGCTCTCGCTGACCAGCGCCAAGTCCGGCGCGCTGATCGGCGTACTGATCTCGGTCACCACCGTGCCCGCGGCCGCGAACGCGTCGGTGGCCATCCGGTACGCCGACTACCGGCAGGCGGCCGGCTCCCTGGGCCAACTCGGCCTGAACCTGGTCGGCATCGTGCTCGCGGGCACCCTCACCCTGCTCGTCCAGCGCGGCCTGTGGAGCCTGCAGGCCGCCCGCGCGAAACAACGGCCCCCGTCGCGTACGACGGGGGCCGGGAAGTCATCGTGACCCCGCGGGGGTTCGGCCGTGCTACTCGAGCGCGAGCAGGGTCCGCACGACCTCGGCCAGACCCGCGGCCTCGTCGTGCGCCTGGTCGTGCGTCTGCGCCTCGACCATCACCCGCACCAACGGCTCGGTGCCCGAGGGACGCAGCAACACCCGGCCGGTGTCCCCCAATCGCTTCTCCGCCAGCGCGACGGCCTGGGCCAGTTCGGGCGTGGTGTGCACCCGGGTGCGGTCCACCCCGGCGACGTTGACCAACATCTGCGGCAGGCGCGTCATCACCGAGGCCAACTCGTGCAGCGGCGTGCCCGTCTCCGCGACGCGCGCGAGCAGGCGCAGCGCGGTCAGCGTGCCGTCGCCCGTGGTGGCGTGATCCAACAACACCACGTGGCCGGACTGTTCGCCGCCCAGCGACAGGCCCGAGGCCTGCATCGCCTCCAGCACGTAGCGGTCGCCGACCGCGGTCTCCACCATCTTGATGCCCGCGGCCTGCATGGCCAGCTTGAGCCCCAGGTTGGACATCACGGTGGCCACCAGCGTGTTCTCCACGAGATGTCCGCCGTCGCGCATCGCCAGCGCGAGCACCGCCAGGATCGCGTCGCCGTCGACCAACTCGCCGCGCGCGTCCACCGCCAGGCACCGGTCCGCGTCGCCGTCGTGCGCGATGCCCGCGTCCGCGCCGTGCTCGACCACGGCCGCCCGCAGCGCGTCCATGTGCGTGGAACCGCAGTTGTCGTTGATGTTCAGCCCGTCGGGCTCCGCGTGGATCGCGATCACCTCGGCCCCGGCCCGACGCAACGCGTCCGGCGCCACCGCCGAGGAGGCGCCGTTCGCGCAGTCCACCACGACCTTGAGCCCGTCCAGGCGATGCGGCAGCGAGGACAGCAGGTGCTCGACGTAGCGCTCGTGGCCCTCGGGATGGTCCTGTACCCGGCCCACCCCGGACCCGGTCGGCCGCTCCCACGCGGTGCCCAGCAGCGCCTCGATCTCGTTCTCCACGTCGTCGGGCAGCTTGTGCCCGCCCCGCGCGAAGAACTTGATCCCGTTGTCCGGCATCGCGTTGTGGCTCGCCGAGAGCATCACGCCCATGTCCGCGCCGAGCAGCCCGGTCAGGTAGGCGATCGCCGGCGTCGGCAACACGCCGGCGCGGTACACGTCCACACCCGCGCCCGCCAGACCCGCGACCACGGCCGCCTCGAGAAACTCTCCGGAGGCCCGGGGGTCACGACCCACCACGGCGAACGGCCTGCGGCCGTGCCCTGATTGCGGAATCCCGTCCCGGCCGCGTGATCCGAGCACCCGCGCGGCGGCGACCGCCAGATCGAGCGCCAGTTCCGCGGTCAGCCGGCCATTCGCCAGGCCACGCACGCCGTCCGTACCGAAGAGTCGTCCCACAGTTGGATCTCCCGCATACATTCCGGATGTCTCGGACACTACCTCGCGACGCCACTCCCCCAGGAGTACCGCCGGAAAATGCATCAGGCCCCGGGGGCACGAACCGTGCCCCCGGGGCCTGATGACGCTGCGTACAGCCGCAGAGGGTGCTGCGGGCTGTTTAGCGCTTGCTGTACTGAGGCGCCTTGCGCGCCTTCTTCAGACCGTACTTCTTGCGCTCCGTGGCACGCGGGTCACGGGTCAGGAAGCCGGCCTTCTTGAGCGCCGGGCGGTTCGACTCTACATCGGCCTCGTTCAGCGAACGGGCCACACCCAGACGCAGCGCGCCGGCCTGGCCGGAGACGCCGCCACCGTGGATGCGGGCGTGCACGTCGTAGCGGTCGTCCAGCTCGAGCACCTTGAAGGGCTCGTTGACGAGCTGCTGGTGCACCTTGTTCGGGAAGTACTCCTCGAGCGTGCGCCCGTTGATCTTCCACTTGCCCGTGCCCGGAACGATCCGGACGCGCGCGACGGCTTCCTTGCGGCGGCCGGTGGCCGAACCCGCCTGCGGCTCGCTGAAGCGCGAGGCGAGCGACTCGGACGTGTAGCTCTCGAGCGGAAGACCCTCGGTCTCCTCGATCGGGGTTTCTGCAATGGTCTCGGCCACTGTTCTCCTCAAACTATTCGTTCGTCAGGCGGTGGCCGTGACTACTGCGCGACCTGGGTGATCTCGAACGGAACCGGCTGCTGCGCCGAGTGCGGGTGCTCGGAACCGCGGTACACCTTGAGCTTCGACAACATCTGCCGACCCAGGGTGTTCTTCGGGAGCATGCCCTTGATGGCCTTCTCCACGGCCTTCTCGGGGTTCTTCTCCAGCAACTCGTCGTAGCGGACGGCGCGGAGGCCACCCGGGTAGCCGGAGTGGCGGTACGCCATCTTCTGGCTGCGCTTGTTGCCCGACAGGTGAACCTTGTCGGCGTTCACAATGATGACGAAATCGCCGGTGTCGACGTGCGGCGCGTACACCGGCTTGTGCTTACCCCGGAGCAGGGCAGCAGCCTGGGTGGACAGACGGCCGAGCACGACATCGGTCGCGTCGATGACGTGCCACTGACGCTGGACGTCGCCGGGCTTGGGGCTGTACGTGCGCACGGTCGATAGCCTTCGCTTCTTCGTGAGTGTGTGCTTACGGATGCCGACTGGCTGTCCGGGAGATGATTCCGAACCGAATGCGGACTCCGGTGGCCGGCGGCCCGGCGTACCGACTCCACTCAAGCAAGCCAATACGCACAACGAACCGGCACAATACCGGGTCAAGGGGGTGCCGGTCAAAACGAGCAATGGGGCGATGATCTGCTCACGCCCCTCCCCAGCGTAAGCCATCCGCGCGGGTGCTCCTACCGTGCCACGCCGGTCCTCACCGGATCGGCGGATAGGTACGATGCGCCGAACGATCGGGTCGTCGGCGCATGGGGAGCCGAGGCGGGTCACTCCTTGCAGGGGGCGGGTATGTCGGGGGTCGGTACACCGGGAGACGACGGGCAGCAGCCCTGGAGCGTACGCCCGGGCGGGCCCGGGTCACCGGGGCAGCCGGCCCACGCGTGGGATCCGTTCCCCACTCAGGCGCAGGGCCCCCAGGGGCCACAGCCGCATCCTCAACCACAGCAGCCCTTCGCCCGACCGGCGCACGAACAGCCAACGGGGCAACAGCAGTTCGGCTCCTCCACCGGTCCCGACTGGGACGCGCTGGCGGAGCGACGCGACGCGGCGGCCCGCCGCCGCAGGCTGCTGTTCACCGTGGGCGGCTCCGTGCTCGGACTCGCCCTGATCGGCGGCGTGGTCGCGGCGGTCATGGCCACGTCCGGCGACGACGACAAGAAGAGCGCGGGACCGGGCGCCTCGGGCGTCCCGTCCGCCTCGACCTTCGCCCCGGCCAAGCCCACCTTCCGCCCCGCGCCCACGGTCCCGCCGCCGCCTCCGGCCCAGGCCGTGCTCGCCGACCCGGCCCTGGACAACGCGCCGTTCACGGTCGAATCGCTGTTCCCCGGCGCGAAGTTCACCGTCAACGGGCGGCAGTACTCGGTGGTCGCGAGCAAGCTGGACAACACCTGTTCGGACGGCACCGACGCCAAGCTCGGCCCGGCCGCGCGCAACCAGCAGTGCACCCAGCTCATCCGACTCGCGGTGGTCGGCCCGAACGGCATCGTCTCCACCGCCGCGGTCGCCTCGTTCCCCTCGGCCGACAAGGCCGCGGCGATCAAGAACGGCAAGGACGGCGGCGAACTGCTGCCGCTGGCCGGCCCCGGCGTCAAGGTCCTCGACGCCCAGAAGCAAAAACACGGCAAGCTGCGCAACTCCGTCGGCCGCTACGCGCTGTTCACCCTGGACTGGTACGCCGACGGCAAGGACCCGGTCGGCGACGACAAGACCATGGCGCAGGCCCAGGACGACGTGGACAAGTTCCTGTGGAACTCGCTGACCGCACGCGGCGAGGCGCGCTCCAAGCAGATCGACGACGAGAACCGGCGCAAGGCCCTGGAACAGATCCAGGGCTGACCCGGACGGGCCGGGGCCGCGCCCCGACCCCCGTCCGTCCCGACCTCAGCCGCCGTCCCGACGCCGACGGGTGGCCGTCACCCGGTCCGCGAGCAACGCGTCCGCCGGGTAGGCCACCTCCTCCAGGGTCAACCCGTGCGCGGGCGCGACGTGCACGCCCGAGTCGCGCACCGCGCGCCCGAGCACCTCCAGCGGCCACTCCACCGGCTTGCGTCCGGTGCCCACCGCCAGCATCGCGCCCACCAGCGAGCGCACCATGTTGTGGCAGAACGCGTCGGCCCGCACGGTCGCCACGATCACCGGCCGAAACGCGGGACCCACATCGGCCCCGCTCGGCGTCTCGCGCGCCCAGGAGAAGTCCTGGAGGCAGCGCACGGTGGTGGCCCCCTCGCGCTTGCGGCAGAACGACGCGAAGTCGTGCTCGCCCAACAACCGCTGCGCGGCCGCGTTCATCCGGGTCTCGTCCAGCGGCCGGTCGTGCCACACCACGCTGCCCCGCCGCAGCGGGTCCACCCCGCCCGGCGCGTCGCACACCCGATACGCGTAGCGCCGCCAGATCGCGCCGAACCGGGCGTCGAAGCCCTCGGGCGCCACGGTGATGTCGCGCACCCGCAGATCCCGGGGCAGCGCCCCGGTGACCCGACGCAGCGCCACGTCGCCCAGCGCGGCCCACACCTCGTCGGGCACGTCGAGGTGGGCCACCTGACCCCGCGCGTGCACCCCCGCGTCCGTGCGCCCGGCCACCGTCAACTGGGCGGGCTCGGCCAGCCGCAGCACGGTGGTCAGGGCGCTCTCCAGCGTGCCCTGCACGGTGCGCAGCTCGCGCTGCCGGGCCCAGCCCGCGAACTCGGTGCCGTCGTACGACAGATCGATGCGCAAGCGCACCACGTCAACCACCTCCGGGCATGGCGCGAGCCCGCCCTCCGTACGGGTACGGGGGACGGGCTCGCACTGTGATTCACAACGCGTGGAGCACGCGACGAGACCGTCAGGCCTTGTCGGCGTCCTTGCTCTCCTCGGCCTTCTCGGCCTCGGCGGCGGGCGCCTCCTCGGTCTCGACGACCTTCGTCGTCTCGACCTTGGCGGTCTCCTGCTCCTTGACCGAGCGCTTCGTGGCGGCCTCGGCCTCGCCGACCGCGGTCTGCGCCACGGTCAGCGCCTCGACCAGCTCGATGACCGCCATGGGCGCGTTGTCGCCCTTGCGGTTGCCGATCTTGGTGATGCGCGTGTAACCGCCCGGGCGGTTCTCGTACCGAGGAGCGATCTCCTCGAAGAGCGCGTGCACGACGCTCTTGTCACGAACGATCGTGAGCACCTGGCGACGGTTGTGCAGGTCGCCCTTCTTCGCCTTGGTGATCAGTCGCTCGGCGACGGGACGCAGCCGACGCGCCTTGGCCTCGGTCGTGGTGATCCGACCGTGCTCGAACAGCGCCGTCGCGAGACCGGCCAGGATCAGCCGCTCGTGGGACGGGCCGCCGCCGAGGCGCGGACCCTTGGTGGGCCTGGGCATGTTCTCTCCTAGATATTCCTGCGCCGGCCGTATCAGGTACCGGCGTCAGTCCACCCGGGCCGGTCGGCCCGGGTGGTGGGCTACGCCTCGCGACGAAGCTCAGTACTGCTCGGTCTCGGCGAAACCGTGGTCGTCCTCGTCGCCGAAGCTGTCCGCGGCGGCGGTCGGGTCGAACCCGGGCGGGCTGTCCTTGAGGGCCAGACCCATCCCGTTGAGCTTCGCCTTGACCTCGTCGATGGACTTCGCACCGAAGTTGCGGATGTCCAGCAGGTCGGCCTCGCTGCGCGCGACCAGTTCACCCACGGTGTGGATGCCCTCGCGCTTGAGGCAGTTGTACGAGCGGACCGTGAGCTCGAGCTCCTCGATCGGCAGCGCCAGATCGGCCGCGAGCGCGGCGTCGGTCGGCGACGGGCCCATGTCGATGCCCTCGGCGTCGATGTTCAGCTCGCGGGCGAGACCGAACAGCTCGACCAGCGTCTTGCCCGCGGAGGCCATCGCGTCGCGCGGACGCATGGACTGCTTGGTCTCGACGTCGACGATCAGCTTGTCGAAGTCCGTGCGCTGCTCGACACGGGTGGCCTCGACCTTGTACGTGACCTTGAGCACCGGCGAGTAGATCGAGTCGACCGGCACGCGGCCGATCTCCTGGCCCGCCTGCTTGTTCTGCACCGCGGAGACGTAGCCGCGACCGCGCTCGACGGTCAGCTCCATCTCCAGCTTGCCCTTGGCGTTCAGCGTCGCCAGGACCAGGTCGGGGTTGTGCACCTCGACACCGGCCGGCGGCGCGATGTCGCCGGCGGTGACCACACCCGGGCCCTGCTTGCGCAGGTACATCACGACCGGCTCGTCGTGCTCCGAGGAGACGACGAGCTGCTTGATGTTCAGGATGAGGTCGGTGACGTCCTCCTTGACACCCGGCACGGTGGTGAACTCGTGCAGGACGCCGTCGATCCGGATGCTGGTGACAGCAGCGCCCGGGATCGAGGACAGGAGCGTACGACGGAGCGAGTTGCCGAGCGTGTAGCCGAAGCCGGGCTCGAGGGGCTCGATGACGAACCGCGAGCGGTATTCGTCGACGACGTCCTCGGTGAGGGTCGGCCGCTGGGCGATAAGCATGGGGATGCCTCCTGGTAATGACGCCCGCTATTTGACGCCAGTGGAAACAAGGATACGGGCGGACCGGCACAATCCCGGTCCGCCCGATCCCGTGGAGCTCTTACTTGGAGTAGAGCTCGACGATGAGCTGCTCCTGCACCTGCGTGTCGATGACCTGACGCGCGGGGAGGGAGTGCACGAGGATGCGCATCTTGCCCGGGATGACCTCGAGCCAGGCCGGGACGGTGCGCTCGCCGGCCTCGGCACGGGCGACCACGAACGGGGTCAGCTCGACCGAGTCCTTGCGGACCTCGATGATGTCGTTGTCGGAGACCCGGAACGACGGGATGTCCGTCTTGACGCCGTTGACCACGATGTGACCGTGGCGAACGAGCTGACGGGCGTGGTCACGCGACTTGGCGAAGCCCGCGCGGTAGACCACGTTGTCCAGGCGCGACTCGAGGATGCGAAGCAGGTTCTCGCCGGTCTTGCCCTGGCGACGGTTCGCTTCCTCGTAGTAGCCCTTGAACTGCTTCTCGAGCACACCGTAGATGCGCGCGCACTTCTGCTTCTCGCGCATCTGCAGCAGGTACTCGCTGTCCTTGGTACGGCCACGACCGTGCTCACCCGGCGGGTAGGGGCGAATCTCGATCGGGCACTTCGGGCCCTCGCACTTGCTGCCCTTGAGGAACAGCTTCATCTTCTCGCGACGGCAGCGCTTGCAGTCCGCGCCGGTGTAACGCGCCATTGTTCTTTAACTCCTAGTCAGCTGCTGGTCAGACGCGGCGGCGCTTGGGGGGGCGGCAGCCGTTGTGCGGCACGGGGGTGACGTCCTGAATGGAGCCGACCTCCAGGCCGGTGGCCTGCAGCGAACGAATGGCGGTCTCACGACCGGAACCCGGGCCCTTGACGAAAACGTCGACCTTGCGCATGCCGTGCTCCTGGGCACGACGCGCGGCGGACTCGGCGGCCATCTGCGCGGCGAAGGGGGTCGACTTGCGCGAACCCTTGAAGCCGACGTGGCCCGCGGAGGCCCACGAGATCACGTTGCCGCTGGGGTCCGTGATCGAAACGATGGTGTTGTTGAACGTGCTCTTGATGTGGGCGTGCCCGTGAGCGACGTTCTTCTTTTCCTTGCGGCGCACCTTCTTGGCGCCCGCGCGGCTCTTGGGAGGCATCTGCTGGAAACTCCTGAGGTCGTCGGTCCGCTACGAATTGAGGACCGCGTGATCCGTCGTACGCGGACTACTTCTTGCCCGGCTTCTTCTTGCCGGCGATCGCGCGGCGCGGGCCCTTGCGGGTACGCGCGTTGGTGTGGGTGCGCTGACCGCGGACGGGAAGACCGCGACGGTGACGCAGACCTTCGTAGCAACCGATCTCGACCTTGCGGCGGATGTCGGCCTGAACTTCGCGGCGGAGGTCACCCTCGACGCGGTAGTTCGACTCGATCCAGTCGCGAAGCTTGATCAGGTCGTCCTCGGCGAGATCGCGGACGCGGGTGTCGGGGTTGACACCGGTGTTCTTCAGCGTGTCCAGCGCACGAGTGCGCCCGACGCCGAAGATGTAGGTCAGAGCGACCTCGACCCGCTTCTCACGGGGGAGGTCGACGCCGACGAGGCGTGCCATATGTGTGGCTCCTGGTTTAGTCGGAGGTCTGGCCCAGCACCGGTCCGGCACACCTTCTGGAGATGTCCTCGGTCCTCGGCCTCCGGCCGAGGGTGGCGTCCCGCACGAAACGGGGGTCGGGTGCTGCGGCTCTTACGGGGTGCGTCGCGCGTCGATCGCTCGTTGTGCGAGGGGGGTGTTGCTCAGCCCTGGCGCTGCTTGTGGCGCAGGTTCTCGCAGATCACCATGACCCGGCCGTGACGGCGGATCACCTTGCACTTGTCGCAGATCTTCTTGACGCTCGGCTTGACCTTCATGATTTCTCCGGTACGTGTGACGAAGGCGTGCGGGCACGCCGCCGTCGCCGAGTCGGTTATCGGTTTGCGTCCAAGCCCCGCACACCACGCTCGGCGTGGGCAGGGCCGGGGCTCGCCTACTTGTAGCGGTAGACGATCCGGCCGCGGGTCAGGTCGTAAGGGCTCAGCTCCACGACAACCCGGTCGTCCGGAAGAATACGGATGTAGTGCATCCGCATCTTCCCACTGATGTGCGCGAGGACTTTGTGCCCGTTCTGAAGCTCCACGCGAAACATGGCGTTGGGGAGCGACTCGATGACGGTGCCCTCGATTTCGATGGCCCCTTGCTTCTTGGGCATGTCCTCCGCGCTTCGTATCTCGGGATCAGCTACCGTTACCCGGCGCACATGACGAAGCTCAAATTTTTGGCGCCCAGATGACGGGCGCGCCAAACCTGGCTACATGTGAGCCGACGAGTCAGTCTAAGGCACTCGGCCAGTGAAAGCGAAACCGGGCCCGGAACCGCAGGTTCCGTTCCTGCCGGGCCCGTCGGTCTACCTCAGGAAGTAGACCAGCGCCCACACCAGCACGCCGAGTGACATCACGACCAACCAGACCTTGTTCAACGTCGCGTTGGAAACCCGCGGACGCCGCTCCTCCGCCGGGCCGTAGGCACCGGCTCGTGGAGGCGCGTCGACGATCGGTCGGTACTCCGGCGGCGGCGTCGCACCCGCCGCGTCGTCTCGATCCTCACGGCCCGGCAGATTCGCCGAGACCGCGTCGAGCTCCCCCACCGTACCGGCTCGGCGGACCGCGTCCAGGCGCGCCCGGTATTCGGACAGCGCCAGCCGACCCGACGCGAGGTGCTCACGCAGCTCGGCGGTCACGCGTTCGCGGTCCGTGGGAGTCGCGGGAGCGTTCGGATCTCGGTCCATGAGACGAGGGTAGCCCGGTCACGGCGAGGAGCGCCCGTGGCGCCAGTAGACCATCTGGATCGAACCCAGCACGGCCGCGGCGGGACCGTAGACCCACACCGGCCAGAAGTACACGACCCCGGTACCGGCCACCGCGACCAGCAGCCAGATCACCACGTTCAACGCGGTGACCGCGTTCAGCGTGGTCCACGCCGCGCGCAGGGCCCGCGCGCCGGCGGCCCACCCGTCGCGCTCCCCGTGCGCCGGAACCACCTCCCGGCGCACCTGCGGCCGGACCGGCGGCGGCGCGGGCCGGGGCGCCGGCCAGGACGCGACCGGCGGCGACTCCGGCGCGACCGGCCGCGCCAGGGTCGCCCGGGTGCGGGCCACCTCGTAGGCCATCCGCGCGCGGATCACCTCGACATCCGCCTCCAGGTGTTCCGGCGGCGGCAGATCGGCGATCAGCCGAGCCAGCTCCCCCAGCGTGACCGCCTCGTAGGCGGCCCCCATGCGTTCGTTGAACTCTGCGAGCGTCAACCGTCCGACGGCGTGGTGATCGCGCAGCAGCGTCACCGCCGCCTCACGGTCCACGTCGGATGCCCGCATGGTCGGAGTCCTCACCATGTCATCGACACTAGGCAGGGCGCGAAGAGTCGTACATGGTGCCAGCCCCACCATCGAGGGGGGTCTGGCATCAGGGCAGCGTCAGTACCACGGGCCCGTTCTCGGTGATCGCGATCGAGTGCTCCCAGTGCGCCGCGTAGCCGCCCGCGGTGGTCTTGACCGTCCACTCGTCGGCCAGCGTGTACGTGTCCGGCTTGCCCAGGGTGACCATCGGCTCGATCGCCAGGCACACCCCGACCTCCAGGCGCGGCCCGCGCCCGCCGGGGCCGTAGTTGAGCACGTGCGGGTCCTGGTGCATCTCGGTGCCGATGCCGTGGCCGCCGTAGTCCTCGACGATGCCGTATTTGGCGCCGCCCGGCAGCGGGTTGGCCCGGATCGACTTCTCCACCGCGTGGCTGATGTCGGTCAGCCGACCGCCGGCCACCGCGGCCTCGATGCCCGCCCACATCGACTGCTCGCACACCCGGCTCAGTTCGAGCACCTCGGGCCGCACCGTGCCGATCGGCACGGTGATCGCCGAGTCGCCGTGCCAGCCGTCCAGGATCGCCCCGCAGTCGATCGAGATGATGTCTCCGTCGTGCAACGGCGTCTCGTCCGGAATCCCGTGCACCACCACGTCGTTGACCGACGCGCAGATCGACGCGGGGAAGCCGTGGTAGCCCTTGAACGAGGGGATCGCGCCCGCGGCGCGGATCGAGCGTTCGGCGATCGCGTCCAGGTCGGCCGTCGTCACGCCCGGCTTCGCCGCTTCGCGCAGCGCCTCCAGGGTGTGTGCCACGACGGCCCCGGCGCGACGCATCTTCTCGATCTGCTCGGGCGTCTTGCGTTCGATTCGCATCTGCCGCTTCCTGAACACCGGCATGGCCGTCCTCATTCGTATTCGTGTGTCGCCGAGGTTGTGTGTCGGCGCGAAAGCACGATGGGCGATCCGGGGTTTCCCCGGATCGCCCATGTGTGATGTCTGTCGCGGCCGACGCCGATCAGGCGCGGAACTCCCGAAGCGCGGCCATCGCGCGCTCGGTGACCTCCTTGACCGGACCGGTCGCCTGGATCGGCAGCAGGAGGTTGCGCTCGGAGTAATAGCCGACCAAGGGTTCGGTCTGCTCCTTGTACACGTCCAGACGGTGCCGAACGGTCTCCTCGCGGTCGTCGTCGCGCTGGTACAGCTCGCTCCCGCACTCGTCGCAGACCCCGGCGACCTTCGGCGGGTCGGTCAGGATGTGGCAGACGTGCCCGTTGGCGCGGCACTGCCGACGGCCGGAGATCCGCTGGATGATCTCCGAGTCGTCGACCTTGAGTTCGAGCACGACGTCGAGTTCGGTGTCGTTCTCGGCGAGGATCTCGTCGAGCACCTTGGCCTGGGCCGTGTTGCGCGGGAACCCGTCGAGCAGGAAACCGGCGGCGACGTCCGGCTGCGCCAGGCGCTCCCGGACCATGCCTATGGTCACCTCGTCGGGTACCAGGTTGCCCGCGTCCATGTAGGTCTTCGCCTCGCGGCCGAGCGGGGTGCCCTGACTCACGTTGGCGCGGAAGATGTCACCGGTCGAGACGGCGGGAATCGACAGGTTGGCGGCGATGTACTGGGCCTGGGTTCCCTTACCCGCGCCGGGAGGCCCCACGAGAACGATACGCATTTAGCGGAGGAAGCCTTCGTAGTTGCGCTGCTGGAGCTGACTCTCGATCTGCTTCACGGTTTCCAGACCCACTCCCACGATGATCAGGATGCTCGTGCCGCCGAACGGGAAGTTCTGGTTGGCGTTGAAGAGCACGAGCGCGATGCTGGGTACCAACGCGATCATGCCCAGGTACAACGATCCGGGCCACGTGATCCTGGTGAGGATGTAGTTCAGGTATTCCGCGGTCGGTCTGCCGGCGCGGATCCCCGGAATGAAGCCACCATACTTCTTCATGTTGTCGGCAACTTCTTCGGGGTTGAACGTGATGGCCACGTAGAAGAACGCGAAGAAGACGATCAGCAGGAAGTACGTGATCATGTACAGCGGATGGTCGCCCTTGACGAAGTGGCGTTCGATCCACACCGCCCAGTCCGATTTCCCACCGCTGAACTGAGCGATGAGGGCCGGGATGTACAGCAGCGACGAGGCGAAGATGACGGGGATGATGCCCGCCTGGTTCACCTTGAGCGGGATGTAGGTCGAGGTCCCGCCGTAGGCGCGACGCCCGATCATGCGCTTGGCGTACTGCACCGGGATCCGGCGCTGCGCCTGTTCCACGAAGACCACCAGGCCGACCATCACGAGGCCGATGGCGATGACGGTGAAGAACGGTACCCAACCGCCGCCGATGGTGCCCTGCTCCTTGATCGTCCACAGCGCGGCCGGGAAGCCGGCGGCGACCGAGACGAACATCAGGATGGACATGCCGTTGCCGATGCCGCGGTCGGTGATCAGCTCACCGAGCCACATGATCGTCGAGGTGCCGGCGGTCATCACGGCGACCATGACGATCACTCGGAAGAGCGAGTCGTCCGGAACGATGCCCTGCGGGTCGCAGGTGGCGCTGCGGGCGCTGGAGAAGAGCGCGCCGCTGCGTGCGGTGGCGATCAGCGCGGTGGACTGCAGGATCGACAAAGCGATGGTCAGGTACCGGGTGTACTGGGTGATCTTCGCGGTGCCGGACTGCCCCTCCTTCTTGAGGGCCTCCAACCGCGGGATCACCACGGTGAGGAGCTGCAGGATGATGCTCGCCGTGATGTACGGCATGATCCCCAGCGCGAAGATCGTGAGTTGCAGCAGCGCGCCGCCGCTGAACATGTTCACGAGGCCGAACAGGCTGTTCCGGTTGGAGTCCTCTACGCAAGAGCGCACCATCTCGAACGAGACGCCCGGTACCGGGATATGCGACCCGATCCGGAAGAGGACGATGATCGCCAACGTGAACAGCAGCTTCTTGCGCAGGTCGGGCGTGCGGAACGCCCTGGCGAACGCGGTGAGCACACTGCCTCCTGCGCCTCGCCCGTCTTAGGGGCGAGTCGATCGAGTCGTCGGTCCGGTAGGACCACTGGTCAGGTCCCACACAGGAACCTCACGGACAATAACAGCGCCGACGGCCCGGAAGTATCGCCCCGGCCCGACGTTCCTGCGACATGACACAACACACGGTAAAAACACAGCAAGTCATGTGTGGGGGTGGAGCAATGAACCTGCCCCCACGTCACAGCAAACCACAGGGGCGCCACCACCTTACCGGCGTGACACCCCTGCGCTATAGCCTCCAACGACGTCAAGGCCCGTTCGGTACCGATCCGAACGGGCCATGACGATCACACCTTGTCCCGCGTTCGGATCAGACCGACAGTTCGTCGGTCGAACCACCCGCGGCGGCGATCTTGGTCTTCGCCGAGCCGGAGAAGGCGTGCACCTTCACCTGGACGGCAACCGAGATCTCGCCGGTGCCCAGGATCTTGACGGGCAGGTTCTTGCGAACCGCGCCCTTCTCGATCAGACCCTCGACGGTGACTTCGCCACCGTTGGGGTACAGGGCCTCGATCTTGTCCAGGTTCACGACCTGGAACTCGACCCGGAACGGGTTCTTGAAGCCCTTGAGCTTGGGCAGCCGCATGTGCAGCGGCATCTGCCCACCCTCGAAGCGGGCCGGCACCTGGTAACGAGCCTTGGTGCCCTTGGTGCCACGACCGGCGGTCTTACCCTTGGAGCCCTCGCCACGACCCACGCGGGTCTTGGCGGTCTTGGCGCCCGGGGCGGGCCGCAGGTGGTGCACCTTCAGCGGGTTGTCAGCACCCATGTCAGTCGACCTCCTCGACGGTGACGAGGTGCGACACCGTCGCGATCATGCCGCGGATCTCCGGGCGGTCTTCCTTGACGACCACGTCGTGGACGCGCTTGAGACCGAGCGAACGGAGAGTGTCCCGCTGGTTCTGCCTGCCACCGATCTTGGATCGGGTCTGCGTGACCTTGAGACGTGCCATTACGCACCAACCCCCGCGCGGGCCCGCAGGAGCGCGGCCGGGGCCACGTCCTCCAGAGGCAGGCCACGACGAGCCGCGATCTCCTCGGGGCGAACGAGCCCCTGGAGCGCCGCGACGGTCGCGTGCACGATGTTGATCGGGTTCGACGAACCGAGCGACTTGCTCAGCACGTCGTGGATGCCGGCGCACTCGAGCACGGCGCGCACGGGGCCACCGGCGATGACACCGGTACCCGGCGAGGCCGGCTTCAGGAGCACGACGCCGGCAGCCTTCTCACCCTGGATCGGGTGCGGAATGGTGCCCTGGATACGGGGGACCTTGAAGAAGTGCTTCTTGGCCTCTTCAACACCCTTGGCGATCGCGGCCGGCACCTCCTTGGCCTTGCCGTAACCGACACCTACGGTGCCATCGCCATCGCCAACCACGACCAGCGCGGTGAAGCTGAAGCGACGACCACCCTTCACGACCTTGGCGACGCGATTGATCGCGACGACGCGCTCGACGTAAGCGGTCTTCTCGGCGGCTGCGCCACCATCACGTCGATCCCGCCGGTCCCGCCGCTCGCCGCCGCCGGCGCCGCCACCGCGGCGCTGGGGTCCAGCCATCAGAATGTCCTCACATCTGTCGTTCGAAGCTTGTCCCGGAGCGGGCTCAGAAGGTCAGCCCGTTACCGCGTGCGGCATCCGCGAGGGCGGCGATACGACCGTGGTACTTGTTACCACCGCGGTCGAACACAACGGCCTCTACACCGGCAGCCTTCGCGCGCTCGGCGACCAATTCGCCGACCTTGCGAGCCTGAGCGGTCTTGTCGCCCTCACCACCACGGATGGACGGGTCCATCGTGGAGGCCGAAGCGAGAGTGTGGCCGGCGATGTCGTCGATAACCTGCGCCACCATGTGACGGGTGGAGCGGCTCACGACGAGACGGGGCCGCAGCGGGGTGCCGGAAACCTTCTTCCGCACCCGGATGTGCCGGCGCTTGCGTGCGACAGACTTCTTCGCAACGCCCTTGCCGGTCTTCACGCCGACAGCCATGCCTACTTACCAGCCTTTCCGACCTTGCGGCGGATGACCTCGCCGGCGTACTTGACGCCCTTGGCCTTGTACGGGTCGGGCTTCCGCAGCTTGCGGATGTTCGCGGCGATTTCACCGACCTTCTGCTTGTCGATGCCTTCGACCGAGAAACGGGTCGGGGCCTCGACCACGAAGGTGATGCCCTCCGGGGCCTCGACGACGACGGGGTGGCTGAATCCGAGCGCGAACTCCAGCGAGGAGCCCTTCGCCTGGACTCGGTAACCGACACCGCTGATCTCGAGCTTCTTGATGTATCCCTGGGTCACACCAGTGATCATGTTCGCCACCAGCGTCCGGGACAGCCCGTGCAGGGCCTTCGAGCGACGCTCGTCGTCGGGACGGGTCACCGCGAGGGTGCCGTCATCCGACTTTGCGATCTCGATCGGGGCGGCGATGGTGTGCGACAGGGAACCCTTGGGGCCCTTCACGACAACCTCGCGGCCATTGATGGTGACGTCCACACCGGTGGGAACCGGGATGGGGAGACGTCCGATGCGCGACATTGCTCTCCTTCCCTTCCCTTACCAGACGAAGGCGAGGACTTCCCCGCCCACGCCCTTCTTGGCCGCCTGCTTGTCGGTGAGGAGACCGGTCGACGTCGAGATAATCGCGACGCCGAGGCCACCGAGCACCTTCGGCAGGTTCGTGGACTTTGCGTACACCCGCAGACCGGGCTTCGACACACGGCGGACGCCGGCGATCGAGCGCTCGCGGTTCGGGCCGTACTTGAGGACGACGGTGAGCTTCTTGCCCACCTCCGCGTCCTCGACGCGCCAGCCCTGGATGTAACCCTCCTGCTGGAGGATCTCCGCGATGTGCGACTTGATCTTGCTGAACGGCATCACGACATCGTCGTGATATGCCGAGTTGGCGTTCCGCAGACGGGTCAGCATGTCTGCGATGGGGTCGGTCATGGTCATGACGGCCTCAAGGCCTTTCTCGCCGTGGTTTCCCGGCGTGCGATCCCTCGCCCCGCCGCCCTCCCGAGGGAGAGCGGCGGAGCGACGACTGCGGTGCGGGACCTACGACGTCGTTACTGTTCTCGCCCGTCCCCGCGGGACGGGCGATGTGCCGGGTCGCGTCGGCCGTCGAAACGGCCGCCGCGAACTACCAGCTGCTCTTGGTGACGCCCGGCAGCTCGCCGGCGTGCGCCATCGTGCGCAGGCACACGCGGCACAGGCCGAACTTGCGGTACACCGAGTGAGGGCGGCCACAGCGCTGGCAGCGCGTGTAGCCACGAACCTCGAACTTCGGCTTGCGGGCGGCCTTTGCGATCAGGGCCTTCTTCGCCACGTCTCAGTCTCCTTGTTGCGTTCCTCAGTCGGCGAGCCGACTGCTCACGCTTCCTTGAACGGGAAGCCGAGGAGACGCAGCAGAGCGCGGCCCTCGTCGTCGTTCTTGGCGCTGGTCACCACAGTGATGTCCATGCCGCGAACGCGGTCGATCTTGTCCTGGTCGATCTCGTGGAACATCGACTGCTCCGTGAGACCGAAGGTGTAGTTGCCGCGGCCGTCGAACTGCTTCGGCGAGAGCCCGCGGAAGTCGCGGATACGCGGCAGAGCGATCGACAGCAGACGGTCGAGGAACTCCCACATCCGGTCGCCGCGCAGTGTAACGTGCGCGCCGATCGGCTGACCCTCACGCAGCTTGAACTGCGCGATGGACTTGCGGGCCTTCGTGACCTGGGGCTTCTGGCCGGTGATGGCCATCAGGTCCTTGATCGCGCCGTCGATCAGCTTCGAGTCGCGGGCGGCGTCGCCCACACCCATGTTGACCACGATCTTGGTGACGCCCGGAACCTGCATGACGTTCTCGAACGAGAACTCCTCACGCAGCTTGCCGAGGATCTCCTCGCGGTAACGCTGCTTCAGACGCGGCAGTTCGCGCGCCTCAGTGGTGACCGTCATCAGATGTCCTCACCGGTCCGCTTGGCGTACCGGATCTTGTTGCCCTCGTCATCGAACCGGAAGCCGGTCCGCGTCGGGACCTTCTTACCGTCCTTCTCCACGACCAGCATCACGTTGCTGACGTGGATGGAGGCTTCCTGGGTGATGATGCCACCGGTCTTGGCACCCTTGGCGGACTGACCCACCTTGGTGTGCTTCTTGATCCGGTTGACGCCCTCGACCAGGACGCGCTCCTTCGGCGGGTAGGCCGCGATGACCTTGCCCTGCTTGCCCTTGTCCTTGCCCGTGATGACCTGTACCAGGTCACCCTTCTTGATCTTCATCGCCTTCGCCATTGGTTAGAGCACCTCCGGCGCGAGCGAGATGATCTTCATGAACTTCTTCTCACGAAGCTCACGGCCGACCGGGCCGAAAATACGGGTGCCTCGGGGTTCGCCATCGTTCTTCAGGACAACGGCGGCGTTCTCGTCAAAGCGGATGTAGGAGCCGTCGACACGCCGGCGCTCCTTCACGGTCCGCACGATGACCGCCTTGATGACGTCACCCTTCTTCACGTTGCCACCGGGGATCGCGTCCTTGACGGTGGCAACGATGACGTCCCCGATGCCCGCGTAGCGCCGGCCGGAGCCACCGAGCACACGGATGCAGAGAATCTCCTTCGCACCCGTGTTGTCGGCGACTCGCAGTCGCGACTCCTGCTGGATCACGTCTAACTCCTGATCGTCACGTCGCGGTCACGACCCACGGTTGGTGGGGCGACCGGCGCTCGCTACTTGGCCTTTTCGAGGATCTCGACGATGCGCCAACGCTTGCTGGCGGACAGCGGCCGAGTCTCCATGAGGACGACACGGTCACCGACGCCACAGGCGTTCTGCTCGTCGTGAGCCTTCAGCTTGTTCGTGCGGCGGATGACCTTGCCGTACATCGGGTGCTTCACGCGGTCCTCGACGGCGACAACGACGGTCTTGTCCATCTTGTCGCTGACGACGAGGCCCTCACGGGTCTTGCGGAAACCCCGGGTTGCTTCAGTCATCTCAGTCTTCTCGCTCACGCCGCGCCTCCGGTCTCCTGCACGTCGATGCCCAGCTCGCGCTCGCGCATCAGCGTGTAGATCCGGGCGATGTCCTTACGGACAGCCTTGAGCCGCCCGTGGTTTTCGAGCTGCCCGGTCGCCGCCTGGAAACGGAGGTTGAACAGCTCCTCCTTGGCTTCGCGGAGCTTGGCGACGATTTCCTCGTCACCGAGTTCGCGGAGCTCGGACGCCTTGGTAACGGCCGCCATCACGCCTCACCAGCCTCGCGCCGGACGATCCGGCACTTCATCGGCAGCTTGTGCACGGCGCGGGTAAGCGCCTCACGAGCCACCTTCTCGTTCGGGTACGACAGTTCGAACATCACCCGACCGGGCTTGACGTTCGCGACCCACCACTCGGGCGAGCCCTTACCGGAACCCATGCGGGTCTCGGCAGGCTTCTTGGTCAGCGGACGGTCGGGGTAGATGTTGATCCACACCTTGCCACCACGGCGAATGTGCCGGGTGATGGCAATACGAGCGGACTCGATCTGACGGTTGGTCACGTACGCCTGGCCGAGGGCCTGGATGCCGTACTCGCCGAACGCCAGTTCCGTACCGCCCTTGGCGCGGCCACCGCGCTTGGGGTGGTGCTGCTTGCGGTGCTTGACCCTGCGGGGGATCAGCATCGGGGTCAGGCCTCCGATCCGGATTCGGGCGCCGAGTTCACAGCCTCGGCCGCCGGCGCGGAGCCGGTGTCCGAGGAACCGGTGGCCTGCGCGTCGTTCTGCTGCGGACGTCCGCCGCGGCCACCACGGCCGCCGCGCTCGCCGCCACGACCGCCGCCGCCACCCTCGCCACGACGGGGACGCTCGGGAGCGCCACCACGGGCGGGACGGTTGCTGGCGCGAGCCGCGGCGTTCTCGGCGCGAACCTCGGCGATGTTCTTGACGTCGCCCTTGTAGATCCACACCTTCACACCGATGCGACCGAACGTCGTACGGGCCTCGAAGAAGCCGTAGTCGACGTTGGCGCGCAGCGTGTGCAGCGGCACGCGACCCTCACGGTAGAACTCCGAGCGGGACATTTCGGCCCCACCCAGACGACCACCGCACTGGATCTTGATGCCCTTGGCCCCGGCCTTCATGGAGCTCTGCATCGCCTTGCGCATCGCGCGGCGGAAGGACACGCGGCTCGAGAGCTGCTCGGCCACACCCTGCGCCACAAGCTGAGCGTCGACCTCGGGGTTCTTGACCTCGAGGATGTTCAGCTGAACCTGCTTGCCGGTGAGCTTCTCGAGCTCACCGCGGATGCGGTCGGCCTCCGCACCACGACGGCCGATGACGATGCCCGGCCGGGCGGTGTGGATGTCGACGCGGACGCGCTCACGGGTGCGCTCGATCTCTACCTTCGAGATCCCGGCGCGCTCCATGCCCTTCGTCATCATCTGACGAATCTTGACGTCCTCGCCGACGTAGTCCTTGTACAGCTTGTCGGCGTACCACCGGGACTTGAAGTCCGTGGTGATGCCGAGACGGAACCCGTGCGGGTTAACCTTCTGGCCCACTAGCGGGTCCTCTCCTTCTCGGCGACAACCACGGTGATGTGGCTGGTGCGCTTGCGGATGCGGTACGCCCGGCCCTGTGCCCGCGGACGGAAACGCTTGAGGGTCGGACCCTCGTCCACGTAGGCGGCGGACACGTACAGGATGTTCGTGTCCAGGTTGTGGTTGTGACCGGCGTTGGCAATGGCGCTGTCCAGCACCTTGCCGACCGGCTCACTCGCGGCCTGCGGAGCGAATCGCAGGACCGCCTGGGCCTCCGCGGCGTTCATGCCACGGATGAGGTCCACCACACGGCGGGCCTTCATGGGCGTGACGCGGATGTACCGCGCCTGAGCCCTGGCTTCCATCGACGTCCCCTTGCTCATCTCGATATCCATGCGATTCGCCGCGTCAGCGACGACGCGACTTCCGGTCGTCCTTCTCGTGACCGCGGAAGGTCCGAGTCGGCGCGAACTCGCCGAGCTTGTGGCCGACCATCGACTCGGTCACGAACACCGGGACGTGCTTACGGCCGTCGTGCACCGCGATCGTGTGGCCCAGCATCGCCGGGACGATCATCGAGCGGCGGGACCAGGTCTTGATGACGTTCTTGGTTCCCTTGTCGTTCTGTACGTCCACCTTCTTGATCAGGTGGCCGTCGACGAAGGGTCCCTTCTTGAGACTGCGCGGCATCGAGACTGCTCCTAGCGCTTCTTGTTCGTCTTGCGGCGGCGGATGATGAGCTTGTCGCTGGCCTTCTTCGGCCGGCGAGTACGACCCTCGGGCTTACCCCAGGGGCTCACCGGGTGGCGACCACCGGAGGTCTTACCCTCACCACCACCGTGCGGGTGGTCGATGGGGTTCATCGCCACACCGCGGACGGTCGGGCGCTTGCCCTTCCAGCGCATGCGACCGGCCTTGCCCCAGTTGATGTTCGACTGCTCGGCATTGCCGATCTCGCCGACCGTCGCCCGGCAGCGCACGTCCACCAGGCGAATCTCGCCCGAGGGCATGCGGAGGGTCGCGTGAGCGCCCTCCTTCGCCAGCAGCTGCACGCTGACACCCGCGGAACGGGCGATCTTCGCGCCGCCACCGGGCCGAAGCTCGATGGCGTGGATGACCGTACCGACCGGGATGTTCCGGAGCGGCATGTTGTTGCCCGGCTTGATGTCGGCGCCCGGACCGTTTTCGATCCGGTCGCCCTGCTTCAGCTTGTTCGGGCACAGGATGTAGCGCTTCTCGCCGTCCGCGTAGTGCAGAAGAGCGATGCGCGCGGTGCGGTTCGGGTCGTACTCGATGTGAGCGACCTTCGCCGGAACGCCGTCCTTGTCGTTGCGCCGGAAGTCGATCAGTCGGTACGCGCGCTTGTGGCCGCCACCCTGGTGGCGAGCAGTCACACGGCCGTGGTTGTTACGACCACCCTTGCTGTGCAGAGGGCGGACCAGCGACTTCTCCGGCTCGGACCGCGTGATCTCGACGAAGTCGGCGACGCTGGCGCCACGACGGCCCGGCGTCGTCGGCTTGTACTTGCGGATGCCCATGGCTTCTCTTAGTCCTCGTCCGTATCAGCGGCCGTCAGCCGACGGGTCCACCGAAGATGTCGATCCGCTCGCCCTCTGCAAGGGTGACGATCGCGCGCTTCGTGTCCTTGCGCTTGCCGAAACCGGTCTTGGTGCGCTTGCGCTTACCGACGCGGTTGATCGTGTTGACGCTCTCGACCTTGACCCCGAAGACCGCGATGACGGCCTGCTTGATCTGGGTCTTGTTGGCGTCGGGGTGCACGATGAACGTGTACTTGTTCTCGTCGATGAGCCCGTAGCTCTTCTCCGAGATCACCGGCTTCAGCAGCACATCGCGCGGGTCGGTGTAGGTCTTGCTGGTGACCTTCGTCGTGCTCTCGACGGTGTCGGTGCTCACGCGTGGCTCCCTTCGAGCTCGTCGGAGCTCGCGACCGCCGAGGCGGCCTGGGCCGGTCCGGCGATGAAGCGCTCCAGAGCGGCCTTCGTGAAGACCACGTCGTCGGAGACGAGCACGTCGTAGGTGTTCAGCTGCCCGACCTCGAGCAAGTGCACCTGCGGAAGGTTGCGGGCGCTCAGCCAGGCAGTGGTGTCGGACTTCTCGACGACCAGGAGCACGTTCTTGCGCTCACTGATCTTGCCGAGCAGCGTCTTCGCCGCCTTGACCGACGGCTTGTCGCCCTCGACCAGCGCGGAAACGCAGTGGATGCGCTCGTGACGCGCCCGGTCGGAGAGGGCACCGCGCAGGGCGGACGCCTTCATCTTCTTCGGGGTCCGCTGCTCGTAGTCGCGCGGCACGGGACCGTGCACGACGCCACCACCGGCGAACTGCGGCGCGCGGGTCGAGCCCTGACGGGCGCGACCGGTGCCCTTCTGGCGGTACGGCTTGCGCCCACCGCCGCGGACCTCGCCACGAGTCTTGGTCTTGTGCGTGCCCTGACGAGCCGCGGCGAGCTGGGCCACGACGACCTGGTGGATCGTCGGGATGCTCACCTGGACGTCGAAGATCCCCTCGGGGAGATCGATCGTCCCGGACTTCTCGCCGGCGGGCGAAAGAACGTCAATGCTGGTCATGAAATTCACACACCCTTCGCAGCAGTGCGCACCAGCACCAGGCCGCCGTTGGGGCCGGGGACCGCGCCCTTGATCAGGAGCAGGCCCTTCTCGGCGTCTACGGCGTGCACGGTCAGGTTCTGGGTGGAGACGCGCTCGTTACCCATGCGGCCTGCCATGCGCACGCCCTTGAACACACGACCCGGGGTGGCGCAGCCACCGATCGAGCCGGGCGAGCGGTGCTTGCGCTGCGTACCGTGCGAGCTGCCGAGACCCTTGAAGCCGTGTCGCTTCATGACACCGGCCGTGCCCTTGCCCTTCGAGGTGCCCATGACGTCGACCTTCTGGCCGGCCTCGAACACCTCGGCGGTGATCTCCTGCGCCAGCGTGTACTCGCCGGCGTCGGAGGTACGGAGCTCGACCAGGTGGCGACGCGGGGTCACCCCGGCCTTGGCGAAGTGGCCGGCGAGCGGCTTGTTCACCTTGCGCGGGTCGATCGCGCCGAACGCGATCTGGACGGCGGAGTAGCCGTCGACCTCGGCGTTGCGGACCTGGGTCACGACGCAGGGCCCGGCTTCGACCACAGTCACTGGAACGACGCGGTTGTTCTCGTCCCAGACCTGGGTCATGCCGAGCTTCTTGCCCAGAATGCCCTTCATCTGCTTCGTCATCGTCGGTGCGTCCTCAGAGCTTGATCTCGATGTCGACGCCGGCCGGCAGGTCGAGACGCATAAGCGAGTCGACCGTCTTCGGCGTGGGGTCGAGGATGTCGATGAGCCGCTTGTGAGTGCGCATCTCGAAGTGCTCGCGCGAGTCCTTGTACTTGTGCGGCGAGCGGATGACGCAGTACACGTTCTTCTCGGTCGGCAGCGGCACCGGTCCCGCAACCTGCGCACCAGTACGCGTCACCGTCTCGACGATCTTCTTCGCCGAACTGTCGATGACCTCGTGGTCGTAGGCCTTGAGCCTGATGCGGATCTTCTGTCCCGCCATGGCTGCTTCGAATTCCTTCTCTCGTACCGCTGCGGATCACCCCCGCTGACACGGGGAGAAGACTTGGGCTGAAAACCCCTTGGGGTTTCCCTTCCCCGCCGACCCCCGCGGTCGGGCGTGTCGCTCTGTTGCTCACAAGCGCCCCTTGGAAACCCTTACGGGCGGCCTGGGGGCCTGGGCAACGTACTCTCGGCGTCACCTTCGCTGCGGCAAGCGAAAGGACGGCACGAGGTCGCTAAGCGACGACGCCGGCTGCATGGGTGGCAGGACAGAAGTCCACCGATTGTTCGGAGCCAACGGGGCCGGCGCCACGGCTCTGTCTGTTCGACAGGCACGGCGCAGCCCGTTGTCTATCCGAGCAACTTGGCTAGTATGCCCCACGAATGGCGGGCTTGGCCAATCGAGCGACTCCCCCAGGTTTGAGAGAGCCCCCGAGCAATGGATATCCGGTCCCACCTAGGGGGTGGAATCGATCCGGACAAAGCCCCGCCCGCCGACCCAGGTGGACCGGCGGGCGGGATTTCATCACTTCTTGATCTTGACGACCTGGCCGGCGCCCACGGTGCGGCCACCCTCGCGGATGGCGAAACGCAGACCCTCTTCCATGGCGATCGGCTGGATCAGCGCGACGTCCATGCCGGTGTTGTCACCCGGCATGACCATCTCGGTGCCCTCGGGGAGGGTCACCACGCCGGTCACGTCCGTCGTACGGAAGTAGAACTGCGGCCGGTAGTTGTTGAAGAAGGGGGTGTGACGGCCACCCTCGTCCTTCGACAGGATGTAGACCTGAGCCTCGAAGTCGGTGTGCGGCGTGACCGAACCCGGCTTGATGATGACCTGGCCGCGCTCGACGTCCTCGCGCTTGATGCCGCGCAGGAGCAGACCGACGTTCTCGCCCGCCTGACCCTCGTCGAGCAGCTTGCGGAACATCTCGATGCCGGTGACCGTCGTGGTGGTCTTGGTCTCCTTGATGCCGACGATGTCGACAGTCTCGTTGACCTTGACGATGCCACGCTCGATGCGGCCGGTGACGACGGTGCCACGACCGGTGATCGTGAAGACGTCCTCGACGGGCATCAGGAACGGCATGTCGGTGTCACGCGGCGGGGTCGGGATCGCCTCGTCGACGGCGGCCATGAGCTCGAGCAGCTTGCTGCCCCACTCCTTGTCGCCCTCGAGCGCCTTGAGCGCCGACACCCGCACGACCGGAAGGTCGTCGCCCGGGAACTCGTACTCGGAGAGGAGCTCGCGCACCTCGAGCTCGACGAGCTCCAGGATCTCCTCGTCGTCCACCATGTCGGCCTTGTTCAGCGCGACCACGATGTACGGAACGCCGACCTGGCGGGCCAGGAGCACGTGCTCCTTGGTCTGCGGCATCGGGCCGTCGGTGGCGGCGACCACGAGGATCGCGCCGTCCATCTGCGCGGCACCGGTGATCATGTTCTTGATGTAGTCGGCGTGCCCGGGGCAGTCGACGTGCGCGTAGTGACGGTTCTCCGTCTGGTACTCGACATGCGCGATCGAGATCGTGATACCGCGCTGCCGCTCCTCCGGCGCCTTGTCGATCTGGTCGAACGGCGTGAAGGGGTTCAGGTCCGGGTACGCGTCGTGCAGCACCTTGGTAATCGCCGCGGTCAGCGTCGTCTTACCGTGGTCGATGTGACCAATGGTGCCGATGTTGACGTGCGGCTTAGTCCGCTCGAACTTAGCCTTCGCCACTGGGGTCCTCCTGTGGACTGGTTCTTTACGCCGTACGACGTCGGGTATCGGGGGTGAGCCGGGGCGGGGGCACCGGAGTCCGGATACGGACCCCGGGTCCCCCTGGTATCGCTGCTGCCGCTGGGGCGGTGATTACTCGCCGCGCGACTTGGCGATGATCTCCTCGGCGACGTTCCTCGGAACCTCGGCGTAGGAGTCGAACTGCATGGAGTAGCTCGCGCGACCCGAGGTCTTGCTGCGGAGGTCGCCGACGTAGCCGAACATCTCCGACAGCGGGACCAAGGCCTTGACGACGCGCGCACCGAAGCGCTCGTCCATGGCCTGGATCTGGCCGCGACGCGAGTTGAGGTCGCCGATCACATCGCCCATGTAGTCCTCGGGCGTGGTGACCTCGACGGCCATCATCGGCTCGAGAAGAGCCGGGCTGGCCTGCCGGGCCGCTTCCTTGAACGCCTGCGAACCGGCGATCTTGAACGCGAGCTCGGACGAGTCGACCTCGTGGTAGCCACCGTCGATCAGCGTCAGACGCACGCCGACCATCGGGTAGCCGGCGAGAACGCCGTACTGCATGGCCTCCTGCGCACCCGCGTCCACCGAGGGGATGTACTCCCTGGGGATACGGCCACCGGTGACCTTGTTGACGAACTCGTACGCGTCACCCTCGAGCGGCTCGAGCGCGATCTGCACCTTGGCGAACTGACCGGTACCACCGGTCTGCTTCTTGTGCGTGTAGTCCACGCGCTCGACGACCTTGCGGATCGTCTCGCGGTAGGCCACCTGCGGCTTGCCGACGTTGGCCTCCACGCGGAACTCGCGCTTCATCCGGTCGACCAACACCTCGAGGTGCAGCTCGCCCATGCCGCCGATGATCGTCTGGCCGGTCTCCTCGTCGGTGTGCACCTGGAACGAGGGGTCCTCGGCGGCGAGGGACTGGATGGCAACACCCAGCTTCTCCTGGTCGCCCTTGGACTTCGGCTCGATGGCCACCTGGATGACCGGGGCCGGGAACGTCATCGACTCCAGGATCACCGGGTTCGCCGGGTCACAGAGCGTCTCACCGGTGGTGGTGTCCTTGAGACCCATCACGGCGATGATGTCGCCCGCGCCGACCGACGGGATCTCCTCACGCTTGTTCGCGTGCATCCGGTAGATCTTGCCGATGCGTTCCTTCTTGCCCTTGACCGAGTTCAGCACGGAGCTGCCGGCCTCGAGGACACCCGAGTAGACCCGGACGAAGGTGAGCTTGCCCAGGTGCGGGTCACGCATGATCTTGAAGGCGAGGCCCGCGAAAGGCTCGTCATCGCTCGGCTGGCGAACGATGACCTCTTCCTCCTTGTTCACCGCGTGGCCCTGGATGCCCTCGATGTCGAGCGGCGACGGCAGGTAACGGACGACCGCGTCGAGCAGGGGCTGAACGCCCTTGTTCTTGAACGCGGTACCGCAGAACACCGGAGTGAACGTCGGCTGGCCCTTGTTGTCACCCTTGGTCGAGGCGATGGTGGCGCGACGGATCGCGGCCATCAGCTGCTCCGTGGTGGGCTCTTCGCCCTCCAGGTACAGCTCCATCATCTCTTCGTCGTACTCGGCGATCGTCTCGAGCAGCTTGCCGCGGTACTCGGCGGCGGCCTCGGTGTGCGTGGCCGGGATGTCGACGACGTCGTACATCTCGCCCTTGGCCGCCTCGGCCGACCAGACCAGCGCCTTCATGGCGACCAGGTCGACAACGCCCTGGAAGTCCATCTCGGTGCCGATCGGAAGCTGCATGACCAGCGGAACCGCGCCCAGCCGCTCGTCGATCATGTCGACACAGCGGTGGAACTCGGCGCCGGTGCGGTCGAGCTTGTTCACGAAGCAGATACGCGGCACGCCGTACCGGTCGGCCTGACGCCAAACGGTCTCGGACTGCGGCTCCACGCCGGCGACACCGTCGAAGACGGTGACGGCGCCGTCGAGCACACGCAGCGAACGCTCCACCTCTACGGTGAAGTCGACGTGGCCCGGGGTGTCGATGATGTTGATCGTGTGATCGACGTCTTCGAGCGTCCAGTGACAGGTCGTCGCGGCAGACGTGATGGTGATGCCGCGCTCCTGCTCCTGTTCCATCCAGTCCATGGTGGCAGCGCCCTCATGAACCTCACCGATCTTGTAGTTGACCCCGGTGTAGAACAGGATCCGCTCGGTGGTGGTGGTCTTGCCCGCGTCGATGTGGGCCATGATGCCGATGTTTCGGACCTTGGCCAGATCAAGAGCAGTGGTAGCCATCGTGGCTTGTCTTCTCTCGGCTTCTCGTCGTTGCGGGTGGAACTACCAGCGGTAGTGCGCGAAGGCCTTGTTGGACTCGGCCATCTTGTGCGTGTCCTCGCGGCGCTTGACCGCGGCACCGAGACCGTTGCTCGCGTCCAGGAGCTCGTTCATCAGACGCTCGGTCATCGTCTTCTCGCGACGGGCGCGGGAGTAGCCGACGAGCCAGCGGAGAGCGAGGGTCGTGGAGCGGCCCGGACGGACCTCGACCGGCACCTGGTAGGTCGCGCCACCGACGCGGCGGCTGCGGACCTCGAGGGTCGGCTTCACGTTCTCGAGCGCGCGCTTGAGCGTGATGACCGGGTCGGTACCGGTCTTCTCGCGGCAGCCTTCGAGAGCGCCGTAGACGATCTTCTCGGCGACGGAGCGCTTGCCGCTCATCAGGACCTTGTTCACCAGCGAGGTGACCAGCGGCGAGTTGTAAACCGGGTCGATGATGACCGGTCGCTTGGGGGCAGGGCCCTTACGCGGCATTAGCTCTTCTCCTTCTTCGCGCCGTAGCGGCTGCGCGCCTGCTTGCGGTTCTTGACACCCTGGGTGTCGAGCGAACCACGAATGATCTTGTAGCGGACACCGGGGAGGTCCTTCACACGACCACCGCGAACGAGCACAATCGAGTGCTCCTGGAGGTTGTGACCCTCACCGGGGATGTAGGCCGTCACCTCGATGCCACTCGTGAGGCGCACACGCGCGACCTTGCGAAGCGCAGAGTTCGGCTTCTTCGGCGTCGTCGTGTAAACACGGGTGCACACGCCGCGACGCTGCGGGCTCCCCTTGAGCGCCGGAGTCTTGGCCTTGTCGACCTTGTCCTGGCGGCCCTTTCGGACCAGCTGCTGGATCGTGGGCACCGCGTCTCCGTCTTCTTCGTGCCGAGCGGTCTTTTTGAAGCGACTGCAATGTCTGAATCGGCCTGCATCCCGGTCGACGCCGGAGCCAACCGCAAGTCCGACCCCCGCGGTCGGGCGTGTCGCCCGGTCTTGGGAGTGTGCTTGCTGTGGAGGCTGCGGGTCGGCCCCTTACGCCCTCTCACGCACGCATCCCGTGGGGATTGCGGTGAGCGCAGGCACAAGAGCCCGGGGACACCCCAGGCACAAGGAGAGAGACTACCTACCACAGCAGCAGAGGTCAAAGCGAAAAGAAAGACCCCCGCCACGACATGGAATTCGGCGCTCTCACCTTGGCGGAGCACCGAATCGTTCAGGGCGGTACATCACCCTCCGAGCCCCACCGTACCCGGCATTGCGGCCGGAGGCGAACGAGCGCACGCGTGGTGGTCGCCCGGGCGGGACGCGGTGACTCAGCACACGGCGCGCAGCGCGCCGAACAGATGCAGGTGATCGGAATAGTCGTGGCCGTCCGAGTCCAGTACGACGATCACGATGACCAGCGCCAGCAGCGCCATCCCGATCCAGCCCAGCACCACGCCGGCGATCGCCATGCCCCGACCCTGCTGACCGGTGCGCTCGGTCTGGGCCAAGGCTATGTGCCCGAAGATCACCGCGAGCAGGCTGCCGATCCAATAGATCCAGACGATGCCCAGGATCATCGACGCGATGGCCAGGCCGTTGGTGCCCGGCTGAGGCAGGTATCCGCCGTAGCCGGGGTGTTGGTAGTAGCCGTACGCGTACGGCTGCTGCTGCCCGTACGGCGGCGCCTGGCCGTATGCGTAAGGCGGGGGCTGCTCCCCCGGACCGTAGCCCTGGCCGTGCGGCGGGGGCGGCTCGCCGTAGGGGCTCCACGCGGCGCCGGGGGGCTGATCTTCGTGGTGCTCGTATCGGGGCTCGTACTGGGGCCCGTCAGGGGTGCTCATGGGGTTCTCCCGGGGTGGGACGGCGCGTTGGCAGCATCGTCGCACCGATCGGCGCCGGCATGGAGGGCCTGCGAACAACCCGGGTCCGCGCACGCGACAGGGCCGCCACCCCGAAGGGTGACGGCCCTGTTCCCGGCTGTGGGCCGATCAGCCCTGGTAGCCGCCGAAGTCGTACTCCTCCAGCGGGACGGCCTGGCCGGAGCCCGAACCGAACGCGGAGTAGTCGGCCTCGTCGTACCCGGACATCGAGTACATCGCGGCCTTGGCCTCTTCGGTGGGCTCGACCCGGATGTTGCGGTAGCGGGGCATGCCCGTACCGGCCGGGATGAGCTTGCCGAGGATCACGTTCTCCTTCAGGCCGAGCAGCGGGTCCGACTTGGCGTGGATCGCCGCGTCGGTCAGCACTCGGGTGGTCTCCTGGAAGGAGGCCGCCGACAACCACGACTCGGTGGCCAGCGACGCCTTCGTGATGCCCATGAGCTGCGGACGGCCCGAGGCCGGGTGCCCGCTCTCCGACATCACCCGACGGTTCTCGGTCTCGAACCGGCCGCGCTCGACGAGCTCGCCCGGAAGCAGCTCGGCGTCGCCCGACTCGATGATCGTCACGCGGCGGAGCATCTGCCGAATGATGATCTCGATGTGCTTGTCGTGGATCGACACACCCTGCGAGCGGTAGACCTGCTGGACCTCCGCCACGAGGTGGATCTGCACCGCACGCTGGCCGAGGATGCGCAGCACGTCGTGCGGGTTGACCGCGCCGACGAGCATCTTCTGACCGACGTCGACGTGGTCGCCCTCGTCGACCAGCAGGCGCGAGCGCTTGCTGACCGCGTACGCCAGTTCCTCGGAACCGTCGTCCGGGACCACCACGACCTTGCGGGTCTTCTCGGTGTCCTCGATGCGCACCCGACCGGCCGCCTCGCTGATCGGGGCGACACCCTTGGGGGTGCGCGCCTCGAAGAGCTCGACGACACGCGGCAGACCCTGCGTGATGTCGTCACCCGCCACACCACCGGTGTGGAAGGTACGCATCGTGAGCTGGGTGCCGGGCTCACCGATCGACTGGGCGGCGATGATGCCGACCGCCTCGCCGATGTCCACGAGCTTGCCGGTCGCCAGCGAGCGGCCGTAGCACATGGCGCACGTACCGACCTTGGACTCGCAGGTCAGCACCGAACGCGTCTTCACCGACTCGACACCTTCGGCGACGAGGTGGTTGATGATCACGTCACCGAGGTCGGCGTTGGCCGGGGCCAGCACCTTGCCGTCCACGACGACGTCCTCGGCCAGGTTGCGGGCGTACACGCTGGTCTCGACGTCGTCGTCCTTGCGGAGCACGCCGTCGGCACCGCGGGTGGCGATCGACAGGACCAGGCCGCGGTCGGTGCCGCAGTCCTCCTCGCGCACGATCACGTCCTGCGAGACGTCCACCAGACGACGGGTCAGGTAACCCGAGTCGGCGGTACGCAGCGCGGTGTCGGCCAGACCCTTACGGGCACCGTGCGTCGAGATGAAGTACTCGAGGACGGACAGACCCTCACGGAAGGACGCCTTGATGGGACGAGGGATCGTCTCGTTCTTGGCGTTCGACACCAGACCACGCATACCCGCGATCTGACGCATCTGCATCATGTTTCCGCGAGCACCCGAGTCGACCATCATGAAGATGGGGTTCGTCTTGGGGAAGTTCAGGTTCATCGCCTCGGCGACCTCGTTGGTCGCCTTGGTCCAGATCTGAATCTGCTCCTGCTGACGCTCGTCCTTGGTGATCAGGCCGCGCTCGTACTGCTTCTGGACCTTCTCGGCCTGGGCCTCGAAGCGCTCCAGGATCTCCTTCTTCGCCGGCGGCACGACGACGTCGGAGATCGAGACGGTGACACCGGAACGGGTGGCCCAGTGGAAGCCGGCCTCCTTCAGGTTGTCCAGCGTCGCCGCCACGACCACCTTCGGGTACCGCTCCGCCAGGTCGTTCACGATGATCGACAGCGTCTTCTTGCCGATCTCCTCGTCGACGAACGGGTAGTCCGCCGGCAGGAGCTCGTTGAACAGCGCGCGGCCGAGCGAGGTGTGCACGCGCAGCGGCGAACCGGGCTCCCAGCCCTCGGGCGCGACCCAGCCGCGCGACGGGACGGTGCCCGCCGGCAGTCGCAGCTCGATCTTCGCCTGCAGGTCGAGCTCACGGGCGTCGAACGCCATGATCGCCTCGGCCGTGGACGCGAACACGCGTCCGTCGCCCTTGGTGTTCTCCCGCTCGGAGGTCAGGAAGAACAGGCCCAGCACCATGTCCTGGGTCGGCATGGTGACGGGACGACCGTCGGCCGGCTTCAGGATGTTGTTGCTCGAGAGCATCAGGATGCGGGCCTCGGCCTGCGCCTCCGCGGACAGCGGCAGGTGCACGGCCATCTGGTCACCGTCGAAGTCCGCGTTGAACGCGGTGCACACGAGCGGGTGAATCTGGATGGCCTTGCCCTCGACGAGCTGCGGCTCGAACGCCTGGATGCCCAGACGGTGCAGCGTCGGTGCGCGGTTGAGCAGCACCGGGTGCTCGGCGATGACCTCTTCGAGCACGTCCCACACCACGGGGCGGGCGCGCTCGACCATGCGCTTGGCCGACTTGATGTTCTGCGCGTGGTTGAGGTCCACCAGGCGCTTCATCACGAACGGCTTGAACAGCTCGAGCGCCATGGCCTTCGGCAGACCGCACTGGTGCAGCTTGAGCTGCGGGCCGACGACGATGACCGAACGCGCGGAGTAGTCCACGCGCTTGCCGAGCAGGTTCTGGCGGAAACGACCCTGCTTGCCCTTGAGCATGTCGGACAGCGACTTGAGCGGCCGGTTGCCCGGGCCGGTCACCGGACGACCGCGGCGGCCGTTGTCGAACAGCGCGTCGACGGCCTCCTGGAGCATCCGCTTCTCGTTGTTCACGATGATCTCGGGGGCACCGAGGTCGAGCAGACGCTTCAACCGGTTGTTGCGGTTGATCACGCGGCGGTACAGGTCGTTCAGGTCGGAGGTCGCGAAGCGGCCACCGTCCAGCTGCACCATCGGACGCAGGTCCGGCGGGATCACCGGGACGCAGTCCAGGACCATGCCGTTGGGGCTGTTCCGGGTCTGCTGGAACGCGGAGACGACCTTGAGGCGCTTGAGCGCGCGGGTCTTCTTCTGGCCCTTGCCGGTGCGGATGATCTCGCGCAGCTTCTCGGCCTCGGCGTCGAGGTCGAACGACTCCAGTCGACGCTGGAGCGCCTGCGCGCCCATGCCGCCCATGAAGTACGTGCCGAACCGGTCCCGCATCTCGCGGAACAGGATCTCGTCGCCCTCGAGGTCTTGGACCTTGAGGTTCTTGAACCGGGTCCAGACGTCGTCGAGACGGTCGAGCTCGCGCTGGTTGCGGTCGCGGAGCTGCTTCATCTCGCGCTCGGCACCTTCGCGCACCTTGCGGCGGACGTCGGACTTGGCGCCCTCGGCCTCCAGCTCGGCGAGGTCGGTCTCGAGCTTCTTCTGGCGCTCTTCGACGCTGGCGTCGCGACGCTGCTCGATCTGCTGCCGCTCGACCGAGATCTTGGCGTCGAGGGACGGCAGGTCGCGCTGGCGACGCTCGTCGTCGACGTACGTGATCATGTACGCCGCGAAGTAGATGACCTTCTCGAGGTCCTTCGGGGCGAGGTCGAGCAGGTAGCCGAGGCGGCTGGGCACGCCCTTGAAGTACCAGATGTGCGTGACCGGCGCGGCGAGCTCGATGTGGCCCATGCGCTCACGACGCACCTTGGCGCGAGTGACCTCGACGCCGCAGCGCTCACAAATGATGCCCTTGAAGCGGACGCGCTTGTACTTGCCGCAGTAGCACTCCCAGTCCCGGGTCGGACCGAAGATCTTCTCGCAGAAGAGCCCGTCCTTTTCCGGCTTCAGGGTGCGGTAGTTGATGGTCTCGGGCTTCTTGACTTCACCGTGCGACCACTGGCGGATGTCGTCTGCGGTAGCGAGGCCGATACGCAGCTCGTCGAAGAAGTTGACGTCGAGCACTGTTTCGTCAATCCCTCTTTCGGGGTTTGGTCCCGGCGGTCACGGCGGGGGCTGTGCCGTGATCACCAGTGTGTGTCTTCATCAGGACTGGGGTCGAAATCCCGGGGCCGGCCTCACGGCCGGACCCGGGAGGGAGCCTCAGACCTCTTCGACGCTGCTCGGCTCACGCCGCGACAGGTCGATACCAAGCTCCTCCGCAGCGCGGAAGACGTCCTCGTCGGTGTCGCGCATCTCGATCGACATACCGTCGCTGGAGAGGACCTCCACGTTGAGGCAGAGCGACTGCATCTCCTTGATGAGCACCTTGAAGGACTCGGGGATGCCCGGCTCCGGGATGTTCTCGCCCTTGACGATCGCCTCGTACACCTTCACGCGGCCGAGGACGTCGTCGGACTTGATGGTCAGCAGCTCCTGGAGGGCGTAGGCGGCACCGTATGCCTCGAGTGCCCACACCTCCATCTCACCGAAGCGCTGGCCACCGAACTGGGCCTTACCACCCAGCGGCTGCTGGGTGATCATCGAGTAGGGACCGGTCGACCGGGCGTGCAGCTTGTCGTCGACCAGGTGGTGCAGCTTGAGGATGTACATGTACCCGACCGAGACCGGGTGCGGGAACGGCTCGCCGGAGCGGCCGTCGTACATCTTCGCCTTGCCGGTGCCGTCGATCAGACGGACGCCGTCGCGGGTCTTGTTGGTCGAGTCGAGGAGACCGGTGATCTCCTCCTCGCGCGCACCGTCGAAGACCGGGGTGGCGACGTTGGTGCCGGGGGCACCCTGGTCGGCCGCGATCGCCCGGAGGCGACCCTTCCAGTCCTCGTCGTCGCCCTCGACGCTCCAGCCGGTCTTGGCGATCCAGCCGAGGTGCGTCTCCAGGACCTGACCCGGGTTCATGCGGGACGGGACACCGAGCGGGTTGAGGATGATGTCGACCGGGGTGCCGTCCTCCAGGAACGGCATGTCCTCGACCGGCAGGATCTTCGAGATGACGCCCTTGTTGCCGTGGCGACCGGCGAGCTTGTCACCGTCGGTGATCTTGCGCTTCTGCGCGACGTAGACGCGCACGAGCTGGTTCACGCCCGGCGGCAGCTCGTCGCCGGCCTCGCGGTCGAACACGCGGACGCCGATGACCTTGCCCGACTCGCCGTGCGGGACCTTGAGCGAGGTGTCGCGCACCTCGCGCGCCTTCTCGCCGAAGATCGCGCGGAGCAGGCGCTCCTCCGGGGTCAGCTCGGTCTCGCCCTTGGGCGTGACCTTGCCGACCAGGATGTCGCCGGGTACGACGTCGGCGCCGATCCGGATGATGCCGCGCTCGTCCAGGTCCGCGAGGACCTCCTCGGAGACGTTCGGGATGTCCCGGGTGATCTCCTCCGGGCCGAGCTTGGTGTCCCGGGCGTCGACCTCGTGCTCCTCGATGTGAATCGAGGAGAGGACGTCGTCCTGCACCAGACGCTGCGACAGGATGATCGCGTCTTCGTAGTTGTGGCCCTCCCACGGCATGAACGCCACGAGCAGGTTTTTGCCGAGGGCCATCTCGCCCTCTTCGGTGCACGGACCGTCGGCCAGCACCTGGCCGGCCTCGACCCGCGCGCCCTCGTCGACGACGACCTTCTGGTTGAAGGACGTGCCCTGGTTCGAGCGCATGAACTTCTGCACGCGGTACGTGGTGTACGTCGCGTCGTCGTTCATCACGGTGATGTAGTCGGCCGAGACGTCCTGGACCACGCCCGGCTTCTCGGCGGTGATCACGTCGGCGGCGTCGACCGCGGCGCGGTACTCCATGCCGGTGCCCACCAGCGGGGACTCCGCCTTCAGCAGCGGCACGGCCTGGCGCATCATGTTCGAGCCCATCAACGCGCGGTTCGCGTCGTCGTGCTCGAGGAACGGGATCATCGCGGTCGCGACCGACACCATCTGGCGCGGCGAGACGTCCATGTAGTCGACTTCGTCGCCGGGGATGTAGTCGATCTCGCCGCCGCGGCGACGCACGAGCACACGGGCCTCGGCGAAGACGTCGTCTTCCTTGAGCGGCGCGTTCGCCTGGGCGATGACGAAGCGGTCTTCCTCGTCGGCCGTCAGGTAGTCGATGCCGTCGGTGACCCGGCCCTCGATCACCTTGCGGTACGGGGTCTCCACGAAGCCGAACGCGTTGACCCGACCGTAGGACGCGAGCGAGCCGATCAGGCCGATGTTCGGGCCTTCGGGGGTCTCGATCGGGCACATCCGGCCGTAGTGCGACGGGTGCACGTCACGGACCTCGAAGCCGGCCCGCTCACGGGAGAGACCGCCGGGGCCCAGCGCGGACAGACGACGCTTGTGGGTCAGGCCCGACAGCGGGTTCGTCTGGTCCATGAACTGGGACAGCTGGCTGGTGCCGAAGAACTCCTTGATGGAGGCGACGACCGGCCGGATGTTGATCAGGGTCTGCGGCGTGATCGCCTCGACGTCCTGGGTGGTCATCCGCTCGCGGACGACGCGCTCCATCCGGGCCAGGCCCGTACGGACCTGGTTCTGGATGAGCTCGCCGACGTTGCGCAGACGACGGTTGCCGAAGTGGTCGATGTCGTCGACCTCGACCACGATCTCCTGGCCGGACGCGCCTTCCATGGCCTCTTCGCCGGCGTGCAGCTTGACCAGGTACTTGATGGTCGCGATGACGTCTTCGACGGTCATGACGCCGGCGTCCAACGCCTGCTCGACCCCGAGCTTCTTGTTCACCTTGTAGCGGCCGACCTTGGCGAGGTCGTAGCGCTTCGGGTTGAAGTAGAGGTTCTCGAGCAGGGTCTGCGCGGCCTCGCGGGTCGGCGGCTCCCCCGGACGCAGCTTGCGGTAGATGTCCAGCAGCGCGTCGTCCTGGCCCTGGGTGTGGTCCTTCTCCAGGGTCTGCCGCATCGACTCGTACTGGCCGAACTCCTCGAGGATCTGGGAGTCGGTCCAGCCGAGCGCCTTGAGCAGCACGGTGACGCTCTGCTTGCGCTTGCGGTCGATGCGGACACCGACGGTGTCGCGCTTGTCGATCTCCAGCTCCAGCCAGGCACCACGCGAGGGGATCACCTTCGCGCTGAAGATGTCCTTGTCGGACGTCTTGTCGACCTGGCTGTCGAAGTAGACACCCGGGGAGCGAACGAGCTGGGACACCACGACACGCTCGGTGCCGTTGATGATGAAGGTGCCCTTGTTCGTCATGAGCGGGAAGTCGCCCATGAAGACCGTCTGGCTCTTGATCTCGCCGGTCTCGTTGTTGGTGAACTCGGCGGTGACGAACAGCGGCGCCGAGTAGGTGAAGTCGCGCTCCTTGCACTCCTCGATGGAGTTCTTCGGAGGCTCGAACCGGTGGTCCCGGAACGTCAGGGACATCGACCCGGAGAAGTCCTCGATCGGGGAGATCTCTTCGAAGATCTCTTCGAGGCCGGACTTCGTGGGCACATCCTGTCCGCCCGCGAGGGCGGCCTCGACCCGTGCCTTCCACGCACTGTTGCCGAGCAGCCAGTCGAAGCTCTCGGTCTGCAACGCGAGAAGGTTCGGAACCTCCAGGGGTTCCCTGATCTTGGCGAAGGAGATGCGGAGCGGGGCAGTGGCGGCGCCGGGGTTGGTAGCGGAGGCGGTGCGCGAGGCGGCCAAGAGGGGTCCTTCCGAGGGCTCGGACTCACTATGCGCATACAAGACGGCCCGGGTTCATACACCGGGAGAAGTCAATAGGCAGCGCAAAGGGTCAGTGTAGCCACAAGGCACACCGCTGTCCAGCCCCTACGAAGGGCCGGTCCACAACCCGGATTCAGAAACCATCCGGCAACCGTGCTTCAGGGGTGCGTCCGAAGAATTGCGCGCCCCGAACCGTTCGTCAAGGGGTTGCTTTCCCCCTCAGAGCCGACGGAACCCTTCCGCGGACCGAGAAAACCGGACGGAGGTCCCGATCCCGCGGCCTGCGACGAGAGTCTCGTCACAGTGGCCGACCGCGTTCGCGGAGAGCCTCGGGAAGCCTGGAAAACACGGTAGACCGGCGGTCCGACAACGACCGGATCCGGCGCTCGGAAGTCGCCGCGCGCGCCGTGGCGCGCGCCCTCGCCGAGGGGCGACGGGCCTGGTACGAGGGGGTCCGACGGGTGCCGAGGGTGTTGGGAGTATCACCCTTTCGAGCGAGGCCGACAGGGGTATCCCCACCCTCGCGCGGCCCGCTGCGGCGCTCGGCCGAGGAGGTGCGGCGCCCCCGGAGAACCCCGGAAAAGCCCGAAGGCGACCGCCCTGACGGACGATCGCCTTCGGTGATGCCACCCGGTGGGCGGCGTCGAATTACTTGACCTCGACCGAGGCGCCGGCGCCTTCGAGGGCAGCCTTCGCCTTCTCGGCGGCCTCCTTCGAGACCTTCTCCAGGAGCGCCTTGGGGGCGGAGTCCACGAGGTCCTTGGCCTCCTTCAGACCGAGGCTCGTGAGCGCGCGCACCTCCTTGATGACCTGGATCTTCTTGTCGCCGGCACCCGTGAGGATGACGTCGAACTCGTCCTGCTCCTCGACGGCCTCGGCGACAGCGCCCGGGCCGGCGGGGCCCGCGACGGCGACCGGGGCGGCAGCCTTCACGTCGAAGGTCTCCTCGAACAGCTTCACGAAGTCCGCGAGCTGGATGAGGGGCATGGCCTTGAACTCTTCGATGAGCTCTTCGTGGGTGAGCGCCATGATCGGCGGTCCTTCCTGATCAATTCGGCTGGTGCCGGGTGGTGTGGATGGGCGGGGGCGCTGCCCCCGGCGACGTCGGTCGCGACTGCCGAACTACTACTCGGCGGTCTCGGCCTCGGCGGCGGGAGCCGGCTCGCCGGCACCGCCCTGCTCGACCTTCGCCCGAAGCGCGTCCGCGGTGCGGACGAACTGCGAGAGCGGAGCCTGGAAGGTCGCCGCGGCCTTGGCCATGGATCCCTTCATGGCACCCGCCAGCTTGGCGAGCAGCACCTCGCGGGACTCGAGGTCCGCGAGCTTCTTGATCTCGTCGGCGCTGAGCGCCTTGCCCTCAAGGACGCCGCCCTTGATGACGAGAAGGGGGTTCGCCTTGGCGAAGTCACGCAGGCTCTTCGCGGCCTCCACGGGGTCACCCGTGACGAACGCGATCGCGGACGGGCCCTCGAGGAGGTCGTCGAGCTGATCGATGCCCGCCTCGTTGGCGGCGATCTTGGTCAGCGTGTTCTTCACCACGGCGTACTGCGCGTTCTCACCGAGCGAACGACGCAGCTCCTTGAGCTGCGCGACGGTGAGCCCGCGGTACTCGGTCAGCACTGCGGCGTTCGAGTCACGGAACTGCTCCGTGAGCTCGGCGACCGCGGCCGCCTTGTCGGGCCTCGCCATAGGGCTGGCCTCCTTCCGCGATGCGATTGCCGATCGACCGTGGCGGTCGATCGTGTGCCGGATGAATACGCCGGTCCGCAGGGCGGAAGGGGTCCACATACGAAAAACGCCCCGGCGCAGGCGCACGGGGCGTACATCCTCGAATCACGCGCCATGCGCGTGCCTCGGGGGCAACGTCTCACGTTCACACCTGCGCAGGTCGTCCGCGATGCGGAACCTTCGTTTGCCGACCCTGCCTTACGGCACGACGACAACGACCGACGGTCTTTGGCTTGGACTCAAGGTACGCGACGGCACTCGTTCGGAGCAAATCGGTTGCCGGCGAGTGGGCAACGACGGTTCTTCCGGCGGGCTTTCGGCCCGTCCCCGGTGCCCGCGCCCCGGTCGGCCGGGCGGGGACGAACGTGCCGAGGCCCGGCACACCGTGTGGTGTGCCGGGCCTCGTTCGCGTGCGGGGCGGTCAGACCGCCTCTTCCTCCACCAGGAGGTTGCGGGTGCGGTTGGGGTCGACCTGGATGCCGGGGCCCATCGTGGTCGAGACGCCGACCTTCTTGATGTAGCGACCCTTGGCGGCCGACGGCTTCGCGCGGAGCACCTCTTCGAGGGCGGCGGCGTAGTTCTCGACGAGCTGGGTGTCGTCGAACGTCGTCTTGCCGATGATGAAGTGCAGGTTCGAGTGCTTGTCGACGCGGAACTCGATCTTGCCGCCCTTGATCTCGTTCACGGCCTTCGCCACGTCGGGCGTGACCGTGCCGGTCTTCGGGTTGGGCATGAGGCCACGCGGGCCGAGCACGCGGCCCAGGCGGCCGACCTTGCCCATCAGGTCCGGGGTGGCGACGACGGCGTCGAAGTCGAGCCGACCCTTGGCGACCTCGTCGATGAGCTCGTCGGAACCGACGATGTCGGCGCCGGCGGCCTTGGCAGCCTCGGCACGGTCACCGGTCGCGAAGACCAGGACCCGGGCGGTCTTGCCGGTGCCGTGCGGGAGGATGACGGTGCTGCGGACCATCTGGTCGGCCTTGCGCGGGTCGACGCCCAGACGCATGGCCACCTCGACGGTGCCCGCGAACTTGGTGGGCGAGGTCTCCTTGGCCAGACGAACGGCCTCGAGGGGCGAGTAGAGCCGCTCGTGGTCGATCTTGGTGTCGGCCTCGCGGTAGGACTTGCTGCGCTTCACTGAAAGCTCCTGGAATTCTGAAAGGAGTTGTGGTGGGAGCGGGTCGCGCGGACCCTTCCACTCCGCGGGGCCGTGGGCTTTCGCGCACGTCCTCGCGTCGGTTCCGGTACTGCCTGACTGCGGGGCTCGATCAGCCCTCGACCGTGATGCCCATCGAACGCGCGGTGCCGGAGATGATCTTCTCGGCGGCGTCGATGTCGTTGGCGTTCAGGTCGGCCATCTTGGTCTGCGCGATGCCGCGGATCTGCTCGCGGGTGACCTTGGCGACCTTGGTCTTGTGCGGCTCGCCCGAGCCCTTCTCGACACCGGCGGCCTTGAGGATCAGGCGCGCGGCCGGCGGCGTCTTCGTCACGAAGGTGAAGGAACGGTCTTCGTAGACCGAGATCTCCACCGGGACGATGTCGCCACGCTGCGACTCGGTCGCGGCGTTGTAGGCCTTGCAGAACTCCATGATGTTGACGCCGTGCTGACCCAGCGCGGGGCCGACCGGCGGGGCCGGCGTGGCTGCGCCGGCCTTGATCTGCAGCTTGATGATCGCTGACAGCTTCTTCTTCTTGGGAGGCATTTTTTCCGGGTCCTTCGACGAGATGTACGTCCCGATCACCACGCGGAGCGCGGACGTGTTCGGGCCCGCCACGCGGTGCGGCGCCCCCTCAACGATAACCACCGTTGTGAGGGCGCCTTGTCCACCACCCGGATGCGACCCCGGCGAAACGGGGTCCCACCTGGGGGAAGTATCAGTTCTTCTGGATCTGGTTGAACGAGAGCTCGACCGGCGTCTCGCGCCCGAAGATCTCCACCAGGCCCTTGACCTTCTGCGAATCGGCGTTGATCTCGTTGATCGTCGCCTGCAGCGTCGCGAAGGGACCGTCGATGACGGTGACCGAGTCGCCGACCTCGAAGTCGAGCACCTTGACCTCGGTCGTGCTCTTGGCACCGCTGCCGCCGCCGGTCGCCTTCTCCTCCTCGGGGGCGAGGATCTTGACGACCTCGTCGAGGGTGAGCGGGAAGGGCTCGTGCGCGTTGCCGACGAAGCCGGTGACACCGGGGGTGTTCCGGACGGCGCCCCACGACTCGTTCGTCAGGTCCATCCGGACCAGCACGTAGCCGGGGAACTTGTTGCGCTTGACGGTCTTGCGCTGGCCGTTCTTGATCTCGACGACCTCTTCCTGCGGCACCTCGACCTGGAAGATGTAGTCCTCCATGTTGAGCGAGGTGGTGCGGGACTCGAGGTTGGCCTTCACGCGGTTCTCGTAGCCGGCGTACGAGTGGATGACGTACCACTCGCCCGGGGCGCGGCGGAGCGCTTCCTTGAAGTCCTCGATCGGGTCGCCCTCGGGGGCGTCCTCGAGCTCGGCGTCGTCCTCGGCCTCGGCGGCCTCGTCGTCGTCCTCGAACTCTTCGTCGTCCACGCCCTCGGCGTCGTCCTCGGTGGCCTCGGCGTCTTCCACTTCGTCATCGGTGGAGACGGCCGGGGCCTCGGCCGCGTCCTCGAGGGCGTCCTCGAGAGCAGCGGCCTCCGCCTGCTCCGACAGGGCCGCCGTCTCGTCGGCGGAGTTGTCGGCGGACAGGTTCGGGTCAGACACGTTGGGTGCTTCTTCCTGGCTGGGGGTCGAACGGTCGTTGCAGGCGCGCTGCGCAAGGGTGGGGCTCAGCCGAAGATGGCGAGCGCTGCCTTCGCGAAGCCGAGGTCGAGTCCGTAGACGATTCCGATGATCATCAGACAGAACACGATGACCACCGTGGTGTACGTGCTCAGCTCGTTGCGGGTCGGCCAAACGACCTTGCGCAGCTCGGCGATGATTTGCCGGTAGAAGAGAGCCGCCCGCGCGAACAGGTTTTTCTTCTTCTGCTCCGGCTTGCCCGAAGAGCCCTTCGGGCGGTTCGCCCGGCGACCGCCGGGGGGCTCGTCGTCGGAGCCGCGGCCATCAGAGCTGCTGTGCTCAGGCGTAGCCGTGGAGCCGTGGGCCTCCGTCAACTCGTCCTCACCTGATCCGGTCCGACCGTGGATCACCGACGGGGTTGTCGGCGCCGACAGTTTGCGCTGACTGCGTGCGAGTCACGGTCGATCCGGGGATCGACCGCGGTCACACATCGCAGGGCACGAGGGACTTGAACCCCCAACCCCCGGTTTTGGAGACCGGTGCTCTGCCAATTGAGCTAGTGCCCTTCATCCGGTCATCAACCTAGCGGAGTCGCCGACCCGAGAACACGAAATTTTCGGGCGCGGCAGCACGCAGGTTGGGACCGCCAAGCGTCGAGTGTACGGGGTCGAGTGCGTCAGGTCGAACCCGTGCCGCGCGGGCCGGCCGTCGGGCGCCGCCCGCCCGTTTTCCGCGTGCCCCCGGTGGGACCGGAATGGCACCATGCCGGGCATGACGGCTCCCACCTCCAGTTCCCCGTCCGTACCCGCGCCCGAGCGTCGGATCTCCGCCCTCGTCGGCGCCATCGCCGAGTCCGCGACGCTCGCGGTCGATGCCAAGGCCAAGGCGCTCAAGGCGGCCGGTCGCCCCGTGGTCGGCTTCGGCGCCGGCGAGCCGGACTTCCCGACGCCCGACTACATCGTGGACGCGGCGGTCGCGGCGTGCCGCGAGCCCGGGTTCCACCGGTACACCCCGGCCGGCGGGCTGCCGGAGTTGAAGGCCGCGATCGTCGCCAAGACACTGCGCGACTCGGGCCTGGCGGTGGAGCCGGACCGGGTGCTCGTCACCAACGGCGGCAAGCAGGCCATCCACGAGGCGTTCGCCGCCATCCTGGATCCGGGCGACGAGGTGCTGGTGCCCGCGCCGTACTGGACCACCTACCCGGAGTCGATCAAGCTCGCGGGCGGGGTTCCGGTGGCGGTGGTCGCCGACGAGACCACCGGCTATCTGGTGTCCGTCGAGCAGTTGGAGGCGGCGCGCACCGAGCGCACCAAGGTGCTGGTGTTCGTCTCGCCGTCGAACCCGACCGGCGCGGTGTACTCGCGGGCCCGGACCGAGGCGATCGGGCGCTGGGCGGTCGAGCACGGGCTGTGGGTGCTGACCGACGAGATCTACGAACACCTCGTCTACGACGACACCGAGTTCGTCTCGATGCCGGTGGTGGTGCCGGAGCTGGCGGATCGCTGCGTGATCGTCAACGGCGTCGCCAAGACCTACGCGATGACCGGCTGGCGGGTCGGCTGGGTGATCGGTCCCCGGGACGTGATCAAGGCCGCGACGAACCTCCAGTCGCACGCCACCTCGAACGTGTGCAACGTGGCGCAGGCCGCCGCGCTGGCCGCGCTGACCGGCGACCTGACCGCGGTGGACACGATGAAGGTGGCCTTCGACCGCCGCCGGCGCACGATCGTGCGGATGTTGAACGAGATCCCGGGCGTGCGGTGCCCCGAGCCCAAGGGCGCCTTCTACGTGTATCCGTCGGTCAAGGGGGTGCTGGGCCGAAGGATCCGCGGCGCCCGCCCGAGCAGCTCGGCCGAGTTGGCGAGCCTGATCCTGGACGAGGTCGAGGTGGCCGTGGTGCCGGGCGAGGCCTTCGGCACCCCGGGCTATCTGCGGTTGTCCTACGCGCTCGGCGACGACGATCTGGTCGAGGGCATCGGGCGGATCGCGCGGCTGCTGGCCGAGGCCGAGTAGGCGTCCGCGTGCCCTGGGGCCGTTGCACGGGAGACCGGGCGGCGGCCCTTTCGCGGCGGTCTTGGGTGCGGGCGCGCGGGTGGACGCGGAGGCGTTCACGCGCCGGCCCCCGAAGTTTCCGCTCTCCTTCAGGGGGATCATCCGCGGTACCCCTCACGTGGACGGGGCCGGTGGTCCATGATCTGTGGATGGATCGTCCCGCACGCGATGTCCGCACCCTCCCGAAGGCTCATCTCCACCTGCACTTCACGGGATCCATGCGGTCGGAAACCCTGTTGGAACTGGCGGATCTGCACGGAGTGCGGCTGCCCGACTCGCTGACCTCGGGTCGACCACCACGATTGCGGGCCACCGACGAGCGGGGCTGGTTCCGCTTCCAGCGGCTGTACGACATCGCCCGCTCGTGTGTGCGGACCGCGGACGACATGCATCGGCTGGTCCGCGAGGCGGCCGAGGACGACCGGGCCGAGGGGTCGGGCTGGTTGGAGATCCAGGTGGATCCGACCTCGTACGCGCCTCGTCTGGGCGGACTGACGCCCGCGGTGGAGATCGTGCTGGACGCGGTGGAGGCCGCCCGCGCGGCGACCGGGATCGGGATCGCCGTGGTGATCGCGGCCAATCGCACCAAGCACCAATTGGAGGCGCGCACGCTGGCCCGGCTCGCCGCGCAGTACACCGATCGCGGCGTGGTCGGGTTCGGGTTGTCCAACGACGAGCGGCGGGGTCGGGCGCCCGCGTTCGAGCGGGCCTTCGAGATCGCCCGGCACGCCGGGTTGTTCGCGAACCCGCACGGTGGCGAGTTGGACGGGCCGCGCAGCATTCGCGAATGCGTGGACGTGTTGGGCGCGCGCAGGCTCGGGCACGGGATCCGGGTGGTGGAGGATCCCGAGCTGATGGCGCTGCTGGCGCGGCGGCGGATCGTGTGCGAGGTGTGCCCGGCCTCCAACGTCGCGCTCGGCGTCTACGACAAGGTCTCGGACGTGCCGCTGCGGAGGCTGTTCGAGGCGGGGGTGCCGATCGCGCTGGGTGCCGACGATCCGTTGTTGTTCGGGTCCCGGTTGGCCGCGCAGTACGAGCTGGCCCGGGACGAACACGGGTTCACCGATCCGGAGTTGGCCGAACTGGCCCGGCAGTCGATCCTCGGGTCGGTGGCGCCGGCGCAGGTACAGCGGGCGTTGCTGGACGGGGTGGACGGGTGGCTGGCGGCACCGGGTGCCGCGCCGGCGCCGGATCTGGTTCCGGCCCGGCCGCCGGTCGGGTGAGCCGACGGGGGGCGCGGATTTCGGGCGGCCCGAGCGGTCAGAGCTTGGCGTTGATCAGGACCGGTTCGTTGACCAGGGTGACGCCGAACGTCGCGTGCACACCGTCCCGGACCTCGCGGGCCAGGGTGAGCAGGTCCTCGGTGCTGGCCCGGCCCCGGTTGGTCAGGGCCAGGGTGTGCTTGGTGGAGATCCGCGCCCGGCCCTGCCCGTAGCCCTTGGGGAAGCCGGCGCGTTCGATCAGCCAGGCCGCGGAGGTCTTGACGTGGTCGTCGCCGGACGGGTAGCGCGGCGGGGTGGCGTCGGGGCCCAGGTGCCGCGCGGCCCGCGCGGTCAGGTCGGCGAAGGCGTCGTGGGTCAGGATCGGGTTGGTGAAGAACGAACCCGCGCTCCAGGTGTCGTGGTCGGCCGGGTCCAGCACCATGCCCTTGCCGCGCCGCAGGCCGAGCACCGCGGCGCGGGCGGCCTCGACCGGGACCCGCTCACCGGGCTCGACGCCGAGCGCGCGGGCCAGTTCCGCGTACCGGATCGGCGCCGAGCGGCCGGCGTCGTCGCGCAGTCGAAAGCGCACCCGCAGCACCACGTAGCGGTCGTCGCCCTTGAACACGCTGTGCCGGTAGGTGAAGCCGCACTCGGCGGCGGTCAGCGTGCGCGGCGCGCGCTCGGTGCGGTCGTAGACCTCGACCGAGGCGATGGTCTCGGCGACCTCCTGGCCGTACGCGCCGACGTTCTGCACCGGGGTCGCGCCGGCGCTGCCCGGGATGCCCGCGAGGCATTCGATGCCGGACAACCCCGCGGCGACGGCGGCGGTGACCACGTCGTCCCACGGCACGCCGGCCTCGACGCTCACGTCGGTGCCGTCGACGCGGAGTCCGGTGGTGGCGATCCGCAGCACGTCGCCCGGGAAGCCGTCGTCGCCGACGACCAGGTTGCTGCCGCCGCCGAGCACGAGCAACGGGATGCCCTGCTCGTCGGCGGCGCGCACGGTCGCCAGTACCGCGTCGGTGGTCGTGGCCGTGTGGAGCCGACGAGCCGGACCGCCGAGGCGGAGGGTGGTCAGGGAGGCGAGAGGCGCGTCGGTTTCAGGCTGCACCGTTGGATTCTCGCATCACCCGACCGGGGCGGGACTCAGGCCAGCTGCACGATGGCCCGGGGCACGCCCAGGACCTTGGCGCCGGCGGCGGTGACCAGCAGGTCCACCCGGGCCCGGCGGTCGTCCAGGAGCACCGCGACCTTGCCGCTGACCTCGATGGTCGCGCCGTCGACGGTGTCGGGGACCACGACCGGCTTGGTGAAGCGCACACCGAACTCGATCAGCGCGCCCGGGTCGCCGAGCCAGCCGGTGACCACGCGTGCGGCCTCGGCCATGGTGAACATCCCGTGCGCGATGACGTCGGGCAGGCCGACCTCGCCGGCGAAGCGGCCGTTCCAGTGGATCGGGTTGAAGTCGCCGGAGGCGCCCGCGTAGCGGACCAGGGTCTCGCGGGTGACCGGGAAGCTGCGCGCGGGCAGTTCGGTGCCGACCTCGACGTCGTCGAAGGAGATCTTGGCGGTCATGATCAGGCCTCCGAGTCGGCGGCCCGGGCCACCAGGGACGAGAGCGCGGTGACGATGTGCTCGCCCTCCACCGTGGTCACCTCGGCGCGCGTGGTGAGGATGTCGTTGCCCGCGAGGGACTTGATGTTGTCCACGGTGGTCACCACGGTCAGTCGGTCGCCCGCGCGAACCGGCCGCGTGTAGGTGAACTTCTGGTCTCCGTGCACGACGCGCGAGTAGTCCAGGCCCAGTTCGGGGTCGTACACCACCTGGTCGGCCGCGCGCATGGTGACCACGATCGCGAACGTCGGCGGCGCGATCACGTCCGGGTGGCCGAGCGCCTTGGCCGCCTCGGGGTCGTTGTACGCGGGATCGGGGTCACCGATCGCCGCGGCGAACTCGCGGATCTTCTCCCGACCCACCTCGTACGGCTCGGTGGGCGGATACGTCCGTCCGATGAACTTCGCGTCCAGCGGCATGAAGCGGGTCTCCCTGATGGATGGGCGGGGCTGATGGATGGCGGACCGTTGCATCGCGGGCCGGCGGAGGCGGGCCGGCGCGGGCGACGTTGCGGAGAATACGACAACGAGGCCACCCCCCTTGCGGGGAGTGGCCTCGTCGGTGTCGTGGTGCGAGCCGCTAGCGGGTTTCGCGGTGCGCGGTGTGCGCGTTGCAGCGGGGGCAGTGCTTCTTCATCTCAAGACGGTCCGGGTCGTTACGCCGGTTCTTCTTGGTGATGTAGTTCCGCTCCTTGCACTCCACGCAGGCCAGCGTGATCTTCGGGCGGACGTCGGTGGCAGCCACTGGAGTGCCTTCCTTGCGGTCAGGGGTGAATACAGCAAAAGCAGCCGATGCGGAGTCTCCCCCGAATCGGCTCGCTTGGTAGCGGCGACCGGACTTGAACCGGTGACACAGCGATTATGAGCCGCTTGCTCTACCGTCTGAGCTACGCCGCCTCAACGAGGCCCCCGCCTGTTCCCAGGCGGGGATCCCATCGTCTGAGCCCCAATACGGAATCGAACCGTAGACCTTCTCCTTACCATGGAGACGCTCTACCGACTGAGCTATTGGGGCGAGCAGGAAAACCATACACGCTGCCCGTCACCGATCGGAAATCGATTGGCGCAACGCCCCCGGCTCGACTACTCGGTGGACCAAACAGACCTGGTCAGAGCCCCTTCGACGGTTTGCGCGTACACGGCGGCGGCCAGCCACGCAGCGGACAAAAGGTCGTTGTCGCCCGTGCGAAGACGCCCGAAAACATCCCGTTCGCGGCCCGCCGCGACGTGCGTGAGGCGCTCGACCAGATCCGCCCCCGTGGTCAGTCCGACCCGGCGCAGTCGGGCGGTGTCGCCGGCGGTGGAGCCGGCCAGGGCGAGTACCGGCCGGCCGCCGCTGATCGCGCGTTCGACGTGACGGTGCATCAGGTACAGCGGGGCGGGCGACGGTTCCTCGGCAGCGCCGGTCGGCGCCCCGGCCGGCGCTGCACTCGGGAGGTCGGCACGATGCAGCCGGTCCAGGCCCAGGTCGATCCGGCCCAGCCGCTCCTCGGTCAGCCGCAGGGTGGGCCCGTCCCCCGGTGGGATGCCGATCGCCAGCACCCGGACCGCGCGGTCGGCACCGGGTTCGAGCCGACCGATCAGCCGCAGCCGCAGGCCGGGGCAGGTTGCCAGCAGGCGCAGGTTGTCCCGGTAGGCGAAGGCGGGGTCGGCGTGCGCGACCAGCAGGTGCACATCCAGTTCGCCGCACGCGGCGTGCACCCGGTCCCGGGCGCCGGCGGTGGTGCCGAGCACGGTGACGTCGAGGAAGAGCAGGTCGGCGCCGGCGGGACGGTCGTCGGGGGGCAGGTCGCGATGACCCACCACGCGGTCGACCTGGGCGGGCAGCGGGACCTCCCACAGATCGCGCAGGGGTTCCTCGGTCCAGGCCACGCCGCTCGCCCGTGCCGCGCGCACGCCCTGGCCGGCGCCCAGTCGGCCGCCCGCGGACGCGGTGGCACCGGAGACGACCAGGCCCGCACGGGTCAACGCGACCGGGTCGATGGAGGTGTCGCCGACCCGGATCGCGCGGGTCGCGGCACCGACCGCGCGTTCGGCGCCGCCGGGTGCGACGTCGCCGATCGTGCGCAGCGTGCCGGTGGAGTCCACAGTGGTGGTCACCGCGCCCGCGAAGCCGCGTGCGGTCAGCACCGGTTCGGTGAACAGGCCGTACAGGCGCAGCGAACCGGCCGCGGCGTAGGCCCGGCGGGAGGTGCCGCGCAACGCCTCGAGCGCCTGCGCGGCCTCGCCCGTCGAGGTCCGCAACGCATGGGCGACGTCGAGCAGTTCGCGCAGTGCGGCGACCAGCTCGGCGAGCCGGTACGCGGGATCGTCGGCGCGGGCGGCGCGCAGCCCGGTGGCCACCGCGACGGCGGCGGCGGACGCGCGGTGCAGTCCGGCCAGACGCGCGGTGTGCGCGGCGCGCAGCAGGCCGGCCTGGAGCACCGCGCCGGCGCTGTCCAGGCCGGCGTCCACGATCGCGGCGCCGGCGGTCCACAGCGCGTCGGCGGCGGCGCGTTCGGCGTCGGTGGGGCCGGCGGGTTCGGCGCCGATGGGTTCGACGGCCTCGGTCGGCGCCGCGGTCCCGGCCGGGTCCGTGGTCTCGGTGCCGGCGTCGGCGCCGGGTGTGCCTTCGGCGACCGGGGCCGAGGCGGCGGCCGCGGCGCGGTGTACGCAGGCGGGTGCGAGCAGGCACGAGCAGCGCAGGTCGGCGGTGGTGGTGACCGCCCCGGTCGGGATGTACAGGGTCAGTTCGGCGTCGTCGCCGACGGTGATCCGCACGGTGTCGCCGTCGCGTTCGACCGCGCACGCGGCGAGTTTGCCGATCGCGGCGTCCAGGCGTTTGCGCAGGCGCGGGGTGAGTGCCTCGACGATGTCGGCGGTGACGTCCGGCGCGACGGGTGGCAGGCCCTGCGTGCTCATCGGACCTTCTCTCCGACCCAGCGGGCCAGTTCGGTGGGGCTCAGGGCGGCGACCGGCATGCCGGCGGCGACGAGGCTGCCGGCGACGGCGGTGGAGTAGCGCGGCCGGCCCGCGTCGTCCAGGCTCGCGCAGCCGAGGATGTGGCAGCCGGAGGAGGCCAGCGCACGCACCTCGCCGAGCAGGCCGCCCAGCGGGTAGCCCTCCTCGAAGTCGCTGATCACGGTGATCAGCGTGCGGGAGGGCACGGTGACCAGTTCGCGGGCGGCCCGCAGGCCGGCGGCGATGTGCGTGCCGCCGCCGACGTTCACCTCCAGGAGCAGGCCGAGCGGGTCGTGCACATGCTCGGTGAGGTCGATCACCTCGGTGGAGAAGGCCAGGAAGTGCGTGCTCAGCGACGGGACGCCGGCCAGGATCGACGCGGTGAGCGCGGACCAGATGGTGGAGGCCTCCATCGAGCCGGACACGTCGACGACCAGGATCAGCCGCCAGTCGTTGCTGCGGCTCGCGCGGGTCCTGAAGATCGGCCGCTCCGGGACCACGACCACGGTGCCCTCCGGGTTGCGGCGGGCGGTGGTGAGGTTGGCGCGGAGGGTGCGCGGCAGGTCGAGCGCGCCGCCGGGGCGGCGGGTCGGGCGCGGTGTGGTGATGCCGGTCAGGGCGGGTCGCAGGCGGGTGGCGAGTTCGCGGGTGAGCTCGGCGACGATCCGGGCGATCAGCGGGCGCAGCAGCGCGAGTTTGCCCTCGGGGAGGCCGCCGGCGTGGGCCAGGACGGTCTTGAGCAGGTCCACGGAGGGGCGGGCGGCGGCCGGGTCGAGGTGGGTGAGCACGTCGGTGCGCCCGGCCGCCGCGGCGGCGGCCAGCACCTCCTCGCGGACGGCGGGGCCGAACAGGGCGATCAGTTCCTCGGACCATTCCCGCACGCCCGGGTAGGGGGCTTCCCGGCCGCCGCGGTCGCCGTCGCCGAGGTCGCCCCGGGCACCTTCGCCTCGGCCGGTGCCGTAGAGCTCGTCGAGCGCGGTGGCCATCCGGGCGGCGTTGCCCGGGAGGCGGTCGGAGCGGCGGCCGAGAATGAGCTTCCAGCGCTGGGCGCTCGGGATTTCGTGGGCGGGTGGCGGGATTGCGGTCCGGTCGGCCGGCAATTGTGCGCCCTCGCCCACCGGTTGCGCGGAATTCGGAGGCTGCGGTGTTACGGCGCCGGGCGAGCCGATCTCGTCTCGCGACGCGCCGGCGGTGGGTTCGGGTGGGGGTAGCAGGCCGCGTCGGGTGAGGGCTTCGCGGGCGGCCAGGTCGGCACCGGTCCAGCGGGCCAGTTCGAGCGGGTCGGTGTCGGTGTCGACGCGGTCGCCCAGGTGGTCGGCCACCGCGTCCAGTACCCGGTCGCGGGCCGCGGGGCTGAGCGTGTCGAAGCCGCCGCGCAGCGCCGGCAGGCGCTCCAGGAACGGGCGGTCGGCAAGGGTGTCGACGCGGTCCAGGAGCGCGGTCGACACCGGGCCGCCGGTTTGCAGCAGCGGGCCGGCCGCCGTGAGCAGGCCGGTGAGTCGACGGGTCAGGTCGGCGCGGGCCGCGGGAGTGGTCGCGGTGTCGATCCAGGAGCCGATCCGGTCGCCGAGGACGACCGCGTCCTCGTGCCCGAGCAGGACCCGGATCGCACCGGCGGCGGCGGACATCAGCGGCGAACCGTCGGCGGCCAGCCGGGCCAGTCCGGTGGACAGCCGCAGTCCGCCGAAAGCGTCGGCGCGCCCGGCCAGATCGGCCAGGGCTCGCGCGTCGGCGGGATCGTCGGATCCGTCCAGGCCGTCGAGGTGGCGGACGGCGGCGGTGAGCAGGGTCCGGGTGATGTCGGGTCCCCCGGCGGAGCCGGACTTCGAGTCGACCGCCTTCGGGTCGGCGTCTGCCGTCTCGTTGCCCGGCGCGTCGTTGCCCGGCTCGGACTCGGATGCCGCCTCGGGCTCGGGTGCGGGCTCCGGTGCGACGCCCAGGTGGCCCGCGTGGATGCGGTCGGTCAGGGTCAGCGCGGTGAGCAGGTTCGGAAGGGTGGCGATGCCGGGGAGGGTGTCGGCGGTCTCGGTCAGCCGGGTCGCGGTGAGCTCGGTCAGGCCGCACGCGGCGGCGCGTTCGAGCCCGGTGAGGATCTGTTCGGCGGTGGGGCCGCCCTCGTCGAGTTCGGTCCGGTGCCGCGCGCGCAGGGTGCCTTCGGCAGCCTGTTCGGGGGTCACGCCGCGCGTGCCGGCCGCGTCCAGCAGTGCCGCGGCGGACGGTGTCCAGCGCACCCGCCAGCGGGTGGTGACCGCGTCCGCACCGCCCGCGCCGACCACCGCGACCGGTTCGGCGTACGGGATCCGACAGGTCGTCAGTTGTTGCAGGAGCAGTTCGCGGCGCCGATCCAGGTCGCTGCGCAGCGGGTCCAGGCGCAGGTCGCGTTCGGCCGGGTCGGCGGGGCCGGGCAGGCCGAGTTCGGCGATCCGGCGTTCGACCTCGGGGCCCAGGCCGCTGCGCGGCGCGGCCGGCGCGGGGCGGCCGGCCCGGGTGCCGACCAGAACGTGTTCGAGCGCGCGGGCCACCGAGCGGCCCCGGCCCAGCGGCTCGCCGTGCGTGAGCACGGTCTGCACCGCCTCGAGCAGTTCGCCGCGGCCCGCCGCGGGCAGCCCGCGCAGGTTGGCCAGGTCGCCGGCGAGCCGGACGATCTCGCGGGCGTCGGCCGGCCCGCTGGGGTGACCCTGGCGGCGCAGTTCGGCGCAGATCCGGACGGCCGCGGCGATCAGCGCCTCGTACAGCGCGGCCGGGTCGCCGCCGGATTCCAGCACACTCTGCTGCCACTCCGGGTCGCGGATGCCGGCCGGGTAGCCGGAGCGCGCGTCCAGGAGCGGGTAGGTGTACGGGATCAGCGACATCGTGACGTCGGCGATCTCGGCGGCGGGCGCGACGGTGTCCTGGTCGAGCAGGGCCGGCGCGTGGAAGGCGCCGAGCACCACCGCGGCGCGCGCGCCGCCGGCGGTCGCCTCGCGCAGGGTGGCGCGCATCCACGCCTCGCGGCGCAGGTCGACCGGGTCCACGCTGCCCGCGTCGCGGCGCAGTGCCCAGCCGACGGTGAGCGCCGCCCGGCGGATCGCCTCGGCGGGCGAGCCGGGTGCGGTGGCCTCGACCAGCCGGTCCCACAGGTCGTCGCCGGCGCGGCCGGTGAGCCGGTCGCGCAGCGCGGCGTGCAGTGTCCCCGCGCCGTGTGCCGCGCCGTCGCCGGCGTCCGCGGGCACGTGGTCGGTGCGGTCCCATCCGGGGTGCCCCAGCGGAAGGTCGCACGGGATCGCGGGGACGCCGTTGCGGGCGGCCCAGCGCAGGGCGGCCAGCTCCGGCGAGAAGTCGGCGAACGGGTAGAAGCCGAGCCCGTTCGGCCCGGTCCCGGCCAGTGCGATCGGAGCCCGGGTGTCCTTGTGCGCGAGCCACTCCAGCCAGGGCGCGGCCTCGTGCGGCAGTTCGACGAGCAGGACCTCGGGGCGGGCCGCGTCCAGCAGGGCCGGGACGGCGGCGGCGAGCGAGGGGGCGTGGTGGCGCACGCCGATCAGGTAGGGCTGCCGGGACGCGGCCAGGCGCTCGGCGGCGGGACGGGCCTCGTCGATGGGCCCGTCCGTACGTGTGGTCGACACCTCGTCAGCCCTCCAGGACTCCGCGCAGGTCCCACAGGGTGCGCCAGGTGGCCGAGCCGTGTTTCGCGCGGCGGCGCACCGCCGCGTCCCAGTAGGACAGGAGCCGGGCGGCGTCGGCCGGGTCGTCCTTCTTCGCGACGCCGAGCAGGTGTCCCGGGAGCAGGCTCAGCACGTCCCGGTCGCCCGGGAAGTACGCCGCAGCCAGCGCGAGCGAGGAGGCCACCGAGACCGCCTCGGCGGTGCTCAGCACGGTGGACGGGCGTTCGATCTCCCAGCCCTCGGCGGAGCGGCCGGTGCGCAGGTCGCGGAACGCGGTGACCAGTACCTCCAGGACCGTGTCGTCGACGGCGTACGCGGTCCCGGTGCGCTCCACCGCGGCCTTGGCCTGGCGGCGGACCAGCGCGATCTCCGCGTCGTGGTCGCCGATCGGGCCGACCGTCTCGAAGTTGAATCGGCGCTTGAGCGCGGCGGACATCTCCGAGACACCCCGGTCGCGCAGGTTCGCGGTGGCGATCAGGGTGAAGCCCGGCGCGGCGTGTACCTGCGCGTCGGTGCCGCCCGCGAGTTCGGGCACCGCGATCCGGCGCTCGGAGAGCAGCGACACCAGCGCGTCCTGCACCTCGGGCAGGCAGCGGGTGACCTCTTCGATCCGGGCCACCCCGCCGGTGGTCATCGCGGTGAGCACCGGCGAGGGCACCAGGGCGCCCCGGCTGGGGCCCTGCGCGAGCAGCAGCGCGTAGTTCCAGCCGTACTTGAGCTGGTCCTCGGTGGTGCCCGCGGTGCCCTGCACGGTGAGCCCGCTGGTGCCGCACACGGCGGCGGCCAGCAGTTCGGACAACATCGACTTCGCGGTGCCGGGCTCGCCGACCAGGAGCAGGCCGCGTTCGCCGGCGAGGGTGACCACGCAGCGCTCGACGAGGGCGCGTTCGCCGACGAACTTGGCGCCGATGGTCAGGGTGCGCGGCAAACCGTCGACCGGTTCGGGCAGCTTGAGTTCGTCGCCGCTGCCCATCACGAAGGTGACCACGGCGCGCGGGGTCAGCCGCCAGGCCGGCGGGCGCGGGCCGCGGTCGTAGGCGGCCAGGAAGGCGAGTTCGCTCGCGTACAGGTCCTCGGGGGGTTGTATCTGGCGCGCGCTCGCGGCGGATTCGGTTGCGGTTGCGGTTGCCATCAGCGGCGGCCCTTCCGGGTGGTGCGGGTGACGAGTTGTTCGAAGCCTGGCGCATCGCCGTCCTGCACCCGTCGCCAGGCCCGGTGGAACAGTTCGGGCACCGGGCATTCGGGCACGATCGTGGTGTGGGTGGGCGTCGCGTACAGCCCTTCCTTCCAGGTCTCCACGGGCAGTGCGGGGGCCTTGAGCGCGCTCCAGCCGCCGGGCAGGAACAGCGTGCGGCCGGCGCGCGAGCGCTTGGCCTCGACCACCAGGTCGGTGCCCGCGAGTTCGGTGCGGGCCTTCTTCAGGCGCGCGGGCTTCCAGCCGGTCCAGCGGGCGACGTGCCGGTCGGTGGGGTCGGGCAGGGCGAGCAGTTGCAGGTACAGGACCGCCGCGTCCTCGCCGATGCCGTGCGTCTTGGCCACCTCGGCGACCAGGTCGGGTACCGAGTACGCCGGGTCCTGCTGGATGCCGGGCGGGCCGTCGGCGCGCAGCAGTTCCTCGAAGGCCGGGTCCAGGATCCGGCGGAAGGACTTGAGGCCGGCAGAGTCGGCGGCGCCGCGGAGCGCGATCAGCCGGTCGAACCACGGGTCGTCGGCACCGGTGAAGCCGGCGGGTCGGACCTCGGCGAATTCGCTCTCGCCGTACCAGGGCCGGAGCCAGAAGCGGTCCTCGAGCCGGAGTATGCCGTCGGGGTCGCTGCCGCCGGTGGCGGGCAGTCCGACCGCCTCGCGCAGCAGGGCCGCGGTGTTGCCGCGCTCGGCGTACTCGATGTCCAGGTCGAACACCAGTCCCGGGTCGGCCAGTCGGGTGCGCAGCAGGCCGAGCACGTGCGGCAGGTGCGCGCGCAGCGGATCGCCGTAGGGCAGCCGGTAGGCGAGCCAGGCGAGCGCGGTCACGGTGGCCTTCAGGCCGTGGCCGCTGGGCACCGCCTCGCTGTCGGAGGCGCGCAGGCGGCCGTCCTTGTCCACCGTGTGGGTGGAGGTGCCGGTGATCCACTTGCACGATTCCGGGGTGAGCACGCTCTCGAACGATCCGGCGGACAGGCCCCGGACGTCCGCCGCGACGTCCTCGGGCAACCGGAGCACCCGGCCGAACGCGGTGTTCCAGGCGCGGCAGCCGGCCTCGATGTCGTGGCCCGTCGTCCACAGGGTGTGCACGTCCTCCGGGCGTTCGGGGATCAGCGCGCCCAGCACGCCGGCCCGCGCGCTGCCCTCCAGCCGGTCCAGCTGCGAGCGTGCGCTGTCGATCTCGGCCACCTTGAGCCGGAGCAGGGCCCGCTGGTCCTTGTCCAGGTCGCCGGCGGTCAGTCCGGTCAGCAACAGGCTCGCCTCGGCCCGGCCCAGGCCAGTGCCCTCCATCAGAGCGGTGACCGCCTCCGGCCGCCAGGTCAGCGGACCGTGTTCGCGGATCCCGCGCACCACGGCGGCGACCCGCTCCGGGGACATCGGCTCCACGTAGCGGTGTTCCTCGTGGGTGGTGAAGCCGTCGATCGCCGCGAACGTTCCCGAGGGGTCGTGGTCGAGCGCGGTCCAGTGCTCCTTGTCGTTGCCGTAGGTGTACTGGCTGTCCAGGATCACGATGGTGCGGTCGCCGCGGCGGATCACCCGGCCCCGGCGCTTGTTGTCCTTGTTCTTCTTGCGGCTGGGCTCGCACAGGGTGACCGAGCGCAGCGTCCCGGCGGGTGTGCCCAGCGGGCCGGCGGCGAGCGCCTCCAGTGCCACGAGCAGCGACGCGCGGTGCTCCTCGGAGGTGAACGGGGACAGCGCACGGGCGAGCATCGCGGCGCGGTGGTCGAGCAGTTCGTGCCAGGACATGTGCGGATCGGTGAGCCGGTCGGACTCGGTGGTCCACTCGGCCGGGCCGTCGGTGCGGGCCAGCATCGCGGCCACGGCGGTGATGTGGTTCATCGTGGTCCACGCGGCCGGGCTTGTGCCGTAGTGCCGGTATCCGCCGTTGCGCGCGATCCCGGCGAGGGCCGGGTGCAGTTCGGCGTCCTGGCCGTGCGCGGGGCCGGTGGGCACCACGCGGGCCTTGCGCTCCTTGACGGTGACCTTGCCGAAGTCGCGGAGTCTGCGGGCGAGTCGGGAGGTGTCCGCGGCCAGCCCGGCGACGCAGCGCACGAGTCCGGCGTGGCCGATCTCGGGCAGCAGTCGGCGCACCGGCTCGATCCGCACGGCGTCGGGTCGGCTCGGCTTGTTCTTGTCCTCGGACTTCTTGGCGATCGCGTACTCGGCCATCGCCCGCTCGTGGTCCGCGTGCACCTCGGCAACCAGTTCGGCGGCCCGCTCGGGGGTGAGCGCGCGCAGGGCCAGCGAGCCGGCCTCGTCGCGCGGGCGCAGTGCGTGCCAGAACGCCGGCGGCGGGACGATCCGGCTGCCCAGGGCCAGGTCGCCGACGCCGCCCCGTTGGCCGCACTGGCCGAGCAGCACGTCGCCGGCCCACAGCGTCGCCTTACCGCCGCTCTCGACGACCGCCGTCGGGGCCGCGCCGCCGGGCAGGCGCAGCGCGCCGATCGGCACCTCCTGCGGCGTGTTGTCCCAGTGCCGCCGGTTGCGCACGGGCGCGCCGACGGTGCGGCCGTCCACGGAGCCGGCGGTGATCGTGTCCCCGTCGACGCGGACCCAGTGGCCGAGCAGTGTGCCGTCGGTGCCCAGCGGAGTGTTCTCCAGCCCGGGCAGCAGCGGCAGCAGTTCGCATCGGTCGGCCACCAACGCGCCGCCGTCGGCGACCGCGGCGGCGAACGGCGCGGGCAGCGAGACCCGGCCGTGGGTGCCGGTGGCCGGGTCGTACTCGGTCCACTTGCGGTCGCTGCGGTCGAAGTCGAGCGACCAGTGCGTGGTGCCGTCGGTGAGCACGCCCCGGCGCGGCGGCAGCTTGGTGTCGCCCGCGTACAGCGGCCGGCCGCCGGTGGTGCGGCCGCCGTCGGGCAGCGCGAGGGAGAGCATCGAGTTGGCGTCCGAGCCGCCGTTGGGGCTCTCGCCGGTGAGCGGGAAGGTCTCGGTCGGGCGCCCGGACCAGTACGCCTCCCAGTCGTACTCCTTGTTGTACCAGGCGACCAGGAGTTGTCCGTCGACATAGCGGAAGGCGGGGCGCTGCCACGAGATGCGCTCCTTGGGCAGCCGCGGCTCGTGGTCGAGCAGGATGCCCTCGGGGCCGACCACGACCGCGCGCTTGTCGGAGGAGAGCACCAGCGCGGGCCACGCCTCGTCGACCCGGATCTCGCTCTTGCGGCCGAAGAGGTCGATCGCCTCCTCCAGCGCGGGCCAGCCGAGTTCGTCGTAGACGCCGGCGCGCAGCGTGGTGGTCAGCAGGGCGACGGCGTCGAACGCGCGGATCCGGGAGACCAGGTCCGGGGTGACGTCCTCGACCACCTCGCGGAACTCGTTCAGTACCTTGAACTCGTGCTCGACGGTGGGCAGGCCGGCCGCCGAGGTGACCCGGGCGCCCTGCTCGGTCAGCCAGCGGGCGAGCACACCGCGCAGCACCGGGTGCGCGGCGGTGGCCGCGTGGTGGTTGCCCTTGAGGCCGCCGATCGCGGCCTGGAGCAGGGCGGTGTAGCGCTCGTCCGCGGCGACGTGGGCCAGTTCGCTGCGGCCCGGTTCCTGGTCGTTCCACCATTCGCCGAGGTCGATCGAACCCTTGGGGTCCGGGTCGGCCAGCGGTATGCGCTCGGACAGGGCCGTGTCGAGCAGGTCGATGTCCACGCTGGAGCGCCAGCCGTTGCCACTGAACAGGTCGACCGGCACCGCCTCGGCGCGCAGCGCGTCGGCCATCTCGGCGAGCAGCTTCGCGGTGCGCTCGCTGCGCGCGTTGTAGCGCCAGCCGCGCTGCCGGTGCGTGGACCAGCGGGTGACCCATTGGGCCCGGGCGCCGGCGACCAGGTCGCCGCCGACCAGCAGATCCAGGACTCCGGCTTCGGCGAGCAGGTCGAGCCACAGATCGTCGAGTTCGGCGTCCGGGGTCGAGCCGCCGGGGGTGGGCAGGATCTCCAGCAGCCGGACCCGGATCTCCGGCTCGGCGGCGGCCAGCGCCGCGATCGGCTTGCGGTTGACCTTCCAGAAGGACAGCGGCGCGCGGCCGATCGCGGGCGTGGCGAGCAGTTCGCGCAGCAGCGCGTGCTCCTCGGCGGTGTGGTCGCCGCCGGCCGCGCGGATCAACGCGCGGGCGTCCTCGGCCAGGCCCGCGTACGGCGGCATGCCCGCGGTGCAGCGCTCGACCGCGAGTTGGCGGAACTGCGCCCATGCCTCGATCGGACCCAGCCGCGCGGACAGTGCCTTGGCGTGTTCCTTGAGCGCCTTGGCGGTCAGCGCGCCGGCGAAGGCGAACTCCAGGAAGACCGCGCGCAGCCGCTCCTCCTCGATCGGCAGGTTGTGCACCCGCTCGGCCTCGCGGGCCTTGCCGAAGAACGCGGACGCGTAGGTCGTGTTGTCGTGCTTGAGGAAGATCCGCGCGGCCTGCTCGTGGAAGGTGGGCAGGAAGTGCGGTACGGCCCGGCCCAGTCGGGTCGCGAGCTGGTCGAAGCCGTCCTTGGCCGCGCCGGGCTTGGTCTTGGCCTGCCGGTCCAGCCGCTCGATGTCGCGGACCAGGGCCAGCGCGTGGTGGCCGTTCGCCGGGTCGTTGACCAGGGCCCAGGCCGGGAAGCCGAGCGCCTCGCGGCGGACCTGGCCGACCTCGGGCGCGTCCTGTTCGCGGGCCAGGCCCAGGAATCCGAGCGCCAGGTCCTCGGCCTCGCCCAGCGTCGCCGGGACCAGCCGGACGATCGGGCGGTCCTCGAACGCGGGGTGCAGGTAGGTGCGCACCGTGAGCGTGTCGATGTCGTCGCCGGTCAGGGTGCCGGCGGGCAGGATGCCGCCGGCGTCCAGCAGCACGCGGGACGGGTCGGGGGTGGTGCTCATGCCGCTTCCTCCGTGGTCTCGATCGTGCGGCCCGCGTACAGCGCGGCGCCCATGCGCATGCCTTCCGACCAGGCCACCGGCGGAACCCGGTCCAGGGTCAGCGTGCTGCCGCCCTCGGTCCAGGTGACCGAGCCGGTCTCGGTCGATTCGTAGCCGTCGTAGTCGCCCAGCCACATCCGGGCCTCGACCTCGCGGTCGCCGTCCAGCACCGCGCACACGGCCTGGCCGCCGCGCACCTGGTAGCCCAGTTGGGTGGCCCGGCCGATCAGGAAGCGCAACTGGTCGTAGCGCCCGCCGGAGAACTCCTCGATGCCGCTGCGGGTGCCGTCCAGGTCGGCGGGTCGGTGCCACACCTCGCGGTAGAGCTGCTGCACCCGCTGCTCGACGCCCAGTTCGACGGCGAACTCGCGCAGGTCCTCCAAGTCCTCCAGCAGCACCGGGTGCGGGATCCGCACGGTCCGCGCGTCGAGGTAGACGGTGTCGCCGTCGGGGTCGACGATGCCGACGCCGCGCTCGGGGTCCGCGCCGCGCAGAAATCCGGCCACGTCGGCGCCGTCGGCGGTGACCACCAGATCGCGCAGTACCCGCTGCCAGGACGGATCCGGCCACACCCGGGACAACACCGCGACCGGGACCGGGAGCGAGCCGATCATCCAGCGCTCGACCGCGTCCTGGCACGAGCGGTCGTGCCGCTCCAGCCACTCGACGAGCTGTCGCAGGCCCACCACGGCCGGGTCCTCGGCGAGTTTCCCGGGCACCGACTTCAGTTGCCGCCCCTTGGCATTGCGGCACACCACCTTGCCGTCCTGCACGGCGACCTCATAGTCGCCCGCCCGGATCCATCCCACGATCGTTCCCTCCACAGCTCTTCGCGAATGTCGGTGACACCCCGTCAAATGCCAAGCGGCACAAGGCGCTCGGCGCCGGTGACCAGGTTGGCGGGAACGTTAGCCGCCGATTCCGACAGCGCCGTCACCCGCCAGGATGAAACCCCGGGGAAATCCGCCTTCGATGGCCGAATATCGCGCCCGAGAGGCAAACTCGGGGCGGCGCTTGGACTAACTTGCGTGGAATGACAGTGCCCGCCGCACCCCGAGGTCTGCGCAGCCTGATTCCCGGTCCCGGGCCGGAAGGGGATCCCGGCGCCACGGCCGGCGGTACGGCCGCCGGCGCGCCGATCTCGGCCTGCCCGGTGTCGCAGCCGGCCGAACCCGCGCCGGTCGCGGCGCGTACCCGCTCGATGCTGGACGCGCTGGCGCCGGTAGCGGTGCCGCGCGCGGTCGCCGAGGCGTCCGCGGACGTGTTGTGCGCGCTGGCCGCGACCGCGCCCGCGGAACTCGCGCAGGTGGCCCAGGAACTGGCTCTGCGGCTGCGCGCCGCCGCCCATCCGGCGTAACTTCACCGATCGCGACCGCTCGTTCGGCCGTGTCGCCGTATCCGACGGCAGGTTGGCGCGTTGTTCAGGATCCACCCGCCGCGGGTGGGACCTGTACGAACCGAAAGGACCGACACAAGATGTCGCGTATCGCCAAGGCCGCAGTCCTGACCGCCACCGTGGGCGCCGCTCTCGCGGGCGCTGCCGGGCCCGCCATGGCCGGCTCCGAGGCGGACGGCGCGGCCGTGGGCTCGCCCGGCGTGCTCTCCGGCAACAACATCCAGGTTCCGGTTCACGTCCCGGTCAACTTGTGCGGCAACACCGTGAACATCATCGCGGCGCTCAACCCCACCATCGGCAACACCTGCATCAACGGCGGCTGACGTCGACATCGGCTGACGAACACTTCGGCCCCGCTCGGTGCGTTCTTCCACGCATCGAGCGGGGCCGCGTCGTGTGCCGCGACGACCGGCGGGGCGGATCGGAACCGGCGCCCGGCGGCCGGCCGGGGCTCCCCGGCTTCGGACCGGCCTTCATCGGTTCGTCGGTTCATCGGGTCGTCGGTTCGAACCGGGGTTCGGTGCGGCGCGGCGCCGGGGTAGGCATCCGCGCATGACGACCTACGCCCTGCACCACGTACAGCTCGCCATCCCGGCCGGCAGCGAGGACGCGTGCCGTGCCTTCTACCTCGGCGTCCTGGGCATGACCGAGGTGGCCAAGCCGCCGGTGTTGGCCGCGCGCGGCGGCCTGTGGGTGCGGGCCGGCACGCTGGAGATCCACCTCGGTGTCGAGGCCGACTTCCGACCCGCGCGCAAGGCGCATCCCGGCATCCTGGTCACCGACCTGGACGACGTGATGGCCAGACTCACCGCGAACGGCACCGAGGTCGTCCCGGACGGCGAGTTCCCCGGCCACCGCAGGTGCTACGCACAGGACGCGGTGGGCAACCGGCTGGAATTCCTCCAGCCGCTGTGACCGACCGCGCGGCCCGAGATCACGGGCGGCGGGCCACCACGTCGATCTCGACCAGGATGTTCATCAGGTCCGAGCCGACCGTCGTGCGCACCGGGTACGGCGCGGTGAAGTACTCGCGGTAGACCTCGTCGTATCCGGCGAAGTCGCGCTTGAGGTGCTCCAGGTGGGTGGTCACCTTGACCACGTGGCTGAAGTCGAGGCCGGCCTCGGCCAGCACGGCCTTGAGGTTGTCCAGCACCTGGCGGGTCTGGGTGGCCACGTCGTCGCCCACGGTCGCGCCGGTGGCCGGGTCGATCGGGCCCATGCCCGCGGTGTAGACGAAGTCGCCGGCGTCGATGCCCTGCGAGTACGTGCCGCCCGGCTTGGGCGCGGCGTCGGTGCGGATTTCCTTGTGTGCCATGGGAGTTCGCTTCCTTGATCGCATTGTTCGTGCTTGTGGACAGTAGGTGAGCGGGCGGCTCAGCGGACGACCGCGTCGTCCTGGTGCAGCAGCCGCAGTTCGTCCCGGCGGGGCAGGCCCTCCCAGTCGCCGGGCACGGTGACCGCGAACGCGCCGGCCGCGGCGGCGGTGGCCACTCGGGCGGCGACCGAGCCGCCCTCGACCAGTTCGGCGAGATAACCGGCGGCGAACGCGTCGCCCGCGCCCACCGGGTCGACCGCGTCGACCCGGTGCAGCGGCACCTCGTGCGGCCGGCCGTCGACGAGCGCGACGGCGCCGCGCGAGCCCTGCTTGAGCAGCACCTGGGTGGGGCCCAGCGCACCGAGTTCGCGCGCGAGGTCGAGCACCGGGGTGTGCTCCGGCGCCTTGAGCACCAGGCGGGCCTCGTCCTCGGTGGCGAACACGATGTCCGCGCCGGCGGCCAGCGCGCGCAGTTCGGTCGCCGCGTCCTCGGCCGACCACAGCGCCTTGCGGTAGTTCAGGTCGAGCGAGACCGGGACGCCGGCCGCGTTCGCCTCGGCCACGGCCGCGCGGACCGCCGCGCGCGCGGTCGTGGACAGCGCGGGGGTGATGCCGGTGACGTGCAGGATCCTCGCCGAGCGCACCAGCGCGGGATCCACGTCCTGCGGGCACAACCGCGAACCGGCGCTGCCCGCACGGTAGTAGCGCACGTCGGTGGCCGCGCTGGTGCGCCGCGCCTTGACCATCAATCCGGTGGGCGCGTCCGGGTCGACCACCGCGCCGCGGGTGTCCAGCCCCTCGCCGCCGAGCACGGTCAGCACCAACCGACCGAACTCGTCGTCGCCCACCCGACCGATCCAGGCGGCCCGCCGGCCCAGTCGGGTGATCCCGATGGCCAGGTTGCTCTCCGCCCCGCCGGTGGCGACGTCGAGTGTGCGAGCGTGCCGCAGCGGGCCGATGTGCGGCGCGGTGAGCAGCACCATGGTCTCGCCGAGCGTGACCACGTCCGGGGCTTCCCGGGGTTCGGCGGTCATGATGTCCTCTCGCGTGATTCGCGTCATCGGTGGCATCGGATTCGGGGTCGGGTTCCGAGCCGGCGTCGCGCTCGGGTTCGGAGTCGGGTCGGGTTTCGGATTCGGGACGGCTCGGCCGCGGATCGAGGGTCGGGTGGCCGGCGCGGCGAGCCGAGCGGTGGGCTCAGAAGTGGGTGTTCAGCACGTCCACGACACGATGGTCGTCGTCCACCACCGGCACCGCGCGCCACTTGTCGAACGCCGTACAGGGGTGCGAGATACCCAGGCAGACCAGCTCGCCCGGGGCCATCGTGGTCCCGCCGAGGTCGACGTACGCGTGCTGGTCGTCCAGCTTGACCACGCGCGCCTCCCCCGCTTCGCGCATCGTCCCGTCCAGCGCGCGCACCCGCAGCGGAGTCGGCAGGTCCTGGTCGAACGGCACGTCCCGGCGGCCCGCGCCGAGCACGGCCAGACCCGGTTCGGGCGCGGAGAGCACCTGTGCCCACACCTCCAGGGCGGCCGCGAGCGAGCCCTCCTCGGGGTGCCTGGCGAACGGCGTCACGCGCGTGTAGAAGCCGTCGTCGTGCGAGACGTAGGCGCCGCTGCGCAGGATGATCGTGCGGTCCGGCAGCGGCTTGCCGTCCGGCGCGAGCACGTCCACGACCGCGTCGAACCAGGCGCTGCCCCCCGCCGAGACGATCGGCGTCCCGGGCACCAGGTCGGCGATCGCGTCGGCCAGCCCGACCAGTTCGCGCATCCAGTCCGACACCGCCGCGGCGTCCGGCAGGCCGCCCTCGTAGCCGGCCACGCCCGCCACGGTCAGCCCCGGCACCTCGGCCGCGGCCCGGGCCAGTTCGACGCCCTCGGCGATGTCGCGGCAGCCGGCCCGCCCGCCCGGGCGGCCCAGCTCGACCAGCACCGACAACTTCCCGCCGGGCACCGCCGCCAGCGCCCGCGCGGCGACCTCGACGCCGGCCCGGGAGTCCACGTAGAACAACAGGTCCGGCCGGGTGGCGGCCCAGCGCAGCACCTTCTCGTCCAGCACCTCGTTGGCGATCAGGATCCGGGGCACCCGGAACCGGTGCGCGGCCAGCGCCTGGTTCGCGGTCGCCACGCTGATCCCCCAGGCACCGGCTGCCAGTTGCTCGGCGAACAGCTCGGGCGACATGGTGGTCTTGCCGTGCGGCGCGAACAACACGCCGTGCCGCGCGGTGTACTCGCTCATCGTGGCCACGTTCGCGATCAGCGCGGACTTGCGCGCGACCATCACCGGCCACGTGAACGGCCCGTCGAACAGGCTGTGTTCGGCGGCACCGAGTTCGTCGTCGGTGAGTTCCTCATACGGCAGCCAGGTGCCCTTGGTGTATGAGTCGAGGGTCATCGGGTCGCTCCCAGGGTGCGCGATACACGGAGGGCCGCCCCCGCGACGGCGGGTCCCAGCTCGCGGACCCGCGCGGCGGTGACGCGGGACGTGAGACCGGAGACCGACAGCGCTCCGACCACGACGTCGTTGTGATCGAAGATAGGCGCTGCGACGCAGCGCACCTCGGGCTCGTTCTCCCGATCGTCCACCGAGTAGCCCCGGTTGCGGATCCGGGCCAGTTCGGTACGCAGCAGCACCGGGTCGGTGAGGGTGCGGGCGGTGACGGTGGGCAGGCCAGCGTCGACCACCTGCGCGAACACGTCCTCGGGCAGCCAGGCGAGCATCGCCTTGCCCACGGCCGTGCAGTACATCGGCGCGCGGCTGCCGATCCGCGACGCCATCCGCACGGCGGTCTCGTTCTCGACCTTGTCGATGTAGACGATGTGCGGCGCGTCCGGAACGCACAGGTGCACGGTGCCGCCCGCCTCGCGCATCAGCCGGTGCGCCTCCTCGGCGGCGGCGGTGCGCAGGTCGATGCCGGCCAGGTACGCCTGGCCGAGCGCGAGCGCGCCGGGGCCGAGCCGGAAGTGGCCGTGCCGGCGGTCCCGGGCGAGCAGCCCGGTGTCCAGGAGCGGCTGGGCCAGGCGCAGCACGGTGCTCTTGGACAGGCCGAGCGTGTCGGCGAGTTCGGTCAGGTTCAGGCCCTCGGCGCCCGCGTGGTCGCGGACCTCCTCCAGGACGGCGAGTGCGCGGCGCAGCGACGCGGACTGGTTGCGCGCCGCCGGCGGGCGGTCCTCGCCGCGCGGTCCGCCGCGGGGCTCGCTCGGCGACTCGTGGGCGCCGCGCTCGTGCTCGTGAGTGCTCACTGGCATGTCCTCAGGACGGTCCGACCGGGCGCCCGGGCGTGTTGCCCGTCAGGGCTCCGGACGAGAGTACGGGGACACCGGCCACCAGGACGTCGTCGATGCCGGCGGCGGGTCGGCGGGCGTCGCCGTAGTCGGCGAGGTCGGCCACCCGGGTCGGGTCGATCACCGCGATGTCGGCGGCCAGGCCGACCCGGAGCAGGCCCCGGTCGGTCAGCCCGAAGCGGCGGGCCGGGTGCGACGCGAGGTGCACGGCGGCCTGTTCCCAGGTCCAGTCGCCCAGTTCGACCACGTGTCGGGCGAGCAGTCGGGCGAACGCGCCCCAGCCGCGCGGGTGCGGGCTGCCGCCGATGTAGATGCCGTCGGAGCCGCCGATGTGTGCGGGGTGGCGCAGCAGCGCGCGGACCGATTCGTCGCTGTTGGTCGGCGGCTGGTCGAACACGGCGCTCGCCACCAGGTCGGTGGCGATCAGCAGGTCGGCGCAGAATTCCGCGGGACTCGCGCCGGCCTCGGCGGCGGCGTCCACGAGGCGGCGGCCCTCGGCCCAGCGGAAGTCGGCGGCGGGCACGTGCGCGAGGGTGATCCGGGGCCACAGGGCCGGGTCCACCTCGTCGGCCAGGAGGCGTCGGGTGGCCGGTCGGGCCAGTGCGTCCACCACCCGGTCGGGATCGGGATCGTCCAGCGCGCGGGGCAGCGCGACCATCGCCAGGATGCTGCAGCCGCGCAGGTAGGGGTACGCGTCGTAGGTGAGGTCCAGGCCCTCGGACCGGGCCGCGTCCACCATCGCGATCAGTTCCTCGGCCGGGCCGTGGTAGTGCGAGACGTGGGTGGCCACGCCCGCCGCGCGGGCCACGTCGAGCATCTCGCGCATGGCCGGTCCCGCGGCGCCCTCGTAGCCGCGCATGTGCGAGACGTGCGGCAGGCCGCGGGCCGCGACGGGGGCGAGCAGGGCGGCCAGCTCGGCGGTGTCCGCGTAGCGGCCGGGCACGTATTCCAAGCCGGTGGACAGGCCGCACGCGCCCTCGTCCAGGCCCTGTTCGACGGCCTTGGTCATCGCGGCCAGCTCGGCGGCGTCCGCGGGGCGCGCGGTGGGGCCGAGCGCGCTGTAGCGGACGGTGCCGTGCGGCACGAGGTAGGCGGTGTTGACCGCGGTGCTGCGGTCGTAGGTGTCGAGCAGGTCGGCGACCGAGACCGGACCTTCGCCCAGGCCGGGGTGGGTGCCGTTGATCGCCGCGAAGTAGCGGGTCGCGTAGGCCAGCGCGGCGGGGGTGGCGGGGGCGTAGGACAGGCCGTCCTGGCCGAGCACGAAGGTGGTCACGCCCTGGCGCAGCGCGGCGAGCTGGACGTCGGGGTCGAGCACGGCGGCGTCGCCGTGCACGTGGGCGTCGACGAAGCCGGGCGCCACGTACCGGCCGCTCGCGTCGAGCTCGGTCGCGGCCCGGGCGCCGTCCAGGCGGCCGATCGCGGCGATCCGGTCGCCGGTGATCGCGACGTCGGCCCGGAAGGCGGGTGCGCCGGTGCCGTCGAGCACTTGCCCGCCGCGCAGCAGTACGTCGTACATGCGAGCCCTCCCTGCCCTTCGTGGTCCCTCGCGTCCGAGCCGGTCGGAACGGGCGGTGTCCTGCGGATGGCCGACGGATCGACCGAGCAGGGACGTTACGTGTCCGTGAGCGCTCGGTGCCACTTTCGCAGCACACCATTTTGCAGTGCACAACGTTCGGCGGGACGCCTTGTCGGAACGCGGCGCCGCTTTCTAACGTCCCGCTCACGCCGCACCGGATGTTTCCCCCCTTGCGGCCCGTTCGTGTCGATTGATGCAGACGTCCAGACGTACAGGCCGACCCTCGGGTCGCGGCATCCCCGCGATCGCTCCGGCCTGCCTCGCCGCAGGAGGAATTGTCGTGAAGATCCGGAGTTTGGCCGCCGTCGCAGTGGCCGGCATCGCGCTGGCGGCGTGCGCGCCGGGCACGGCGTCCAAGTCGAAGTCCGCCGACGAACAGACCGGCACGCTCAAGGTGTGGCTGTACGACGAGGCGAACCGCGGGCCCAAGGAGAAGGTCGTCAACGCGGCCGTCGCCGAGTTCAAGGCCGCGCACCCGAAGGTGAACGTCGAGCTCGGCTACATACCCACCGACGCCGGCCCGCGCGCGGAGAAGATGAAGGGCGCGTTCAACGATCCGAACAGCGCGCCGGACGTGGTCGAGTTCGGCAACACCGACCTGTTCGGCTACGTCCAGGCCGGCGGTCTCGCGGACATCTCCGCCGACCTGGGCAACTGGTCCGAGGCGGGCGACCTGCCCAAGGACCTCAAGGACACCACGCTGGTCGACGGCAAGACCTACGGCCTGCCGTGGTGGCTGGGCCTGCGCTCGCTGTACTACCGCACGGACGTGTTCACCGAGCTCGGCCTGAAGCCGCCGACCTCGTACGCCGAGCTGGTCGACGCCGCGAAGAAGGTGCGCGCGGCCAAGCCGGACATGTTCGGCATCGCGGTCGGCGGCAAGTACACCTTCGGCGGTCTGCCCTTCCTGTGGGCCAACGGCGGCGATATCGCCACCCAGCAGGGCGGCAAGTACGCGGCCTCGATCGACTCGCCGCAGTCGCAGGCGGGCGTCAAGGCGTACACCGACCTGTTCTCCAAGGACATCTGTCCGCCCCAGCAGTGCGCCGACCTGACCGGCGGCAAGACCGTGGAGGCCTTCGCGGCCGGCACCGCGGGCATGGCGATCCTGCCCAACTCCTCGCGCAGCGCGGTCGAGGCGGGCGTGGCCAAGGGCAAGTACGCGGTGGTCCCGCTGCCGGGCAACGCCCCGGGCTCGATCGCGCCGGCCTTCTCCGGCGGCAACGACCTCGGCGTGATGAAGTCCTCGCAGCACCGCTCACTCGCGGTCGACTTCATGAAGATCCTGGGCGGCAAGAAGTACCAGCTCCAGATGTTCGACGCGATGGGCAACCTGCCCACACTCGCCTCGGCGCGTGGCGACGTGGTGGCCAAGGACCCGTGGCTCAAGCCGTTCATCGACACCCTGAACGCGGGCACCAAGTTCGTGCCCAAGGACGCCGCGTGGGCCAAGATCGACTCGCAGTCCGTGGTGCCGACCATGTTCCAGAAGGTGGTCACCGGCAAGTCCGACGTCCCGGGGGCGACGGGCGAGGCCAAGACCGCGATCGACAACGCGTTCGCCGGGAAGTAGCACGGTGACCACGACCACCACGCCCGCGCGGGCGGACCGGCCGGCCTCGGCCCCGGTCCGCCCGCGCGGCGGCGCGAAGAAGACGAGGCCCGGGCGGCGCCGCTCGTGGATGCCGCTGTGGCTGTTGCTGCCCTCCGCGGTCGTCCTGATCCCGCTGTTCGGCTACCCGCTCTACCAGCTCGGCCTGCTCTCCTTCCTGAAGTTCGGGCAGCCGCAGGCCTCGGCGGGCGAGGTCGCGGAGTTCGTCGGCTTCGACAACTACTCGACCCTGCTGGGCGACGACCAGTTCTGGGACGTGCTGACCCAGACCGTGATCTTCGCGGCGGCCTGTGTGGTGGCCACCCTCGCGGTCGGCGCGGCGCTCGCGGTGCTGTTGACCCGGATCGGCAAATGGCCGCGGCTGCTGCTGATGTTCGCCGCGCTCGGCGCGTGGGCGGCCCCGGCGATGACCGGCTCGACGGTGTGGATGTTCCTGTTCGACACCAACCTGGGCCTGGTCAACGAGGTCCTGGGCATGCAGGGCCACAACTGGTTCTACGACAAGTGGTCCGCGTTCGCGCTGGTCGGCGTCGTGGTGGTGTGGCACTCGTTCCCGTTCGTGATGATCTCGCTGTACGCGGGCATCGAGTCGATCCCGGTCTCGGTCCTGGAGGCGGCCCGGCTGGACGGCGCGTCCACCTGGACCACCTTCCGGCACGTGATGTTGCCGATCCTGCGGCCGATCCTGACCATCGTGGTGATCCAGTCGATCATCTGGGACTTCAAGGTCTTCACCCAGATCTACGTGATGACCGGGGGCGGCGGCATCGCCGGCCAGAACCTGGTGCTCAACGTGTACGCGTACCAGAAGGCGTTCGCGTCCTCGGACTACAGCCTGGGCGCGGCGATCGGCGTGCTGATGACGCTGATCCTGCTCGTCGTCACGGTCTTCTACATCCGCGCGCTGCGTCGCTCCGGGGAGGAGCTGTGAGCACTGTGTCCACTTCTTCGGGCTCCGCGGTTCCCGGGTCGGGCGCCGCCGCCGTTCGCCCCGACCGGCCGCGTCGCCCCGTCGGGCCGCGTCGCTCCAAGGGGAACCGGAAGGTGTCCCGGCGGATCGCCAACACGACCGCGATCGTCGTCGCGCTGCTGACGGTGTTCCCGCTCTACTGGATGGTGCTCTCCGCGATCAAGCCGGACGGCGAGATCAACTCGGTGAACCCGCGGCCGTGGACGTGGCATCCGACGCTGGACAACTTCCGCGACGCGTTCGGGGTCAGCGGCTTCGGCGGCTATTTCCTCAACAGCCTGATCGTGGCGACCGTGGTGGTCGTACTCTCCGGACTGGTGTCGTTCCTGGCGGCGGTGGCGCTGACCCGGTTCAACTTCAAGTTCCGCACGACGATCCTGGTGATGTTCCTGGTCGCCCAGATGGTGCCGGTCGAGGCGCTGACCATCCCGCTGTTCTTCCTGGTCCGCGACATCGGCACGGTGGCCCCCGGATTCGGGCTCAGCACGCTGGGCTCGCTGATGCTGGTCAACCTGGCCTTCTCGCTGCCGTTCGCGATCTGGATGTTGCGCGGCTTCGTCAAGGCGATCCCCGAATCGCTGGAGGAGGCCGCCCGGATCGACGGCGCGAACCGGTTCACCATCCTGTGGCGGATCCTGTTCCCGCTGGTCGCGCCCGGGCTCGCGGCCACGTCGGTGTTCTCGTTCATCACCGCGTGGAACGACTTCGTGTTCGCGAAGACCTTCATCCTGGACACCGACCACCAGACGCTGCCGGCGGCGCTGATGGTGTTCTTCAAGCCGGACGAGAACGACTGGGGCGGCATCATGGCCGCCTCCACCCTGATGACCATTCCGGTCCTGATCTTCTTCGTGCTGGTCCAGCGGCACCTGGTCTCGGGGCTCGGCGGAGCGGTGAAGGACTGATTCCTCCATGACCACCTCCTCGTCCTCCTCGACCGGCGCCTCCTCCTCGCCGTCGCCGGCGACGTCCGTGCTGCCGCGGCCGGCTCGGGTCGTCCCGGGCGCGGGCACGTTCACCCCCACCGCGACCACGGGTGTGACCCATCCGCCGGAACTGGCGGCCGAGGCGGCGTGGTTGCGCGGCGCGCTCGGCCCGGCGACCGGATGCCTCCTGGGGTCCGGTCCGGGCATCACGCTGCTGCTCGACCCGGACGCGCTGCCGGCCGAGGGGTACCGGTTGGAGGTCACCGCGACGGCCGTCGAGCTGCGCGGCGGTTCGGCGGCCGGGGTGTTCGCGGGTCTGCAGACGCTGCGCCAACTGCTCCCGGCGGACGCGTTCCGGCGCGCGCGAGTGGGCACGGCCGGGTGGTCGCTGCCGGTGTGCGTGATCGAGGACGAGCCGGCCTTCGCCTGGCGCGGGGTGATGCTGGACGTGGCCCGGCACTTTCTGCCCAAGCAGGACGTGTTGCGCTTCGTGGATCTGATGGCTGTGCACCGGTTGAACGTGCTGCACCTGCATCTGACCGACGACCAGGGCTGGCGGATCGAGGTGCCGGGGTGGCCGCGGCTGACCTCGGTGGGCGCGTGGCGCACGGGCAGCATGCGGGGATCGCGGCAGCACGAGATGTTCGACGAACGTCCGCACGGCGGCTACTACACCGGTGCGGACCTGCGCGAGATCGTCGCGTACGCGGCCGATCGGCACATCACCGTGGTGCCCGAGATCGACCTGCCGGCGCACGTACAGGCGGCGGTGGCGGCCTATCCGTCGCTCGGCGCGGTGCCGGTGGAGGGGGTGCGCACCCGGTGGGGCGGGTTGTCCGACGGGGTGCTCGCGCCGACCGAGGAGGCGCTGGGGTTCTGTCGCGACGTGCTGGCCGAGGTGTGCGCGATCTTCCCGTCCCGGTACGTGTGCGTGGGCGGCGACGAGGTGCCGACCGGGCCGTGGGAGCGGATGGGGCACCCCGATCCGGGGTCGCTCGGCGGCTGGTTCGTGGCCGAGCTGGCCAGGATGCTGGCCGCGCGGGGGCGGCGGCTGTTCGGCTGGGACGAGGTCCTGGCGGGCGGCGCGGCGGTGCCGGCGGACGCGCTGATCGGCGGCTGGCGCGGCGAGCACGGCACGATCGCGGCGGCGCGGGCCGGCTTCGAGGTGGTGGCGTGCCCGGACACCTCGGTGTACTTCGACTACCGGCAGAGCGAGGGCGCGGACGAGCCGATTCCGGTCGGGCCGTTGTTGACGTTGGCGGACGTGTACGCCTTCCGGCCGGTGCCCTCGGCGCTGACGGCCGAGGAGGGCGCGCGAGTGCTGGGCGGGCAGGCGCAGATCTGGACCGAGCACATGGACTCGGTCCGGCGGATCGACTACATGGCGTTCCCGAGGTTGTGCGCGTTCGCCGAGGCGGTGTGGTCGGGGCCCGGCGACTTCGCCGAGTTCACGGAGCGGTTGACGTCGGCGCACCTGGCTCGGCTGGACGCGCTGGGGGTGGAGTACCGGCCCTTGGCCGGACCGCATCCGTGGCAGACCCGGCCGGACGCGATCGGGTGGCCTCGGGAGCGGGCGGATCGTGAGGCGGAGTTGTTGGAGTTGACGAGGGACATTCGGCGGGGGGTTTGAGGCGGGACTGGGCGGGGGTTGAGGCGGGGCTGGGGCGGGGGTTGAGGCGGGGCTGGGGCGGGGGTTGAGGCGGGGCTGGGGCGGGCGGGGCTGGATCGAGTCATTCGAGCCGAGACATCTGACGCTGCGTCAGCTACGGTCGGGCGGTCGGGCTGCGGCGGGCTGCGGGTCGTAGTGCGTCGCGGGACGCGGTGGGCTGCGAGTCGCGTTGCGTTCCGTTGCGGGACGCGATGCGCCGTGGGTCGAGCCGTGGCCGTCGGTCGAAGCGTCGAGAGGTCGAGAGGTCGCCGTCATGTCGTCCGGATACCACGCGATTCCGAATCTGATCGGGCTGTACGCCGAGCGCATCGACGCCGGCGACTACGCGGGCGTGGGCGAGTTGTTCGCGCACGCGGTGATCACCGCCGAGGGCCAGGACCTGAAGGTGGCCGGGGCGGACGCCGCCCGGGCGATGTTCGAGGCGTGGACGCGCCGCTATCCCGACAACGGCACACCGCACACCCGGCACGTGACCACGAACCTGATCCTGGACGTGGACGACGAGGCGGGCACCGGAACGTGCCGCAGCTACGTGACGGTCTTCCAGGCACTTCCCGACTTCCCGCTCCAACCCGTCTTCACCGGCCGCTACCACGACACCTTCGAACGGCCCGAGGGAACCTGGCGCTTCACCCGGCGCCACATGATCACCGACTACGTGGGCGACCTGAGCCGGCACCTGAACCAGTCGTTGTGACCGGGCGGGCGTGCCCGACTCGTGGTGACGCGCCGAAGCGCGCCCGACCGGACCGGTCGTCGTGACGGACGAGGTACGCCCGACGGTCGGCCCGATCACACCGGACCGCTCGTGGCCCCCGCGGTTCCGGCAGCCGGTGCGGGCCGCGCCCGCTCCGCGCGCCTACTCGAACGTGACGCCCTCCGGTGGTACGTCCACCCGGCTGTCGTCGTCGAGGATCGGGACGCCGAGGCGTTCGTGGGCGATGCGTTGCGCGGCCAGCGCCTGGGGCAGGCGCGCTTCGTAGCCACCGCCGAGGAGTGCGGCGGCTCGGCGCGGGGTGACCAGGGCGCGGCTCCACGACCATCCCGTCGCCGGGTCGGGGGCGAGCGGTCCGAGTGAGGCGATCCGGGCGGCGCTGCGGGACCTGACGTCGCCGCCGTCCGGGTCGGACAGATAGCCCACGTGGGTGGTCTTGCCCAGCACCGCGTTGGCCTCCTCGGCGACCTCGCGCGTCAGGGTCGCGAGCGCGTCCACGTCCTCCGGTTCGGCGCCGCCGCCGGGCAGCGCGTACCCGTCGTCCGGGTCACCGACCAGCAAAACCCGACCCTCCGGGTCGAACAGCCAGCCCGCCGCGCGGCGGACCGGGGCCCCGGCCGGGATCGGTTCGTCCTCGTGCCACACCCGCTCCTTGGCCGGCCGGTACTCGCGCCCGTCGACCACGTACAGACACGCCCCCGACGCGTACGCCTCCAACGCCACCGACACCCGCCGCCGAGTCCGCCCGGCAAAGCGCGGCAGCGCCTGGTCGGGCGTGAGCACGTACACCGCGTGTGACCCGGCGTCGACCGGGACCAGTGCGGCGACCTGCTCGTCGGTCAGCGTCGGCCCGTCGAAGAGGAAGTCGAGCACGACCCGGCCGTACGCCCCGGCCATCGAGGTGCACACCGCGAGCAACCGGCCGACGGTGAGGTCGAGAGCCAACACCTCCCGCACCGCACGCCGGGCGGCCTCGTGCGGAGCCTCCCCCGGCTCGGCCGTCCCGCCCGGAAGGCCGAGTCCCGGCTTGCGACCGGGATCCAACACCACCAGCCCGCCATGCCGATCGCGCAGCAGGACGGACGCGGCCACCGGCATCCCCGGCGAGGTCGCGTGGTAGTCGATCGGTCCCTGGGATACCGGCTCGTCGTTACCGCTCACGCTCATCCGCTCCCCCGCCGCGTCCGTCGTAGTCGTGGCTCCATCCTGGCCGACGATCGGATGTACCGAATTTCGGGGGCTGGATGCGGGACCGGATGCGGGGCCGGAGGCGGGGCGAACGTGGGGCGGATGGGCGGGTCCGATGCGCGGGTTCGGCGCGGGTGCCGGGGGCCGGGTACCGGGTACCGGGTGCCGGGGCCGGGGCCGGGTGCCGGGGCCGGGGCCGAATACCGGGGCCGGGTGCGGGAGTCGGCCACGGATGCCGCCGCTACGGGGTGTCGCGCAGCATCTCGATGGCCTCGGTCGGGTCGAGTTCGGTGTCCTTCGCGGGCGCCCACCGCGCGAGGACGTCGGCGGCGCCGAAGGCCATCTCGGCGGGCAGGCCGACGGCCGTCAGGGCCGCGGCGACCTCTCTCATCTCCGGCTCCCAGCGCCAGGCCTTGGCGGCGGCATCCGCGATGTAGTCCGGCTCCGCGAGATGCCGCGTGGAGTGATCCCGGGCGATGTCGAGCAGTTCCGCCCCGACGCCGTATTCGCTCGCCATCGCATGCGCCACGGCGGCAAGCGCCCTGCTCGCCTTCTGATAGCTCGCGAACGACAACTTCAGCCCGGACGCCTGCCCGATCCCGCCGGGAAGGGCTCGCACCCGCACCCTCGTGTCGGCGAACAACTCGGCGACACGAGCCACCTCGTCGCCCGCACCGGACAGGTAGAGGCGAGGAGACCGGGTCGGCGAAGGCGGGGACCCGACCACACCTCCATCGACAACGGCGGCGCCGCCCGCGCCAAGCAGCGCGGCCATGCGCCCCATCCGCTCCGGGCTCACCGCGTTCGCCTCCACGTACAACCCGGCGTACCGCCGCTCGGCGACCGAACGGGCAACCGCCTCCGCCGCCCCGGGAGGGCACAGCGAGATCACACAGGCACAGCGATCGAGCAACTCGTCGAGCTCCTCGACGGGTTCGAGACCGAACCTGTCCGCGCGTGCCGCGGTCGCCGCACCACGACCCGTGGGACACCACAACACGGTGATCCCGCGGCCGGTCAACTCCCCCGCCACCGCCGCGCCCATGCTGCCCGGATGAAGCATTCCGATCGTGGTCATGAGGCCCCTCGAAGCAGGTGGGCCGGGGTGAATCGATCCGGCGCCCGGTCACGCACAGCCTGCCGGATCAGCGCCGCGGACTCGTCCGGCGACGTCCGATCGGTCCGCACGATCACGGACCACCGCACCTCGCGGCGCGCCTCCAGATCGGCGTACGTCTCCTCCCAGACCCGCAACCGAGCATCACCGTCGACATCACCCCGACCGACCGAACGCTCGGCGGTGACGTCCCGCGAACACCACAACAGAACCCGCGTCCAGTGCACCGGATACGCCGCAAGCGCGAAGACCGCGTCGACCTGTCCGACGTGCACCACGGGAACACACCCGCGTGCCGTAAGCCGATCGAGCTCGGGTACGTCCGTCGCGTACTCCGCCCCGTAACGCCGGTTGCCGTGCACGATCAACCCGTCCCGCCGCATCCCCGCCAACACCCGGGAATCCGTCATGCGATACCCGGACGAACGCCCCGGCCCGGCCTTCAACCGCCGGAAGTGAACAAACGCCCCGTCCAACCGCGACAAAGCCGCCGTGACCGTGTCCTTCCCAGCCGCCGGCGGCCCATAAAGAACCACAGCCCCCGAAGTCACCGCCACCCTCCCCACCCACAACCCACGAGCGCAGCAGTATGCCGCCGACCCCACCCCACCCGCCCACCACCCACAACCCGCCGAACGGCCGGCCTCCGGACACGACAAAGGCCCCCGACCAGCGTTTCCGCTGATCAGGGGCCTTCTTCACGGTGTGGCGGGTGTTGGGTTCGAACCAACGTAGGCATACACCGGCAGATTTACAGTCTGCTCCCTTTGGCCACTCGGGCAACCCGCCGTGTGCGCCTTGCGGCGCGACGGGACAACAATAGCGGACCACCCGGGGTGCTTCGCCACTCGGTATCGGATCGGGCGGGGTGGGCGCGGCCGGAGTCCGGGTCGTGGGGGACGCTCTAGGCTGGAGGGGTTGCCTTCCCTCTCACTTCAGATCCCACAGAAAGCGATTCCGAGCCTTGGCTGACTCCTCTTTCGACATCGTGTCCAAGGTCGACCGTCAGGAGGTCGACAACGCGCTGAACCAGACCTCGAAGGAGATCGCGCAGCGGTTCGACTTCAAGAACGTCGGCGCGCACATCGGCTGGACCGGCGAGCAGATCGAGATGCGCGCCAACTCCGAGGAGCGCGTGAACGCGATCCTCGACGTGTTCCAGGGCAAGCTGATCAAGCGCAGCATCTCGCTCAAGTCGCTCGACGCCGGGGAGCCGAAGGCTTCCGGCAAGGAGTACAAGATCTTCGCGTCGATCCAGGAGGGCATCTCCCAGGAGAACGCGAAGAAGGTCTCCAAGATCATCCGCGACGAGGGGCCCAAGGGCGTCAAGGCGCAGATCCAGGGTGAGGAGCTGCGCGTGTCGTCCAAGAACCGGGACGACCTCCAGGAGGTCATCGCGCTGCTCAAGGGCAAGGACCTGGACTTCGCGCTGCAGTTCGTGAACTACCGCTGACCGAGGCCGCCACCCTGCGGCGGCGGGATCGTGGCGGGCCCGGTGGGTGACGGGTCGAGGGCACGGCGAGGGCGGATCGCCGGTCGGACACGGCCGGCGGATTCACCGCCCTCGCTGTGCCCTTTCTGTGCTCTTTCGCGCAGTCGAGGAGGGCGGTGTCCGCGTGCCGCGATCGGGTTCCCGAGCCGGAACCGCCCTACTGCTGCACGCGCTCCACCAGAGGCCCGCACGCGTCGATCGTCGGGGTGTGGGCGCCGGTCAGCACGGCGGACAGGCGGGTGGGTACGGCGTCCTCCTCCAGCCGGCCGGTGAAGCCCGCGTGCAGGACGCGCAGGGCGTCCTCGTAGGCGAACGGGGCCAGGTGGGCGCCGGTGGACAGTTGCTCCCGGGCGATCGCGAACATGGTCAAAGCGTGTCGGCGGAAGCGCGCGACACGGCCGGTGGGTGGGACCGGCCAGCGGGCGATGATCGTGCGGTAGGTGTCCTCGTACCGGCCCAGCGAGTCGAGTCGGGCCGCCGCGCCGCCGGACAGGCTGGAGTCGGCGGGTTCGCGGTGGTAGACCACGCCGGGCTCGGACAGCCGGGCGAACGACCAGCCCCGATCGTGCACCAGCCGCAACCACAACGACCAGTCGACCAGGAGGGGCAACTCCGGGTCGAAGCGGAACCACGACGCGGGCGCGGTGTGCGCGGGATTGCGGGCGACCACGGCGGTGGTCGGCACGAAGTTGGCCACCGAGAGCATGTCCGGGTCGTACGGGAAGTCGTAGCGATACGGGCTGCCCGGTGTCTCGCCCGGCGACGCCCGGTCGCCGCTGAGGATGCAGTCCGCGTACACGGCGTCGGAGCCGGTGCGCTCCAGGGCGGCCAGGGCCCGGTCGAGATGGCCGGGCAGGTACATGTCGTCGTCGTCGAGGAACGCGACGAACCGCCCGGTGGCGATCTCCAGACCGGCGTTGCGCGCCGCCGCCGGGCCGCGCGAGCGCGGGAAGGAGAGCAACCGCACGGTCATCCCCCGCACGCCCAGCGGCAGCACGCCCGCCACGTCCGCGCCGCCGTCGTTGACCACGACGACCTCGATGTCCCGCGTGCCCTGGAGGGCCACGCTGCGCAGGGCATCGGCCAGCAGGGCCGTGCGGTCGCGGGTCGGAACGATGACACTGACCGTCGCCGCCACGGCAACCTCCGCGCTTCCCGGTGTGGGTCTGCTTCCCGGGATGGGTGTCTTCTCCGTCCACCCGGGCCTACCGGGACATATCGACACACCGGGAGCGCGGCTGGAGCGGTTGGCTCCGGTCTCCCTCGTACGAGACCACACGATTGGCCTGTCCGGGCTCAGCAACCACCCGACGGGCGATCACCGAGGCCCGAACCCGCTCGAACCGACCCGCTCAGACGCCCACGTGCATCGGGTCGTCGGTCGAGACGATCTCGCGGCCCAGCGGAGTCAGCGACACCGGGATCAGCTTGAAGTTCGCCAGCCCGAGCGGGATGCCGATGATGGTGACGCACAGGATGAGGCCGGTGACCAGGTGCGCGAGCGCCAGCCACCAGCCGAACAGCACGATCCACAGGATGTTGCCGAGCATCGACCCGGTGCCGGCGTCGCGACGCCATTCCACCCGGCGGCCGAACGGCCACAGCGCGTAGGCCGCGATCCGCCAGGACGCGATGCCCAACGGGATGGTGACGACGAGGAAGAACAACAGAAAGCAGACGATGCCGGCGATGGCGTAGCCGATGGCCAGCCACAGGCCGGAGAACACGAGCCAAATGATGTTCAGGACAGTTTTCACGAACTTGTTCTACCCCGCCCCGGGCCCGCTGACGTCCCCCGCAGGACTGGCGGCCCACCGAATGCACCCGCCGGGCCGACTGCCGCCTCGGCGCCCCGCCTCGGCGCCCCGCCTCAGTGCCCCGCCATCGCCTCGAGCCGCGCGATCCGCTCCGCCATCGGCGGGTGCGTCGAGAACAGCTTGCTCATCCCGCCCGCGCCCCGGCGGAACGGGTTGGCGATCATCAGCGAACTGGTGGTCTGCAGCTTCGGCTCCGGCGGCAGCGGCAGCGCCTGCGTGCCCGCGTCCAGCTTGCGCAGCGCGCTCGCGAGCGCCATCGGGTCTCCGGTGAGGCGGGCCCCGGAGGCGTCCGCCTGATATTCACGCGAACGACTGACCGCCAACTGGATGACACTGGCCGCCAGCGGACCCAGGATCATGATGGCCAGCATCCCGAACAGGCCCGGCCCCTCGTCGTCGTTGCTGCGGCCGAACGGGATCAGCCAGGCGAAGTTGACCAGGAACATGATCACGCTGGCCAGCGCACCGGCCACCGACGAGATCAGGATGTCCCGGTTGTAGACGTGCGACAGCTCGTGTCCGAGCACCCCGCGCAGCTCGCGCGCGTCCAGGATGCGCAGGATGCCGGTCGTACAGCACACCGCCGCGTTGCGCGGGTTGCGGCCGGTGGCGAACGCGTTCGGCGCCTCGGTGGGCGAGATGTACAGGCGCGGCATCGGCTGCCGGGCGTCGTTGGAGAGCTCGCGCACGATCCGGTACAGCTCGGGGTTCTCCGCCTCGCTGACCGGTCGCGCGCGCATCGAGCGCAGCGCGATCTTGTCGCTGTTGAAGTAGGCGTAGCCGTTCGTGGCCAGGGCCACGAACAGGGCGATGATCAACCCGGTCCGACCGAAGAAGCTGCCGACGACCAGGATGAGCGCCGACATGCCGCCGAGCAGTACGGCGGTCTTCAGTCCGTTGTGCTGGCCGTGCACGGCAGAGTCCTCTCGCAAGCGTCCCAGGGGTGACAATGCGGGTCCGTGCGGGGTATCCGCCGGCTTGTCGCCCTCTGCCCGTTGTCTCTTCCTTCGCAACGGGACAACGCCTCGCAGAGTTCCCTCCCGAGGCGGGCGTAACCCCCCGCTCCGGGACCGGAACCGCAGGTCAGCCGAGTAGACCCGGCACGGTGAGCACGTGCAGCACAAGCTGTGGCGCGACCGAGAGCAGCACCCCGAGCGCCCCCGTGAGCACCAGCGCGGCGACCAATGGAGCCGGCGTCCGACCGCCGTCGACACCGCCGGGCGAGCCGGCCGAGACGCCCGAGCCCTCCGCGCGCCCCGACTCCCCCGCGCCCCCGACCGCGCCCGGCACCCCGGGTGCCGCGGGAGCGAACAACTGCGCCGTCCAGGCCAGGTAGTAGTACAGCCCGATCACCACGTTGACCGCCATCACCACCGCGAGCCACCCGGTGCCGGAGTCGATCACCGCCTGGAACACGGTCACCTTCGCGAACAGCCCGGCCAGCCCCGGCGGGATGCCCGCCAGACACAGCAGGAAGAACGCCATCGCCGCGGCGCCGACCGGGCGCGAACGGAACAGCGCGCGGTGGTCGGAGACCAGCCCGCCGCGCTCGCCGGCCACCAGCGTCACCACCGCGAACGCGCCGAGGTTCATCACCGCGTACACCGCGAGGTAGGCGACCGCCGCGGGCAGCGTGTCGGCCAAGTCCTCACCGTGCCCGGCGGCGGTTCCGAACGGGACCAGTACGTAGCCCGACTGGGCGATCGAGGACCACGCCAGCAGCCGCACCGCGTCGGTCTGCCGCAGCGCGGCCAGGTTGCCCGCGGTCATCGTCACCGCGGCGAGCACCGCCATGGCCGGACCCCAGATGTGCGCGTACGGCCGGAACGCGATGCCGGCGACCAGGAGCAGCCCGGCGAACCCGGCGGTCTTGGAGACCACGGACAGGTAGGCGGCCACCGGGATCGGCGCGCCGCGATAGGTGTCCGGCACCCACGAGTGGAACGGCACCGCCGCGACCTTGAACGCGAACCCGACCATGGTCAGCACCGCGCCGGTCGCGGCCACCTTGGTCAGCCGCGGGTCCAGGTTCTCCAGGTCGCTCGCGATCCTGGCCAGGTGCACGCTGCCGGTGCTCCCGTAGACCAGGCTCACGCCGAACAGCATCACCGCCGTGGCGGCCACGGACAGCAGGAAGAACTTCAGCGCGGCCTCGCCGCCCTGGCCGTCCCGACGCAGGCCGACCAGCGCGAACGCGGGCAGCGACAACGTCTCCAGGGCCACCACCAGGGTGAGCAGGTCGCGCGCGCCGGCCAGCGCGACCGCGCCGGTCACCGAGGACAGCAGCAGGAAGTGGTACTCGCCGCCGGGCACCTCGCCCTCGTCGCCGTCCGCACTGTGCCGGGTCATCGGCATGGACAGCAGCACGACCACGAACGCCGACCCGAGCAGCACCAGTTGCAGCACCAGGGTCAGGTCGGTGACCACGTACGAGCAGCCCGACGGCGAACAGAACGTGCCGCGCGCCTCGGAGTCGTCCGCGCGCAGCGGCACCAACAGCACCAGCGCCGCGCCGAGTCCGGCCAGGGTGAGCCAGGGCAGCGCGGCCTTGCGCGCGCCCTCCAGGAACAGGTCCGCGAGCAGCACCACGAGGGCGGCGACCGCGACGGCGACCACCGGCCCGATCGCGAGCCAGTCGATCGACTGGACGTCGAACGGCATGTCAGCTGCCTCCCATGAGGGCACGCACGGCCGGGTCGGTGATCGCGAGCACGGTGGCCGGCCACACTCCGGCAAGCAGGGTCAGCGCGACGAGCGGGGTCCACACCACGACTTCGCGGCCGGTCACGTCCACCTCGGGCCGCCCGGTCGGGGCCTCGCCCGCCGGGCCCATGCACAATCGGCGCACCAGGCCGAGCATGTAGGCCGCGGTCAGCACGGTGCCCAGGCCGGCCAGGACCAGGAAGGTCCGGTAGCCGCCGGTGGACAACCCGGCCGCGGGCTCGTACGCGCCGTACATCGCGAGCAGTTCGCCCCAGAAGCCGGCCAGCCCGGGCAGCCCGAGCCCGGCCACCGCGCCGAACGCCACGAGTGCGCCCAGTCGCGGGGTCCGCCCGTACATCCCGCCCCCGAGTCGGCCCAGCAGCGCGGTGCCGTGCCGGTCCTTGACCGCGCCGGCCAGGAAGAACAGCAGGCCGGTGATCAGGCCGTGGCCGATGTTGACGAACAACGCGCCGTTGATCCCCTGCGGGGTCAGCGTCGCGATGCCCAGCAGCGCGAAGCCCATGTGGCCCACCGACGAGTAGGCGATGATGCGCTTGAGGTCGCCGTCCGGGTCGCGCAGCAGGGCCAGGCACACCAGCGAGCCGTACACGATGCCCACCACGCCGAACGCGGCCAGATACGGCGCGAACGTCTCGGCGCCCTCCGGCAACATCGGCACCGCGATCCGGATCAGGCCGTACGTGCCCATCTTGAGCAGCACGCCGGCCAGCAGCACCGAGCCCGCCGTCGGCGCGGCGGTGTGCGCGTCGGGCAGCCAGGTGTGCAGCGGCCACATCGGCACCTTGACCGCCAGGCCCAGGCCGATCGCCAGGAACGCGAGCACCTGGGCGCCGTGCGACATGCCCGCGCCGTGCCGTTCGGCGAGCTCGACCATGTCGAAGGTGCCGGTCTTCGCCTGGATCAGCAGGAAGCCGAGCAGCATCACGGCCGAACCGAGCAGCGTGTACAGGATGAACTTGTACGAGGCGGGGCCGCGCTCGCCCGGACTCCCCCAGCGGTTGATGAGGAAGTACATCGGGACCAGCACGACCTCGAAGAACAGGAAGAACAGGATCAGGTCGAGCGCCGCGAAGGTGCCCAGCGTGCCGGTCTCCAGAAGCAGGAACAGCGCCACGAACGCCCGCGAGTCGCCGCCCGGCGGAATGTTCCACAGGCTGTGCACGGCGACCAGCAGCGTGAGCAGCGCGGTGAGCAGGAGCAGCGGCAGCGAGATGCCGTCGATGCCCAGGTGAAAGCGCAGGCCCAGCGAGGGCGCCCAGGACGCGTCGGTCTCGAACTGCATGCCACGCCCGCGGTCGAACCCGCACGCGAGCACGACGGCGCCGACCAGGGTCGCCGCGCTCGCGGCGACGCCGACCAGCCGGGCCGCGCGATCACCGACCCCGGGCAGCAGGAGCAGGGCGGCGCCGAGCAGCGGCGCGGCCACGACGAGGATCAGCACGACGCTCACCGCGAGGTCTCCTGGGCATGAGGGGGCGTCGGGGGCAACGGTCGACGGCGCGTCACGAGCCCACCGCCACCGCGACGGCGAGCACGACCACGCCCGCGAACAGGCCGGTCAGGTACAGCCGGACGTTGCCGTTCTGGCCTCGCCGGATTCCGCCGCCGAGCAGCCACGCGCTCTGTGCGGCGCCCTTGACGTAGGTGTCGACGACGGCCCCGTCGGTGAACCGGGACGCCTTGGCGGCGAGTCGGACGGGGGTCACGACCAGCGCCGCGTACAGCCCGTCCACATCGAACCCGCGCAGTGCCGGGCCGCGCAGCGGACCCAGCGCGCGGGCCGGATCGGCGGCCGGGTCGCGCCGCCACAGCGCGGCGACCGAGCCGGCCCCGAGCCCGAGCGCGATCAGGGCGAGCACCGTGGTCAGCGGGTTCGGGGTCAGTTCGGCATAGCCCAGGTCGCTGCCGAGGGGCGGCAGGCCCGGGAAGGCCACGAAGCCGAACAGCACGGTGGGCACCGTGAGCACGATCAGCGGCCACACCATCGCGGCGGGCGCCTCACCCGGGTGGGCGGGCTCGCCGTAGTCCGCGGCGTCCGCGTGCGCGGGCACCTCCGCACCGGGCGCCGTCTCGCGCGCCGGCCCGAGGAACACCCGCAGCCACACCCGGGTCGCGTAGGCCGCGGTCAGCACGGCGGTGAGCAGGCCGGCCACCAGGACCAGCCAGCCGGCCACCTGCGGTACCGAGCCGTGGCCGGCGGCGGTGTGCTCGGCCGCGCCGAGCACCGCCTCCTTGCTGAAGAAGCCGGAGAACGGCGGGACACCCGCGAGCGCGGCGAGCCCGGCGGTCATCGTCCAGAACGCGATCGGCGCGCGGTGCCGCAGCCCGCCCATGCCGGCCAGCGCACCGGTTCCGGCGACGTGGATGGCCACCCCGGCGCCGAGGAAGAGCAGCGCCTTGAACGCGCCGTGCGAGAGCAGGTGGAACACCGCCGCGTCGCGCCCGCCGACCGCGAGCCCGCCGGTCATGTAGGCGAGTTGGCCGACCGTCGACCACGCGAGCACCCGCTTGAGGTCCTCTTGGGCGAGCGCGGCCAGCGCGGAGCCGATCATCGTCACCGCGGCCAGCACCGCGAGCACGATCAGCGTCGCGTGCGCGGCCAGGAAGGCCGGGTACAGGCGGGCCACCAGGTAGGCGCCGGCGGCGACCATGGTGGCCGCGTGGATCAGCGCGGACACCGGGGTCGGGCCGGCCATCGCGTCCGGCAACCAGGTCTGCAGCGGTACCTGCGCGGACTTGCCCGCGACGCCGCCCAGCAGCAGCAGGGTGCCCGCGGTCACCCACCCGGCGCCGCCCTCGGGCACGGCGGCGAGCACGTCCCGGATCCGGAACGAGTCGGCGCCCGCGGTGAGCACGAGGATGCCGATCAGGAACGGCACGTCGCCGAGCTTGGTGACCACGAACGCCTTGATCGAGGCGGAGCGGGCCGCCTCGGTCTCCCAGTGGTGGCCGATCAGGAAGTACGAGCAGACGCCCATCACCTCCCAGCCGACCAGGAGCACGATCAGGTCGCCGGTGAACACGACGAGCAGCATCGCCGCGGTGAACAGCGACACCAACGCCGCGTAGGACGAGTAGCGCGGGTCCTCGCGCAGGTAGGCGGCCGAGTAGACCTGCACCAGCAGCGCGACCACGGTGACCAGCACCGCGGACAGCGCGGCGAGGCCGTCCACCCGTAGCCCCAGCGTGATGTCCAGGGCGCCGGTGGGGGTCAGCCGCACCACCGACTCGCGCGTGTCGTCGCCGATGCCGGCGGCCACGACGATCGCGAGCACGGTCGCGACCAGGGCCGCGGGTACGGCGAACAGGACCGGGCGCACCCGGCGCCCGAGGAACAGCCCGAGCAGGGCCGCGAGCGCGGGCAGGCCGGTGGCCGTCGCGGCGGCGACCGTCATACCGATCCCTCCTTGTGCTCGGCGAGCTCGCGCAGTTCGGGAACGTCGGTGGTGGCCCGGTTGCGGAACACCATCAGCACGATGGCCAGCCCGAGACCGATCTCGGCGGCGGCGATGGTGATCACGAACAGGGTCAGCGCCTGACCGGCGTGCAGCGTGTCGCGCAGATACATGTCGAACGCGACCAGGTTGACGTTGACGGCGTTGAGCATCAGCTCGATCGACATCAGCACGAGAATCGCGTTGCGGCGCGCGATCACCCCGTAGAGCCCGATGCCGAACAGCAGGACGGCGAGGACGAGCGGATAGACCAGATGCATCGCGGGGTCAGTCCTTCCGGCCCGAGCGCACGCCCGATCGGGAGCGGGACAGCACGATGGCGCCGATCAGCGCGGCCAGGAGCAGCACGGACAACACCTCGAACGGCAGCACCCACACCTTGAACAGGCTCTCCCCGGTGACCCGGGTGCTGCCCACGCTGTCGTCGCCCAGATGCAGGTAGGCGGTGCGGAAGGCGTCCACGATCACGGTGAGCAGGGTCGCGGTGGCGCCCAGCGCGACCACGGCGGCCGGGATCCGGGCGGCGGGGTCGGCCGGTTCGGAGTATCCGATCGGCGCCTTGGTGAGCATCAGGCCGAACAACAGCAGCACCACGACGGCGCCGACGTAGATCAGCACCTGGACCCAGGCGATGAACTCGGCGGTGAGCAGCAGGTACTCGGCGGCCAGCCCGCCGAGCGTGACCACCAGCCACAGCGCGGCGTGCACGACCTGACGGGTGCTCACCACGAGCAGCGCGGAGCCGAGCACGACGACGCCGACCAGGACGAAGGCGATCTCGGCGCCGGTGGGCGAGAGGAATCCGTGCTCGGTGGCGGCGAGGTTCACGGGGTCTCCTCCGCTTCCGGTGTGGCGGCCCGGGCCGCGGCCGCGGCCTTCTCCGCCTTCTCGACGGCCTTGCGGGCCTGGATCAGTTCCTTGGGGTCCTCGGCGTGTTCGTCCAGCGCGGGTGGTGGCGGCACGGTCCACATCCACTCGCGCAGCTTGTCCTTCTCGTGCGTGAGTTCGTGGATGTCGCCGGTCGCGTACTCGAACTCCGGCGACCAGAACAACGCGTCGAACGGACACACCTCGACGCAGATGCCGCAGTACATGCACAGCGCGAAGTCGATCGCGAAGCGGTCGAGCACATTGCGGGTGCGGTCGCGCGCGCCGGGTTCGCGGGCGGGCACGACCTCCTTGTGCGAGTCGATGTAGATGCACCAGTCCGGGCATTCGCGCGCGCACAACATGCAGACCGTGCAGTTCTCCTCGAACAGCGCGATCACCCCGCGCGAGCGGGGCGGCAGTTCCGGGAGGACCTCCGGATAGGACTGTGTGACGGACCTCTTGGTGAGCGTCCTCAGGGTCACCGCGAGGCCCTTGGCCAGGCCCTTCATCAGGTCGCCACCTTTACCACGCCGGTCAGGACGAGTTGGCCGAGCGCGAGCGGGACGAGCACCGTCCACGCGAGCTTTTGCAGTTGGTCCTCGCGCAGTCGCGGATAGCTGACTCGCAGCCAGATCACCACGAACGCCAGGAGGCCGGTCTTGAGCAGGGTCCACAACCAGCCGACCGAGTCCGACCACGGGCCGTGCCAACCGCCCAGGAACAGCACGGTGGTCAGCGCGCACACGATCAGGATCCCGGCGTACTCGGACAGCAGGAACAGTGCGAAGCGCAGGCCGGAGTACTCGGTGTAGGCACCGAAGATGATCTCCGAGTCGGCGACCGGCATGTCGAAGGGCGGGCGCTGGATCTCGGCGAGGCCGGCGGTGAAGAACACCACGCCGCCGATCGCCTGCCAGGGCAGCCACCACCACTCGAAGCCCTCGACGATCCCGGTCAGCGACACGGTCCCGGCGGCCATCGCGACCGAGGCCGCGGCCAGCAGCATCGGCAGTTCGTACGCCATCAACTGGGCGGCCGAGCGGATGCCGCCGAGCAGCGAGTACTTGTTGGCCGAGGCCCAGCCGCCCATCAGCGAGCCGAGCACGCCCACGCCCATCACCGCGAGCACGAACACGATGCCGGCGTCGACGGTCCGGCCGACCAGGCCGTTGGGGCCGATCGGGATGGCGATCAGCACCACGAAGTAGGGGATCAGCGCGACGGCCGGCGCGAGCTTGAACACCCTGCGGTCGGCGCCGGCCGGGACGATGTCCTCTTTCTGCGCGAACTTGACGCCGTCGGCGACCAACTGCGCCCACCCGTGGAAGGCGCCCGCGTAGATCGGGCCGACCCGCGCCTGCATGTGCGCCATCACCTTGTGCTCGGTCTGCCCGATCAGCAGCGGCAGCACGAGGAACGCCCCGAGCACGAGAACGAGCCGGAGGCACACGTCGAGGAGACTCACGGGGTGTCCCCTTCGGTGGACGGGCGGGTCGGACCGCTCTCGCGCGGTTCGACGGCGGGCGCCTCGGGCGACGCGGCGGATTCGGCGGGTGCGGTGGACTCGGCCGGCGCCTCGGGCTCGGATGGCGCCGCAGGCTCGGATGGCGCCTCGGGCGACGCACCGGATTCGGAGGGCGTCGTGGACTCGGGCCGCGCGGCGGGCTCGGGTGGCGCCCCAGGCGCCGATGCGGGCTCGGGTGGCGCCGCAGGCGCCGGTGACGCCGGCTCGGTCGGCGGAGTCGAGTCGGTCGCGGGAGGCTCGGGCGACGCCGGCTCCGGCGCGGCCGGCGGCGCGGCGCTCTGGCTCGCCGAACCCTGCGACACGCTGCGGGTGCGACGCGCGGGCGGTGCGCCCTCGCCCGGCTGGCTCGCCGAACCGGCCGCGGCGCCGCGGGTGCGGCGCGCCGGCGGCGCGCCCTCGCCGGCCTGACTCGCCGAGCCCGCCGCGGCGCCGCGGGTGCGGCGTGGGCGTTCCTCGGCGGCGGCAGCGGCCTCGGCCGCCGCCTCCTCCTTGTGCGGACCCCAGGTCGCCGGATCCGGTACGCCCGGCGGCAACGTACGGCGGCGGCCCGGCGAGCGGCCGGGCCCGGCACCGTGGTCGGACTCGCCCGGTTCCTTGGCACCGGGCCACGCCTTGGCCACCCGCGCGGCCAGGACGAACTCCTTGCGCAGCGGGTGTCCCTCGAAGCCGTCCGGCAACAGCAGCGGATCCAGGCCCGGGTGGTCGGTGAAGTCGATGCCGAACATCTCGTGCGTCTCCCGCTCGTGCCAGCGGGCCCCCGCGTACACCCCGGTCACGGTCGCGAGCACGGCGGCCTCGCGCGGCACGCGGGTACGCAGCAGCAGCCTGGGCCCGGTCGGGATCGCGCACACGTGCGCGACCACGTCGAACCCCTCGGCGAGTTCGTCGACACCGGTGAGCCAGTCGAAGAACGCGCAGCCGAGCACGTCGCGCGCGGCGGTCAGCGCGGCCGGCCAGTTCTGCGCCGCGACATCGACGGTGACCAGTCCGTACGCGTCCGACACCGCGAGCACCAGCTCCTCGCCCAGCCCCGCGCGGATCTCCTCCGGGGTCATCCGGCATCCCCCGCCGCGGGCTTCGGCGGCGCCACCAGCGGTCGCGCGAGCGCGGCGGCGGGCAGCTTGCGGGCGTACCGGGCGGCCGGGTTCTCCACCGCGATCCGCTCCTGGAGCTTGAGGATGCCCTGGAGCAGCGCCTCGGGCCGGGGCGGGCAGCCGGGCACGTACACGTCGACCGGCACGATCTGGTCCACGCCCTTGGTGACGCAGTACGAATCCCAGTACGGACCGCCGCAGTTCGCGCAGGACCCGAACGAGATGACGTACTTGGGCTCGGGCATCTGCTCGTACAGCCGCTTGATCGCGGGCGCCATCTTGTCGCTGACCGTCCCCGAGACCACCATCAGGTCGGCCTGCCGGGGCCCGGGCGCGAACGGGATCACGCCCAGTCGGATGAAGTCGTGCCTGGCCATCGAGGACGCGATGAACTCGATCGCGCAACACGCCAGGCCGAAGTTGAACACCCAGAGGGAGTAGCGCCGTCCCCAGTTGAGCACGAGCCGCACCGGGTCCGGCGCGAGCCGCGAGAGCACCCCGAGCCGCGGCTGCGGGAGGTCGACCGGTGTGCGTTCCACCGGTGCCGGTGTCAGGTCCATGCGAGGACACCCTTTCGCCACGCGTACAGCAGTCCGGTGGCCAGGAAGCCGACGAACACGAACATCTCCACCAGGGTCGCGGCGCCGAAGCCCGGCGCGTCGAACACCGTCGCCCAGGGGAACAGGTAGATCACGTCGACCGCGAAGATGACGTAGAGGTACGCGTAGAGGTAGTACCGGATGTGGACCTGCGCCCACCCCACCCCCACCGGGTCGACCCCGCACTCGTACGTCGTGAGCTTCTCGTGCGTGGGTACGCTCGGTCGCAACAGTCGCCCGCCGGCGAACGCCACCGCGACGAAGGCCGACGCGACGAGCAGCACCAGACCCACGAGCGCGTACGTTCCGTAGTAGCCCTCCACCTGGCGCCTGCCTCCCGATCCGACATTGCCCGAACGTTGCGTGGACGTTGCTTACGTTTGTGGCACGGGAGTCTAGGGGGGTTGCGCCGGACCTGTCCCCGGTGTCCAATCCGCCGACCGGCCGGATCGGCGATACCGCTCCCGAAGCCAAGGTGGTAGGGACAACCCCACCCCCAAGACACCGACCCGCGCCATGGGACCCGCCCGGGTCACCGGGCAGAGTTGACCCAACGGATCGGCTTCTCTCCCAGCGAGGCAACTCCATGTCCATGCCCTCACCCGTGACTGCCTACGACGGGTCCACAGGTGATGCCCCGGCCCGAGCGCGGCCGGGCATCCTGCGCGCGCCGTTCACGGTGCGCACGTGGACCGACACGATCCATCTCGTGCTCAATCTGCCCATCGGCATCGTCGGTTTCACCTACGCCGTGGTGTTCATCGCGCTCGGCGTCGGTCTGACCCCGCTGTTCCTGATCGGGTTGCCGATGTTGGCGTTGACCCTGATGGGCAGCCGGCTGTTCGGCCGGATGGAGCGGGCCCGGGCGAGCGCGCTGCTGGACGAGCATGTGCGCGCACCGGCCCCGCTCCGGCCGCGGCCGGGGTTCACCGGCTGGATCAAGTCCGCGCTGACCGACCGGACCGGGTGGCGGGCCTGCCTGTATCTGTGCGTGCAACTGCCCTGGGGCGTCTTCACCTTCGCCGTCACCACGGCGCTGTGGGCGGCGTCGCTGACCATGGTCACCTATCCGCTCACCCAGCCGCTGTATCGCCGGGCCGACATGCCCGGCGCGAAGCTCTCCGGCGACGGGCCGCACGCGCCGGGCGCCGACCACTACCTCGCCGGGCCTGGCCCGGTGACGCTGACCATGGCGGCGGGCGTGCTGCTGCTCCTGGCGACGCCGTGGCTGGTGCGCGGGATGGCCAACGTGGACCGGGTGATGGTGCGCGGACTGCTCGGCCCGAAGTTCCTGTCCGAGCAGGTGCGCGACCTGACCGTGTCCCGGGAGGCCGCCGTCGACACCGCCGCGTCCGACCTGCGCCGGATCGAGCGCGACCTGCACGACGGCGCGCAGGCCCGACTGGTCGCCCTGGCGATGGACCTGGGCATGGCGAAGGAGAATCTGAACGCGAGCCAGGACACCGAGACCGCGCGGATGGTCTCCTCCGCGCACGACGAGGTCAAGCTCGCCCTCCAGGAACTGCGCGACCTGGCCCGGGGCATCCATCCGGCGGTGCTCACCGACCGGGGTCTGGACGCGGCGCTGTCCTCGATCGCGGCCCGCTGCACGGTCCCGGTCCGGGTCGAGGTGGACCTGCCCGGTCGGCCGGCCGCGCCGATCGAGTCGGTCGCCTACTTCTGCGCGTCCGAACTGCTGACCAACGTCTCCAAGCACGCCCGGGCCACCCACGCGTGGGTGACCGTGGGCCACCAGGACGGCCGGATGTATCTGATCGTCGCCGACGACGGCGCCGGTGGTGCCTCGACCGGCAAGGGGTCCGGGCTGGCCGGCCTGATCGAGCGGGTGCGCGGGGTGGACGGCACGCTGACCGTGGACAGCCCCGAGGGCGGGCCCACCAGGGTCACCGTGTGGCTGCCGCTGTGAGGACGCGGCGGGGCTGAGATCCGACCCGCCCGCGGTACACCGCATCGACTCGAATCCGGAAGACTGTAGCCGCACCCGCTCCTCGGGTGCGGCTACCGGATTTGGGGGATGTGAACGCTGTGCGCGTCGTCATCGCTGAGGATTCCGTACTACTTAGAGACGGTTTGTCCCGCTTGTTGACCGCTCGCGGCCACGAGGTCGTGGGCGAGGTCGGGGATGCCGAGCGGCTGGTCGCCGTCGCGGGCGAGCTGCTCCCGGACGTGTGCGTGGTGGACGTGCGCATGCCGCCCACGCACACCGACGAGGGCATTCGCGCCGCGGTGCGGATGCGGGCGACGCTGCCGCAGGTCGGCGTGCTTGTCCTGTCACAGTACGTCGAGGAGCAGTACGCGACGGAGTTGCTGGCGGGCAACACCAGCGGGGTCGGCTATCTGCTCAAGGACCGGGTCGCCGACGTCGGCGACTTCGTCGCGGCGGTCGAGCGGGTCGCGACCGGCGGCACGGCGCTCGACCCCGAGGTCGTCTCCCAGTTGCTCGGCCGTTCCCGCAAGCGCGACGTGGTGGAAAAGCTCACACCGCGCGAGCGCGAGGTGCTCGGCCTGATGGCCGAGGGGCGCACGAACGCGGCGGTCGCGCAGGCCCTGGTGGTGTCCGACGGAGCGGTGGAGAAGCACGTAAGCAACATCTTCGGGAAGCTCGGTCTCGCGCCCAGTGACACCGATCACAGACGAGTCCTCGCGGTACTCGCATATCTCGGATCCTGACATCGTAGGGATCGAATTACTGGACCCATGCAATCATCCGGTCGATCGGAGCAGCCGTCCCGAATCGGGACGGGCTCTTGGTTTGCTCGGATATAGGCGGATATGTGCCCCCCTGCGGGTCATGTCCGCAGCGTGACACCGCTCACGTCACGCGCCAGGGCGGATCCTCGCCCGCTCCGGGGGGCGCCACGGCCCCCATCTGTACCGCCGTACGATGAAACTGCGACATCCGCGCGGTGCGCGGACCAACCGCCGCAGCGCCGAGGAGGTCCTTCCCCGTGACCAAGCAGGTCAAGCAGCTCGACCGGGTAGTGATCCGGTTCGCCGGCGATTCCGGTGACGGAATGCAGCTGACGGGCGACCGTTTCACGTCCGAGACGGCGACGTTCGGAAACGATCTGTCGACCCTTCCCAACTTCCCCGCCGAGATTCGGGCGCCCGCGGGCACCCTGCCGGGCGTGTCGAGTTTCCAGCTCCACTTCGCCGACCACGACATCCTGACGCCGGGCGACGCCCCGACCGTCCTGGTCGCGATGAACCCGGCGGCGCTCAAGGCCAACATCCGCGACCTGCCGCGCGGGGCCGAGATCATCGTCAACACCGACGAGTTCTCCAAGCGCGCGATGGCGAAGGTCGGCTACGCGAACAGTCCGCTGGAGGACGGCTCGCTGGACGCGTACAACGTGCACGCGATCCCGCTGACCACGCTGACCGTCGGTTCGCTGGCCGAGTTCGAGATCTCCAAGAAGGACGCCGAGCGGGCGAAGAACATGTTCGCGCTCGGCCTGCTGTCCTGGCTGTACCACCGGCCTACCGAGGCGACCATCGCCTTCCTGCGCAAGAAGTTCGCCAAGCTGCCGGTGATCGCCGAGGCCAACGTCGCGGCGTTCAAGGCGGGTTGGAACTTCGGTGAGACCACGGACGACTTCGCGGTCTCCTACGAGGTGGCCCCGGCGAAGCTGCCGGCCGGGACGTACCGCAACATCACCGGCAACCTCGCGCTGTCCTACGGCCTGGTGGCCGCCGGGCAACTGTCCGAGCTGCCGGTCTACCTCGGTTCGTACCCGATCACCCCGGCCTCGGACATCCTGCACGAGCTGGCCAAGCACAAGAACTTCGGCGTGCGCACCTTCCAGGCCGAGGACGAGATCGCGGGCATCGGTGCCGCGCTCGGCGCGTCCTTCGGCGGCGCGCTCGGGGTGACCACCACGTCCGGCCCCGGCGTCGCGCTCAAGTCCGAGACGATCGGCCTGGCCGTCTCGCTGGAGCTTCCGCTGCTGATCGTCGACGTGCAGCGCGGCGGACCCTCGACCGGCCTGCCGACCAAGACCGAGCAGTCCGACCTGCTCCAGGCCATGTTCGGGCGCAACGGCGAGGCCCCGGTGCCGATCGTGGCCCCGCAGACCCCGTCCGACTGCTTCGCGGCCACCATCGAGGCGGCCCGGATCGCGCTGAAGTACCGCACCCCGGTCTTCCTGCTCTCCGACGGCTACCTGGCCAACGGCTCGGAGCCGTGGCGCCTGCCGGAGACGTCCGAACTGCCGGACCTGCGCGTCGAGTTCGCGACCGAACCGAACCAGGAGATGCCGGACGGGACCAAGGAGTTCTGGCCCTACAAGCGCGACCCCGAGACGCTGGCCCGCCCGTGGGCGGTCCCCGGCACGCCGGGCCTGGAACACCGGATCGGCGGCATCGAGAAGGCCGACGGCATCGGATCGATCTCCTACGACCCGGCCAACCACGACCTGATGGTGCGCACCCGACAGGCCAAGGTCGACGGGATCGCGAACGACATCGAGCCGCTGTGGGTGGACGACGCGACCGGTGACGCCAAGGTGCTCGTGATCGGGTGGGGTTCCACCTACGGTCCGATCGCCGCCGGTGTCCGTCGGGTGCGGGCCGCGGGCGGCAAGGTCGCGCAGGCCCACCTGCGTCACCTCAACCCTTTCCCGGCCAACACGGCCGAGGTGCTCAAGTCGTACGACAAGGTGATCGTCCCGGAGATGAACCTGGGTCAGCTCGCCCTGCTCCTGCGCGGGAAGTTCCTCGTGGACGCCATGTCCTACACCCAGGTTCGCGGTCTGCCGTTCAAGTCCGAGGAACTGGCTCACGTGATCCAGGAAGTGATCGAGAGTGTCTGAGTCTGCGAACGGCGCCGGCGGTTTCCCTTCGCTGTCGCTGATCCCGAAGGCCGACGGCAAGCAGTCCATGAAGGACTTCAAGTCGGACCAGGAGGTGCGCTGGTGCCCGGGTTGCGGGGACTACGCGATCCTGGCGGCCGTGCAGGGCTTCATGCCCGAACTCGGTCTCCGCAAGGAGAACATCGTGTGGGTCTCGGGCATCGGCTGCTCCAGCCGCTTCCCGTACTACATGAACACCTACGGCATGCACTCGATCCACGGGCGCGCGCCGGCCATCGCGACCGGTCTGGCCACCTCGCGCGAGGACCTCTCGGTATGGGTGGTCACCGGTGACGGCGACGCGCTGTCCATCGGCGGCAATCACCTGATCCACGCGCTGCGGCGCAACGTCAACCTGAAGATCCTGCTGTTCAACAACCGGATCTACGGCCTGACCAAGGGTCAGTACTCGCCGACCTCCGAGACCGGCAAGATCACCAAGTCCACCCCGATGGGCTCGCTCGACCACCCGTTCAACCCGCTGTCGGTGGCCATCGGCGCCGAGGCCTCGTTCGTGGCCCGGTCGATCGACTCCGACCGCAAGCACCTGACCTCGGTGCTGCGCGCGGCGGCGGCGCACGAGGGCACCGCGCTGGTGGAGATCTACCAGAACTGCAACATCTTCAACGACGGCGCGTTCGAGCAGCTCAAGGACCCGGAGAAGCGGGACGACGTGACCATCCGGCTGGAGCACGGGCAGCCGATCCGGTTCGGCTCGGACGGGCAGTTCGGCGTGATCCGGGGTGCGCGCGGTTCGCTGGACGTGGCCGAGGTGGCCAAGGTCGGCGAGGACGCGCTGATGGTGCACGACGCGCACGCGGACAACCCGGAGTTGGCCTTCGCGCTGACCCGGCTGGGCGATCTGACCAGCAACACGCACACCCCCATCGGCGTCTTCCGCGACATTCGGCGCCCGGTCTACGACCGGCTGATGTCGGCCCAGATGGCCGAGGCGGCGAGCACCCAGGGCGCCGGCGACCTGGCCTCGCTGATCCGGGGCAACGACACCTGGACGATCAACTAGCGACACCGGCACGACCGGCGACGCCGGTACACGCGGATGGGGCCCGGCGGAATTCCGCCGGGCCCCACGCGTGTGCCGGGCCCGCGCCCGGCCGCACGTACCGGGCCTGCGCCACCGCCCCTGTTCGGCCGAGCGCGGGCATGTGCGCCGGGGCGCCGGGGCAGCCGAGGGGTCATGCAGCCACCGACCGGCCCGCCCGCTCCGCTCAGCGTGGACGTCCGGATTCCCGAGACGGTCGGATACCGGCTCAAGAAGCGACTGCTCGGCCCGCCGCTGGTGACCTCGCGGCTGCGCGGCGAGAAATTGTCCAACCCGACCGCGCTGGGCGTATTGGCCTCGGACTGCATCTCGTCGTCGGCGTACGGCACCGAGCAGATGTTGCGGGCGCTGGTGCCCTACATCGGCCTCGCGGCGTTCACCCTGCTCCTGCCGGTCACCTACGCGATCCTCGCGGTGCTGCTGTTGCTGACCCTGTGCTATCGGGACGTGGTGAGCCTGTACAGCAAGGCGGGCGGCTCCTACATCGTCGCGCGCGACAACTTCGGGCCGCGCGTCGCGCAGGTCGCCTCGGTCGCGCTGCTGATCGACTACGTGGTCACCGTCGCGGTGCAGACGGCGGCCGGCACCGACGCCATCGCCTCGCTGCTGCACCTGCTGTGGGGCACCGATATCAGCGGCTGGAAGCCGGAGATCTGTGTCGGCGTGGTCGCGGTGCTGTTCTACGGCAACCTGCGCGGGGTCAAGGAGGCCGGGCGCACGTTCGCGCTGCCCGCATACCTGTTCATGGGCGCGATGGCGATCGTGTTCGTGGTCGCGCTGGTGCGCTGGGCGAGCGACGGCGCGCTGCCGCAGGCGGACGTACACGCCGCCGGCGCCGTGCCGCTCGGCGAGTCCGGCAACGGACTGCTCTACGGCGCCTCGTTGTTCGTGGTGCTGCGGGCGTTCGCCAACGGCGGCTCCTCGCTGACCGGTCTGGAGGCGCTCTCGAACAGCGTGTCCACCTTCCGCGAACCGCGCGCCCGCAACGCGCGCAAGACGCTGGTGGCGATGTCGCTGGTGCTCGCGACCCTGGTGCTGGGCATCTCGCTGCTCGCGCACGCCACCCACGCGATCCCCTACCTGGAGGGCGATCCGACGGTGATCGCGCAGGAGGCGCACCTGGTCCTGGGTGAGGGCGTGCTCGGTCGGGCCGGGTTGATCTTCGTGCAACTGGCCACCGCGCTGATCCTGTACACCGGCGCGAACACGCCGTTCAACGGCTTCCCGTTCCTGGCCGACTTCGTCGCCGAGGACGCGTTCCTACCGAAGATGTTGCGCAAGCGCGGCCACCGGCTGGCCTTCTCGAACGGGATCATCCTGCTCGCGGTGCCCGCCGTCGCGCTGCTGCTGGCGACCGGGGCGAGCGTGGACTCGCTGGTCGCGCTGTACGCGATCGGCGTGTTCACCGGGTTCATGATGGCCGGCGCCGGGCTGACCAGGCACCACTGGAGGGTGCGCACCGGTCACTGGCGGGCCGCGACCGTGCTCAACGCGCTCACGGCCGTGGTCTCCGCCGCGGTGGTGCTGATCTTCGCGGTCACCAAGTTCACCGAGGGCGCGTGGCTGGTGGTGGTGCTCTTCCCGTTGGGCGTGTGGGCGCTGATCGGGGTCAACCGGCGCTACCGCGAGGAGGCGGCGGCACTCGCGGTGGCACCGGCCACGGCGGACTTCAACATTCGCGATCGCTCGGTGGTCGTGGTGCTGGTCGACTCGCTCGACGTCGCGGTGCTCCAGGCGGTGCGCTACGCCCGCTCGCTGCGCGCGGACGACCTGCGCGCGGCGCACTTCGTGCTGGACAGCCGGCATGCGAAGAAGCTGAGCAAGCGGTGGGAGGCGAGTCGGGCCGCCGACATCCCGCTTGAGCTGATCGAGTGTCCGGACCGGCGGCTGGCCCGGGCGGTGCTGGAACTGGCCGCGCGCGAGGTGGCGGACGGCGCGTCCGGAATCACCATGCTGCTGCCTCGGCACACCTATCCACCGGGCATCGGGCGCCTGCTGCACGGCCGCACCACCGACTCGATCGCGTCGGCGCTGACCCGGGTACCGCACGCGATCGCCACCATCGTGCCGTTCGACGTGGCCGCGGCGATGGCGCACCGGCCGATGCCGACGGAGCCTGCGGCGGCCAGGTGTGTGACCCGGTTGTTGCCGACGATGGACGCCGAGCCGGAGTCGGCGGACCGCGTGGCGGGTGCCACGTCGGTGGCCGAGCTCAAGTGGCGGCAGCGAGCCGAGGTGGTCGGCCGGGTCCGGTCGGTGTCCACGTCGCCGGAGAGCGCCCGGCCGGCCCTGGAGGTCGAGCTGTACGACCGCACCGGCGGCCTCAGGCTGCTCTTCCACGGCCGCCGGCACCTCGCGGGCGTGGAACCGGGCCGCCGGATGCGGGTGCACGGGGTGGTCGGCGAGTCGGAGGGCCACCTGGCGATGTCCGACCCGAGCTATGAACTGCTGCCGGAGGACGACTAGCGGGAGTGCTCCGCGCCGCCGCCTTTGTCGGCGCTCTCGGCGCCCTCGACGCCCTCGACGCCCTCGACATCCTCGACGCTCTTGCCGCCGACGCCGTTGTCCGAGCCGACGCCGTTGTCCGAGCCGTCGCCGCGGCGGAGCAGGCCCAGGCGGCTGGCCGTGCGGGTGATGTCCGTCGGCAGGTCGTCGCCGGCGAGGATTTCGGTCAGGGTGCGGTCGCTGCACAGGAAGAGCCGTACGTCGGCGTCGCAGCAGACGTCGATCAGGTTCACGAACCGCTGCCGGGCCTCGGCGCTCGCCGTCTTGAGCGCGGGCAGCCCGTCGAGCACCCACGTGGGGTACGTCTCGGCCAGGACGAGGTAGTCCAGCGGCGACGTCCGGCCCTCGCACAGCGCCGCGAACCCGCCCCACAACTCGCCCGGTCGGGCCGCCGCGACGGCGAGCTCGCGGTGGTTGACCCGCAGCGTGACCGCCTCGTCGGGCGTGGGCGGTACGAGTTGCTGCCCGCGCAACTGCTCGGGGTCGCCGGGCCACAACACCGCTCCGCGGGCGAACGCGGTGTCCAGGGTCTCGGTCCGGGGCAGCAACCGGTAATCCTGCGGTCCGGCGACGGTGACCACGGTCATCCGCGCCTCGATCTCGCGGATCGTCGGCTCGAACAGGTGGTGGTGGAGCGGGTTGGGCAGCAGCCCGGCGGGCGGGTAATTGGACGTGCAGACCAGAACCACCCCGCGCGCGTGCAGTTCCCGCAGCAGGCGGGTGACCAGCATCGCGTCGCCCGGGTCGTGCACGTGGAACTCGTCGAAGCACAACAGGTCGACGTCGCCGACCAGTTCGGACACGGCCGCGTCGACGGCGCTGCGCTCGTGGCCGTGGTCGTCGCGGTGCCGGCGGACCGCCTCGTGCAGGCGTCGGAAGAAGGCGTGAAAGTGCACCCGCGTCCGGCGCTCGGCGGGCAGCGGTACGGCCGCGAAGAACGTGTCGAGCAGCCAGGTCTTGCCCCGGCCGACCGGACCCCACAGGTACAGCCCCGCTGCCGGCCGGCGATGGAACAAGCCGTGCCCTCGGCCCCGACCCAGCGCCGCGCCGAGCTCGGCGAGCCGATCGGCGGCCTGCTCCTGTGCCGCGTCGAGCAGGTATCCGCGCGCACGTGCGGTCTCGTGGAAGTGGCCTCGCATCGTCTCGACCGTTGTCCGCCCCATGATCGGGATCGTAGTGAACGGCCCTTCGAGGGCTTCGCCGCCGGCCGGGATCGGGCGGCGCGGGTCAGGGGCGCGCGGCGAACAGCACGGTCAGGAGCGGTACGACGCGCATCGCGGGTACCTCGTAGTGCCCTCGGCCCACGGTGCGCAGCCAGCCGGCCGCGACCAGTTGGCGCAGGTGGTGGTAGACCTGCCCGCTGGTCCCCATCCCCTCCAGGGCGCCGAGTTCGGCCGCGGTGTCGGTGCCGCGCAGGATCTCGCGCAGCAGGGACAGTCGTACGGGGTGGCCGAGGGCGCCCAGGTGCTCGGCGAACGGCGCCCAGTCCTCGGCGAGCAACGCGTCCGCGTCGGCGGCCAGTTGCCACTCGACGGGCGTTCCCTGGGGCAGTCGCAGGGCGCCGGTGTACAGCAGCGCGCCGATCCCGTAGTGCTCCTTGAGCCCTTCCAGGGCCCAGAATGCCTCGGCGTCCGGGCTCGGCACGAACCGGTCGGCCGATCCGGTCGGCGGTTCGGCGGCCGCGGCCTCCAGCGCCGCGACGCGCTCGGTCAACGCGTCCAGGCGCGCGAGCAGGGCGGCCGGGTCGATCTTGTCGGCCTTGTCGGTCTTCTCGGTCGCAGTGGTCGGGTCGTTCCGTTCACTGTCGTCGTCCGGTCGATGCGCCACGTCGTGATTGTTACGCAGTTACGTAATCTCTTCAATCCATCGACGAGTCGTCGGCCCGCACGGGTATCGCGTGGTATTCGACCTCGACGTAGAACTGACCGTTGGGCTTCTTCAGCCGGCGCACGGTGCGGTGCCCGGTGGCGCCCAGTTCGCGCAACGCCTTCTGCACCCGGTACGGCCCTTCCGGCATCACGTCGGCCACATCCTTACCGGTGAACTTGATCCCCGCGGGCACCGCCAACATGCACGCGAGCACCCGCCGGGCGAGCGGGCTGAGGTCACTGTCGGCGCGCTCCGGTTCGCCCGTCACGGCGTCACCTCCCGCTGTTCAGTCGACCAGGTCGGCTGTGTCGATGGTCACCGAGAACGGTGCCGGCAGGGTCAGCTTCTTGCCGAAGGCAACCTCGTTGCGGCCGGCATAGGCATCACGCTCGGGGTCGGAGTACAGGATCACCTTCCCGTTCTGCCGGTCGATGAGCAGGTGGAACGGGATGCCGGCGAGCGCGTACGCCCGATGGTTCTTCATGCGGTCGCGGTTCGGATCGGAGGACGTCACCTCGACCACGAGCAGCACGTCGTCCGGTGGCATCCAGGACGGCGCGTGGCGCAGCCCTCCGTGCGGCACATAGGTCGCGTCCGGCACGACGAAGTCGCCACTGGGCAGCGCCAGCCCCTTGTTCCCGGACGCACTCAGCGCGACCGCGGACCCCAGCATCTGCAACCGGAGCTGGTCGACGATCGTCTCGTGGTCTCCGTCCGGCGGTGGCGCCACATTGGTATTCCCGTCGATGAACTCCACACGATCGTTTTTCAGCCGCTCGGACAGCGCGAAGAACTCGGCGAGTAGCGGCTCCTCATCGGTTTCCACATGATGGGGATACACCGATCCGACGGTCATCACACCCGGTCCTCCTCTCTCCGAGGCAACTCCGTCAGCCTAGTTTCGGCTCCGACCACACGGTAGCCTCCCCGATCCGGTTCACCCGATCGAGCCGAGGCGGGGTCTTCCGGGCTTGGCCTAGGCTGCGGCGTATGCGCGTGGACCTGCATCAGATCGTGGTGGACGCCCGGGAGCCCCGGCAGTTGGTGCGGTTCTGGGCCGGCCTGCTCGGCGGCGAGCCGGTGGATCGGGAACGGGGTTGGTCGCATGTCGAACCGCCCGGGGCGGTGCGCATGTCGTTCCAGCCCGTGCCCGAGGACAAGGCCGGGAAGAACCGACTGCACCTGGACCTGCGGGTGACCGACATCGACGCCGCCGTGGCCCTGGCGGTCTCCCTCGGCGCCGACGCCCGGGGCGCCACGGTCACCGACGAGCAGGGCTCGTTCCAGGTGATGAGTGACCCCGAGGGCAACGAGTTCTGCTTCGTGACCTGATCCCGGCAGCCGCCCGCACCCCCCGGAAACGCGGCGACGGATCGGCACGAGACAGGGAGTCGGCGGGACACATTCGCCGCTCGCTGCTTCGCGCCGATCCGTCGATCGTCGGGTCGGACCCGGTCAGGCCGCCGGGACCACCGCTTCGCGGGCCAGCACCCGCTGCGTGGCCTTCGGGTCCTTCTTCGCGAAGATCACCAGGCGCATGAAGGCGAACCGGCCGAGGCCGGCCAGGCCCGACGCGGACAGGTACACCGACTGCTCGACCAGCACACCGGCGTTCGGCTCGATCGCGCGCAGGACGAGCATCGCGGCGGTGGTGAACAGGTAGCAGACCAGGACGGTCAGCGCCGCCTTGACGTGGTCGCTCTTGCCGGGCTTGTCCTGGCCGAAGGTGAACCGGCTGTGCAGCTCGGTGGCGATCAACGTCGAGCCGACGGTCACCAGCGCGTTGGCGGCGGCGAACGGCACGTGGCCGGAGAGCAGGACCAGCGTCGCGCTGCTCGCGAGGCCGACACCGCCGCCGAAGACGACGAAGCGGACGAAGGAGCCGATCACTCCGGGTGCCTTGGCGGTGGTGTTGCCCGTGGTGTCCATGTGCAAGAGCATCCGCTTCACCGCCGGCAGCCCCCGCACAAACCACTGACCGCCCCGACAGCCCGCTGTCAGCGCGGGCCCCGGCTGTCAGCCGGCCCCGCCGACCTGCGCGTTCACTCGAAGTTCCAGTCCCGCGGCAACTCGGCGGCACAGCAGGCGCAGACGAAATCGTCCTCCTTGACCACCGCGCGCTCACCGCAATCCGGACACCGGCGGAACACGAACACGTCGGTGAAAGCGTCCGGACGGGCCACACCGATGCGCGCGAGGGCCGCGGCGACCGCCGGCCACGAATCCGGTTCCGGGCAATAGCCGGTCGACTGGTTGCCGATCCCGACCACCGCCCACGCCCCGTCCTCGACCCCGAAGGCGATCTCTCCGGCGCCGAGCACCCGTCCGCCGCCCGCACAGGCCACGTGCTCGCTGCGACGCGGGGCGAGCCGCAGCACCCCGTCGAGCGCGACCACGTACGTGAAGGGCTCGGCCAGGTCGCCGCGCTCCTGCGCCCCGAGCCAGGCCGCCAACTCGCCGGCCGAGCGGATCGGCCGGCCCCCGCCCGAGCCACGCACCACCTCGGCGCGGATGTCCGCCGGCCCGACATAGCGATAGCTGCGGAAGCGAGCACTCACGGCACCACCCTGCCGGCCCGGGCACGCCGACACGCGGGTGTTTCGGCGCGGGCCGAGGTGTCGGGTGACCCGCTCCGCGCGCCCGTGGTCGGCGCACGCCCCCGGTGCCGTGCGCGACCGGCTCACTTCCCCGGGCGCACCGCGTGGAACGCGTCCACCAGGCCGTGGCCGTGGAACGAGTCGATGTCGCCGGACGCGGTGCACGGCGCCGCGCACGGCAGTCGGGTCGCCGTCGCGTACAACCGGGCGGTGATCGCGGCCGGCCCCCACGCGGGATGCGCCGAGGCGATCAGCGCGGCCACCCCGCTCACCGCCGGCGCCGCCATCGACGTGCCCGCCTTGTGCGCCCAACCGCCCTCGCGCGCCGTCGACAACACGCCCTCGCCGCCCGCCCCGCCGCCGCCCGGGCCGGCCAGGTCCACCACACCCAGGCCCGTGTTCGAGTAGCCGGCCCGGCGCCCGTCCGCACCGACCGCCGCGACCGTGACCACACCCGGGAGTTCGGCCGGCAACATCCGGCACGCGTCGGTCACCGGCCGCGGCCTCACGGGCCGTTCGGCCGCGTCGTCGGGGCTGTACGGATCCACCGTCTTGTGCGCGAGGTCGTAGTCGGCGTTGCCCGCCGCCGCGATCGACAGCACGCCCCGATCGGCCGCGTACGCCGCCGCCCGGCGTACCGCCTCGTGGATCACCGCCTGGTCCTCGTCGTCCGGACACAGCAGCCACCACGGGTCGTTGTAGTAGCTGTGGTTGGCGATCCGCAGCCCCCGGTCCGCGTGCTCGGCGAGCCAGACGAACCCGCACACGCTCGCCTCGCCGTGGAACATCGCGTCCGCGTCACCGATCCGCAACGCCGCGATCCGCACCCCGGGCGCCACGCCGACCACGCCCGTGCCGTTGCGGGCCGCCGCGATGGTGCCGGCCACGTGTGTGCCGTGATCCGAGCGCGGGGCCCGCCACGCCGCGTCCGCCTGGATCGGCCGGCCCGTCGAACAGTCCGCGGACAACGCGGCGTCGAAGTTCGGCGCCAGATCCGGATGCCGATCGTCCACGCCCGTATCGGCCACCGCGACCACGACGTCGGGAACCCCCTCGGTGATCCGCTGCGCCTCGTACGCGTGCACCATCGCCAGGTTCCACTGGGCCGCCTCGGCCGGATCCGCGGCCGGCGCGCCGGTCCGCTCCGCCGCCCGCACCGGCACCGTGCGCGTCGCGCCGACCCGCGCCACCCCGGGCCGCCCGCGCACCGCCGCCGCGAATCCCGGCCCGCCGTGCGCCACCACCACCCCGATCCGCCCGTACGCCTGCACCACCGTGCCCCCGGCCCGCCGCACCGCCGCCTCGGCGAGCGCCGCGCCCGCCGCGCCGTCGGGCCGGGTCAGCACCAGGTACGAGTAGGTCTCCGGCGGTGTGTCCGCCGACCGCGCCGCCGCGGGCACCGTCCCGAACACCGCGGCCGCGGCCGCGGACACCATCGCGATCGCCGCGCGCATCCTCATGGGGCCGTACATGCACCCGGGACACCCGCGCCAACCGGACATTCACCCGGACGAGTCGCCCACCCGGACCACCGGCCGACCCGCCCGCGCTCACGTGGTGATGTCGCGTTCGGTCATCCGGGCCCAGGCCGCCGCACCGAAGATGGCCGTGTAGGCCGTCTGGACGCCCAGGTTGCGCAGGATCTCGTCGGTGGGGATCGGGTCGCGCAGCAGGTCGCCGAAGCTCATCCAGCCGTCGGTGAACAACCACGGGTGGATACCCGACAGTTGCGGGATCCCGGTGAGGATCGCGGTCACGATGACCACGCCCACCGTGGTGGCCATCGCCGCGACCGGCACCGTGGTCAGCGTCGACACGAACAGCCCGATCGCCGCGAGGCCGACCAGCGAGGCCGCGACGCACAGCGCGATCAACAGCGCGCGCCAGGACGCCTCGGCCATCGAGATGGTGTCCCCGGTCAACAGCGGCACATCGCCCATCGGGAACAGCGCGGCGCCCACCACCAGCGCGGACAGCGCCACCGTGAGCGTGGCGGCCAGGCAGAAGGCCAGCACGCCGGCGAACTTCACCAGCAACAACCGGGTCCGGCCGGCCGGCGCGACCAGCAGATAGCGCAGCGTCCCGGCGTGCGCCTCGCCCGCGATCGAGTCCCCCGCCACCACGCCGACCGTCATCGGCAGGAAGAACGGCAGCGCGGCGGCCAGCGACGCGAAGACCAGGAACAGCCCGTTGCCGGTGACCTGGTTCACGAAGTCCATTCCCCCGCCGCCACCGCCCGAGGAACCCCCGTCGTGGAAGTAGCGCAACGCGACCCCGAGCATGACCGGCACGAAGGCCAGGAAGCCCAGCATCGCGGCCGTGCGCGGGCGCAGGAAGACCAGGCGCAGTTCGCTGCGCATCAGCCCGCGCAGCCGCGGCAGTCGCTCGGACCCGAACGTCTCGGTGCCCGTCGAGTACCGGAACGCGGGCGACAGGACGCCCGTCTTGGGCAGTGCGTCAGTCGGTGACATCGAAGCCTTCTCCGGTCAGGGCGACGAACGCGTCCTCCAGGGACGGCCGCGCGAGGGTGAACGAACGGACCCGGACGTCGGCGCGCACCAGCGCCGCACAGACCTCGTCGGGCTCCAGGGGAGCGGGGTCGGCCTCGACACCGTCCGAGGTGGTGACGATGTCGCTCGCGCCGAGCCTGGTCAGCACCACGACCGCCGCCTCCGCGTCGGGAGTCGTGACCACCAGGCGGGCCCGGGTGCCCGCGCGCAGCGATTCCACCGTGCCCTGGGTGATCAGCCTGCCGTGGCTCATCACCGCCACGTCCGTGCACACCTGCTCGATCTCGTCCAGCAGATGCGAGGACAGGAACACCGTCGTGCCGTCTGCGGCCAAGGCGCGGATCAGCGCCCGGATCTCGCGCATCCCCTGCGGGTCCAGGCCGTTGGTCGGCTCGTCCAGCACCAGCAGGTCGCGCGGTCGCAACAGCGCGGAGGCGATGCCGAGCCGCTGCTTCATGCCCAGCGAGTACGCCCGCGCCTTGCGCCCGGCCACCGCCGTCAGCCCGACCTTGGCCAGTGCCTCGTCCACCCGGGCGGCGCGGGTGCGCGGATCCGACGTGGGGTCCGCGGCGTCCAGCCGCTCCAGGTTCTGCCGACCCGTCAGGAAGCCGTAGTGGGCCGGGCCTTCGATCAGCGCGCCGACCCTGGGCAGGACCTGCCCGACGGCCCCGGGCATGGGGCCGTCGAGCAGGGTGACCGAACCGCCGGTCGGCCGGATCAGGCCGAGCAACATCCGGATGGTCGTGGTCTTGCCGGAACCGTTGGGCCCGAGGAACCCGAAGACGGAACCGGCCGGCACGGTCAGGTCGAGTCCGTCCACGGCGAGCCGGTCCCGGCCGTAGCGCTTGGACAGCCCCTCGGTACGGATCGCCGCGGCGCCGACCGCCGTGGACGCGCTCATCGCTGTGCCGCGATCCGCTGGAGCGTGTCCGCGTCGACCGCGCCGGCGAAGATCCGGCCCGAGTCGGTGCTCAACACGTTCAGCAGCCGGGTGTCGATCAGCGTCCCGCCCGGAACCGGCTTGCCCAGCTTGCCCAACAGCCGGGTGGCGTCCTCGGCCTCCCCGCCGGCGGGCAACTCGACCACGGTGGCCCACCCGTCGCCGAACAGACCCGGGTTCTGCTTCGGCTGCTCCCCGGTGGGAGCGGTGGGCGGGTTCGGCGCGGCGGGCGGCTCGGGCATCGCCTCGTTCGTCGGCACCTCCTTGACCCGCGCCCCGGCCGGCGGCTTGAAGTCGAACGTGTCGGCCGCCGGCTTGTCGTAGGAGACCTTCTCGAAGCCGATGTCGATCGCGGGCTTGCCGCCCTTGACGGTGTCGACCGTCACCCGCAGCGGCACCCCGGTCCTCGCGTCCACGAACACCGTCGCCGCGGCGATCAGGCTGCCCTGGGCCTTGGGCGCGAAGCGGAGCTTGTAGACGTCGTGCCCGGCGACCCGGGCGGTGCCGTCGGCCCGGACGTCGGTGCTCGGGCCGACCAGGTCGAGCAGTTGCCCGGCCGCGTCCTGCGGCGTGACCGGCAGCAGCGAGGCCACGTCCGGCCGGCTCGTGTCGATCGTGCCGTGGGTGGCCGCGTGCGCACGGCTGTCGTAGGTCCACACGTCCCGGCCGTTGTGGATGACGTTGTACTCGGCCAGATCGGACATGATGCCGATCCGCTGTCGGTCCGGGCCGTCCACGGCCACCTGGAGCTTGTTGGTGCCGGACAGCAGCGCCTGTGGGCCGCCGCCGGCCTTGCCGGGCAGGGCGGGCAGGCCCAGGTCGGTGTCGATGCGGACGGTGCCGGTCAGCGCGTCGGCCCGGGCGGCGGCGACCTTGGCGACGAGTTGATCGGCGGTCTGGTCCGGTAGCCCCGGATGCGAGTCGTCGGCGAACGCGGCGGGGCCGAACGTCACGGCGCCCACGGTCGCCGCCGCGATCGCGGCCGGCACCGCGAAGCGCCACGGAACGGATCGGCGGGTGGTGCGGGTCATGGAGATTGCCCCCTGATTCGAGTGTCGAATGCGACACCACAAGGGGATCATCGGGACCGGGCACTCGGCGTCGGCCTCACGTCACCGCAAAACGTCACCCTCAAGACGTGCGCCGCACCCGAGCACGGGACTTGATGGTGACGCACCACCTCCCGCGCTACTCCCGAGGGAGCAGCCGGCGAGCACTCCCGCGGTAGACCGCGGCCCGCCCACCCGACGTCACGGGTGGGCGGGCCGGCATCGAAAACTACGCGCTGCGCTCCACGACCAACTCGCACAACGAGGACAACGCCCGCTTCGCGCTGCACTCCGGCAGCGGCGCCAGGACCTCCCGAGCCGCTTCGGCATAACGCCGAGTGTCCTCGCGGGCCTTGGCGAGTGCCGGGTGCGCGCGCAACAGCGCGAGCGCCTCGGCGTGCTCGTCGTCGTCGGTGATCGGCCCGTCCAGGAGGTTCAGCAGGTGCCGGTCGGCCGCCGGCGACGACCCGGCCACGCCCGCCCGCAGGTGCAGCACCGGCAACGTCGGCACACCCTCGCGCAGGTCGGTGCCCGGTGTCTTGCCGGACTCGGTCGCCTCGCTGGCGATGTCGAGCACGTCGTCGGCCAGTTGGAACGCGACGCCGAACCGCTCGCCGTAGCGGGTCAGGATGTCCACCACGTGCTCGTCCGCGCCCGCGAACATCGCGCCGAACTGGCCCGAGGCCGCGATCAGCGAGCCGGTCTTGTCCGCCATCACCGACAGGTAGTGCTCGACCGGGTCGTCGCCGGGGCCCGGTCCGACCGTCTCGCGGATCTGGCCGGTGACCAGTCGGGCGAACGCCCGCGCCTGGATCCGGACCGCCTCGTTGCCCAGGTCGGCGACGATCTCCGAGGCTCGGGCGAACAGGAAGTCGCCGGTCAGGATCGCGACCGAGTTGTCCCACCGGGAGTTCGCGCTGGGCGCGCCGCGCCGCAGCGGAGCCTCGTCCATCACGTCGTCGTGGTACAGCGTGGCCAGATGGGTCAGTTCGCACACCACCGCCGCGGGCACCACGCCCGGGGCCTGCCAGTCGCCGAACTGGGCGGCGAGCAGCACCAGCAGAGGCCGGAACCGCTTGCCGCCCGCCTCCACCAGGTGCCGCGAGGTCTGCGTCAGGTAGGGGAACTCGCTCTTGGTGGCCGCCAGGAGCTCCTGCTCCACGGCGGCCATCCCCGCCCTGATATCGGCGTCGAGAGTCTCGTCCGTGACGCTCAGCCCGAAGGGCCCCACGATCGCCATGACGGTTCTCTCCTGTCGATCACGCAGAGTCTCTGCGTCGTGCTCAATGGACGAACAAGGCTGCCTTGTCCGCGAGGTCCAGTACCGGCTGCGGGAGGATGCCAAGGACCACGGTAACGGCTACCCCGAGCGCGATGGCAGCGGTGGTCATCACGCTGGGTACGACAACCGTCGGACCGTCGACCTTGGGCTCCGAGAAGAACATCAACACGATCACCCGCACGTAGAAGAACGCGGCGATCGCGCTGCACAGCACACCGACCACCACGAGGCTGCCCGCACCCCCTTGCGCCGCCGCCTGGAAGACCGCGAACTTTCCGGAGAAACCGCTGGTCAGCGGGATTCCGGCGAAGGCGAGCAGGAACAGAGCGAACACTCCTGCGACCAGCGGGGAGCGCCTGCCCAGACCCGCCCAGTGGGACAGATGGGTCGCCTCGCCGCGGGCGTCGCGTACCAGTGTGACCACCGCGAAGGCACCCAGAGTGACGAACCCATAGGCCACAAGGTAGAACATCGTGGACGACACGCCCGCGTCGTTCATCGCGATCATTCCGGTCAGAATGAAACCCGCGTGGGCGATCGACGAGTAGGCCAGCAGTCGCTTCACGTCGGTCTGGGTGATCGCGATGATCGCGCCGGCGACCATGGTCAGGATCGCGACGCCGATCATCACCGGCCGCCAGTCCCAGCGCATGCCCGGCAGCGCGACGTAGAAGAACCGCATCATCGCGCCGAACGCGGCGACCTTGGTGGCCGCCGCCATGAACCCGGTGATCGGGGTCGGCGCGCCCTGGTACACGTCCGGCGTCCAGGAGTGGAACGGCACGGCGCCGACCTTGAACAGCAGGCCGACCGCCACCATCGCGAGCCCGATCAGCAGCAGCGCGTCGTTGTCCATCGCGCCCGCCGAGGCCACGCCGATCCTGTCCAGCGAGACACTGCCGGAGTAGCCGTACAACATCGCCACGCCGAACAGGAAGAACGCCGAGGAGAACGCGCCGAGCAGGAAGTACTTGAGCGCCGCCTCCTGGGAGAGCAGCCGGTTGCGCCGGGCCAGCCCGCACAGCAGGTAGAGCGGCAGCGACAACACCTCGAGCGCCACGAACATCATCAGCAGGTCGTTCGCCGCCGGGAAGAGCAGCATGCCCACCAGCGAGAACATGGTCAGCGGGAAGACCTCGGTCTGCGTCCACCCGGCCGCCGTCGCGTCCTTCTCCTGCTGACTGCCCGGCGCCGCCGCGGCCTGCGGGGCGAACGCGTCGCCGCCGGCCGGTTCCAGCCTGCGCTCGCCGATCAGCAGCACCGAGGCGATGCCGATCAGCAGCAGCGTGCCCTGCAGGAACAGCGACGGGCCGTCCACGGCGACCGCGCCCATCGCGGTGATGCTGCCCCGGTGGTCGTCCGGGAGGTCCCGGGCGAGCCAGACGACCGCGCCGAAGGCGCCGATCATGCCGACCAGGGCCACGGTGAGCTGCGCGCGGTAGCGGGCCGGTCGGGGCAGGAACGCCTCGATCAGCACGCCGACCACGGCGACGCCCGCGATGATCAGGATCGGCGAGAGCTTGCCGTACTCGACGGTGGGCGCGTCCACCTTCGTCGCGGCGAGCGTTGCCGTAGCGGCGGTGCTCATGCTCACTTGGAGCCTCCAGTGGTGTGCGCCTCGGTGCCCGCGGCCTGTTCGATGGGCTTGGTGGGCGCCGGGTCCTTCTGTTCCACCCGGCTGAGCGTGTGGTCCACGGCCGGGTTCACCGCGTCGAGCACCGGCTTGGGATAGACGCCGAGCACGAGCAGGAACGCGATCAGCGGTACCACGACCGCCAGTTCACGCGGCACCAGGTCGCGGAGCTTCTCATTGCCCGGCCGCAGTGGGCCGGTCATCGTGCGTTGGTACAACACCAGCACGTACAGGGCGGCGAGCACGATGCCGGTGGTGGCGAAGATCGCGGCCACCTTGTACTTCGCGAACGCGCCCACCAACACCAGGAATTCGCTCACGAACGGGGCGAGTCCCGGCATCGAGAGGGTCGCGAGTCCGGCCACCAGGAACGTACCCGCGAGAATGGGGGCGACCTTCTGCACGCCGCCGAAGTCGGCGATCGTCTTGCTGCCGCGGCGGGTGATCAGGAAGCCCGCGATCAGCAGCAGGGCCGCGGTGGAGAAGCCGTGGTTGACCATGTACAACGTCGCGCCCGACTGACCCTGACTGGTCATCACGAAGATGCCCAGGATGATGAAGCCGAAGTGCGAGATGGACGTGTACGCGATCAGCCGCTTGATGTCGGTCTGGCCGACCGCCAGCAGCGCGCCGTAGATGATCCCGATCACCGCGAGCGTGACGATCACGGGGGCGAAGTACTTCGACGCGTCCGGGAAGATCTCCAGGCAGAACCGCAACATCGCGAACGTGCCGACCTTGTCCACCATCGCGGTGACCAGCACCGCGATGCCGGGTGTGGCCTCGGTCATGGTGTCCGGCAGCCAGGTGTGGAACGGCCACAGCGGGGCCTTGACCGCGAACGCGAACATGAAGCCCAGGAACAGCGCCTTCTCCGCGGTCGGATCGATGTCGAGCTGACCGGTGGCCACCGCCTGCGAGATCTTCACGAAGTCGAACGTGCCGTTGCCGTCGATCCCGATGCCCTGGTTCGCGGTCGCCACGTACAGCCCGACCACGGCGGCCAGCATGACCAGTCCGCCGAGCAGGTTGTAGAGCAGGAACTTGACCGCCGCGTAGGAGCGTTGCGCGCCGCCGTAGCCGCCGATCAGGAAGTACATCGGGATCAGCATGGCTTCGAAGAAGACGTAGAACATGAACACGTCGGTGGCCGCGAAGGACACCACGACCATGGCCTCGACCAGCAACATCAGCGCGAAGAACGCGTGCGTGCTGCGCGGCGCGGGCTTGCCGGTGCCGGCCGAGCCGTCGGCGTTCACCGGCGCCTGGTCCGCGTCGTGCCAGGAGGCCAGGATCAGCAGCGGCATCAGCACCGCGGTGAGCAGGATCAGCACCAGGCCGATCCCGTCCACACCCAGCGACCAGCGCACCCCGAACGAGGAGATCCAGCTGTAGCTCTCGGTGATCTGGAAACGGCCGCCGTCGTTGTCGAACCTGGTCGCCACCGCGATCGCGACGGCCAGTGTGAGCAGGCTGAACAGCAGCGCCACGTTCTTGGCGAGCTTGCGCTTGCCGGCCGGAACGGCGGCGACGCACAGGCCACCGACGAACGGCAGCGCCGCCAGCGTCGTCAGCCAGGGAAAGTGGCCGTTCATCGAAGTCCCTCCGCCGAGGCGCCTACGGTGTGGGCGATCTGGGGTCGTGTCCGGATGGTCATGTTCAGGCCATCCGAGCCATCAGCGTGCAGGCCACGACCAGCAGCGTGCCGCCGAACATGGACAGCGCGTACGAGCGGACGAAGCCGGTCTGCACCTTGCGCACACGCGCCGAGGTGCCGCCGAAGAACGCCGCGAGTCCGCCCACGAATCCGTCCACGCCGCGGTTGTCGAACCACACGAGCAGGCGGGTCAGGTACTGACCGGGCCGCATCACCAGGCCCTCGTTGACCGCGTCCTGGTACAGGTCCCGACGAGCGGCCACGGTGACCAGGCTCGCGGCCGGCGCCACGGCGGGCACGTCCCGGCGGGCGTACTGCACGTAGGCCACCGCCGAGCCGAGCGCGACCATCGCGAGCGCCATACCGGTGACCGCCCACTCGCTCATCGGCAGGTCGCCGTGCGAGAAGCCGGTGACCGGCGTCAGCCACTTCACGAACGAGTCGTTGAGCACGAACAGGCCACCGGCGAACACCGATCCGAACGCGAGCAGGATCATCGGGCCGGTCATCGAGGTCGGCGACTCGTGCGGGTGCGGCTCGTGCCAGTCCGCCGGGGCGCCGACGGGCGCCTCCTTCCAGCGTTCCTTGCCGAAGAAGGTCATCAGCATCACGCGCGTCATGTAGAACGCGGTGAGGCCGGCGGCGAGCAGGGTGACCGCGCCCAGGATCCAGCCGGAGGTGCCGCCCTTGGCGAACGCCGCCTCGATGATCTTGTCCTTGGTGAAGAACCCGGACAGCAGTGGGAAGCCGATGATCGACAGGTAGCCCAGGCCGAAGGTGGCGAAGGTGATCGGCATGTACTTGCGCAGGCCGCCGTAGCGGCGCATGTCGACCTCGTCGTTCATGCCGTGCATGACCGAACCCGCGCCCAGGAACAACCCGGCCTTGAAGAAGCCGTGCGTGACCAGGTGCATGATCGCGAAGGCGTAGCCGATCGGACCCAGGCCCGCGGCCAGGATCATGTAGCCGATCTGGCTCATCGTCGAGGCGGCCAGCGCCTTCTTGATGTCGTCCTTGGCGCAACCCACGATCGCCCCGAACAGCACGGTGATCGCGCCCACGATGGTGACCGCGAGCTGGGCGTCCGGCGAGGCGTTGAAGATCTCCGCCGACCGCGTGATCAGGTACACGCCGGCGGTGACCATGGTCGCCGCGTGGATCAGCGCGGAGACCGGGGTCGGGCCCTCCATCGCGTCGCCGAGCCAGGCCTGGAGCGGGAACTGCGCCGACTTGCCGCACGCGGCGAGCAGCAGCATCAGGCCGATCGCGGTCATCGTGCCGTCGCTCGCGCTCGCACTGCCGCCGAGCACGTCGGCGAAGTCGAAGCTGCCGAACGTGGTGAACATCAGGAAGATCGCGACGGCCAGACCGAAGTCGCCGACGCGGTTCATGATGAACGCCTTCTTGGCGGCGGTCGCGGCGCTGGGCTTGTGCTGCCAGAAACCGATCAGCAGGTAGGAGGCAAGACCCACACCCTCCCAACCGACGTACAGCAGAAGGTAGTTGTTCGCCAGCACCAGCAGCAGCATCGCGGCGACGAACAGGTTCAGATAGGCGAAGAAGCGTCGACGGTTCTCGTCGTGCGCCATGTAGCCGATCGAGTAGATGTGGATCAGCGAGCCCACACCGGTGATCAGCAGCACGAACACCATGGACAGTTGGTCCAGGTGCAGGCCGATGTCGGCCTGGAACTCGTTGACCGGCGCCCAGGTCCACAGGTGCTGGTCGACGGAGCGGTCCGCGTCGTCCTTGCCGAGCATGGTCACGAACATGAGCGCGCCGACCACGAACGACCCGAGGGCCAAGGCGGTGGCGAGGATGTGGCCGAAGGCGTTGGTGCGCTTGCCGCCGACGAGCAGCAGCAGCGCGCCCAACAGCGGCAGGCCGACGACCAGCCACAGCGCCGAGAACGCGCCACTCGCCGCGACGGAGTGCAGCCCGCCGCCGCCCTCGTTGGCGAGCACGACGCCGGAGGCCAGGGAGGAGGTTTCGATCACCGGTTCCGACCTACCACTTCATGAGGCTGGCGTCGTCGACCGAGGCCGAACGGCGGCTGCGGAAGATGGCGATGATGATGGACAGTCCGACCACGACCTCGCACGCGGCGACGACCATCGTGAAGAACGCGATGATCTGGCCGTCGAGGTTGTCGTGCATGCGGCCGAACGTCACGAACGCGAGGTTGCACGCGTTCAACATCAGTTCGACGCACATGAACACGACGATCGCGTTGCGCCGGAGCAGGACCCCGGCCGCGCCGATGGTGAACAACAGCGCGGACAGGTACAGGTAGTTCACCGGATTCACGGGCGCCCCTCCTTGGAGCCTGCGCCGGCGGCAACCTCGTTGCCCGACCCGTCGCCCGCCGAGGTGTCGGCGTCGTCGTGTTCCTGCCGGGCGGTGGGCACCGGCGCGGACGAGGGTCCGTCCGACTCGTCCGGCCACGCCTCGTCGTCGGTGTCGGTGCCGGCGCTCTCCAACTCGGCGACGCTGTGCACCTGCTCGGCGCTGACGTCGCGGATCTGTCCGCGCGCACGGAGAGTGTTGTTGATCGACAACTGCGAGATGCTGCCGTCCGGCAGCAGCGCGGGCACGTCCACGGCGTTGTGCCGGGCGTACACACCGGGCGTGGGCAGCGGCGCGACCTGCTTGTTATCGCGCACCCGCTCCTCGGAGAGTTCGCGCTGGGATTTGCGCGCCACCAGCCGCTCGCGGTGCGCGAGCACCATCGCGCCGACCGCCGCGGTGATCAGCAGCGCGCTGGTCATCTCGAAGGCCCAGATGTACTTGGTGAAGATCTGGTGCGCCAGGCCTTGGACGTTGCCCTCGGCCACCGCGCGCAGTGCCTCGTCGTCGGTCTCGGCGGGGTAGACCGGGCGGCTGCCCGGCGTCTTGGTGGCCAAGGCGCTGAAGTGCGTGATGGACGCGTTGGCGATGCCGGCGACGAGCAGGATGCCGAAGCCCAGGCCGAGCCCCGCGGCGGCGATCCGCTGGCCCTTCAGCGTCTCCTTGAGCGAGTCCACCGAGGAGACGCCGACCAGCATCAGCACGAACAGGAACAGCATCATGATCGCGCCGGTGTAGACCACGATCTGCACGATGCCCAGGAACATCGCGCCCTGGGCCAGGTAGAAGATCGCCAGGCACATCATCGTGGTGACCAGCGCGAGCGCGCTGTGCACCGCCTTCTTCATGAAGACGGTGGCCAGGGCGCCGATCAGCGCGACGGCCGCGAGCACCCAGAACTGCAGCGCCTCACCGGTGGAGGTCTTGGTGACCTCGGCCGCGAAGTCGATTCCGGGGCTCATCGGCCCGCCTCCGTCCCCTGCTTGTGCGCCTCGGCCGTCTCGCGGGGCTGCCCCTGGGTCACCGTGCCGGGCGCGGCCGCGGTGACCTTGCCCAGGTAGTAGTCGGTGTCGGTGGTTCCCGGGTACATCTCGTGCGGCGCCGGGACCATGCCCTCGTACAGCGGCGCGAGCAGCTGTTCCTTGGTGAAGATCAGGCTCGCCCGGCTGGTGTCGGCGAGCTCGAACTCGTTGGTCATGGTCAGCGCCCGGGTCGGGCAGGCCTCGATGCACAGGCCGCAGAAGATGCAGCGCAGGTAGTTGATCTGGTAGTTGCGGCCGTACCGCTCACCGGGCGAGAAGCGCTCCTCGTCGGTGTTGTCGGCACCCTCCACGAAGATCGCGTCGGCGGGACACGCCCACGCGCACAGTTCGCAGCCGATGCACTTCTCCAGGCCGTCGGCGTACCGGTTGAGCTGGTGCCGGCCGTGGAATCGCGGTGCGGTGACCTTCTTCTCGTACGGGTAGTACTCGGTGTTCGCCTTCTTGAACATCGTCGCGAAGGTGACACCGAACCCCGCGACCGGTCCGAGGAACTTGGGCACGGGTCTATGCCTCTCCTTCAGTGCGGTCGGCCGGGGGCTCCGCCGCGGCCGGCACTCCGACCGGCTCGGGTTTGCGCACGTTGCGGCGCGGCACCGGCGGGAGTTGCTGTCCCGGCATCGGCGGTACGGGGAACCCGCCCGCCATCGGGTCGAACGGTTCGGGGCCGGCCGCCTTCGCGTCGGCCTCCTCGTCCTTGTTGGGCGTGACCGCGTCCCACAGGATCGACAGCAGGAGCAGGGCGACCACGCCGCCGGCGACCCACAGCACGATCCGGGACTGCTCGTAGCCCTCGTTCTTGAGCGCGCGCACGGTGGCCACCAGCATCAGCCACACCAGCGAGAGCGGGATCAGCACCTTCCAGCCGATCTTCATGAACTGGTCGTAGCGGAACCGCGGCAGCGTGCCGCGCAGCCAGATGAACACGAAGATGAAGGCCTGGACCTTGAGGAAGTACCAGAGGAAGGGCCACCAGCCGGAGTTGGCGCCGTCCCAGACCGCGGTGATCGGCCACGGCGCAAGGTAGCCGCCGAGGAACAGGGTGGTCGCCAGCGAGCTGACCACGACCATGTTCACGTACTCGGCGAGGAAGAACAGCGCGAACTTCAGCGACGAGTACTCGGTGTGGAAGCCGCCGACCAGCTCGCCCTCGGCCTCGGGGAGGTCGAACGGCGCGCGGTTGGTCTCACCGATCATCGCGACGACGTAGATGATGAACGAGACCGGCAGCAGGACGGCGTACCAGGTGTCCTGCTGGGCGGCGACGATCTCCGACGTGGACATCGAGCCGGCGTAGAGGAAGACCGCCGCGAACGACAGGCCCATCGCGATCTCGTACGAGATCATCTGCGCCGAGCTGCGCAGCCCGCCGAGCAGCGGGTAGGTCGAGCCCGAGGACCAGCCCGCGAGCACGATGCCGTAGATGCCCACGGACGCGACCGCGAGGATGTAGAGGACCGCGACCGGCAGGTCGGTCAGTTGCAGGTGTGTGCGCTCCCCGAAGATGGAGACCTCGGGGCCGAAGGGGATCACCGCGAACGCCATGAACGCCGGGACCATCGCCACGATCGGGGCGATGATGTAGACGGCCTTGTCTGCGCCCTTGACGGTGATGTCCTCCTTGAGCGCGAGCTTCACGCCGTCCGCGAGGGACTGGAGCAGGCCCTGCGGGCCGGTGTACTTGGGCCCGATGCGCATCTGCATCCAGGCCACGACCTTGCGTTCCCACCAGATCGCGAACAGCGTCATCACGACGCAGAACGCGAAGATGAGCACCGCCTTGAGCAGGACCAGCCACCAGACGTCGGTGCCGAACCCGACGGCGGCGAGCTGCATGCCGCTGTCCGTCACCGCTCCTCCTCGTGAACGTGTGCGGTCCGACCGTTGTGGCCGGTGCCGTTGGGTGGGCCTTCGGCCTGAGCGAGATCGACCACTGCCGGCCGGATCTTGACCACCTCGCCCGCGCCGACGCCCAGTGCGCGACGCACCGAGGAGCCCGGCGAGTTCGCGGGCAGGAACACCACGCGCTCGGTCATGTCGGTGACGCGCAGCGGCAACGTGACCTCCCCGTGCAACGAGGTCACGGTGACGCCGCCCCCGTCCTCGGCGCCGATCTCGGCGGCCGTGGACGCACACAGCCGGACGACCGGCGCACGCCGGGTGCCCGCCAGATGGGGTTCGCCGTCCTGGCCCCGGCCCTCGTCCAGGAGCAGACGCCAGGTGGCCAGTACGGCCTCGCCCGCGCCGGGACGCGGAAGTTCGCGGGCCCGGCCCTCGGGGGCCGGCCCCCGGTCGCCGGTCCACCGGCCGAGCCGGCGCAGTTCGCGCCGGGCGGCGGTGAGCGAGGGCAGTTCGATCGCGGTGCCCTCGCGCTGCTCGGCCATCGCCTCGGCGATCGCGTCGAGCACGCGCAGGTCGGACATCACCGCGGCCAGGTCGCCGGTGAGCTGGTCCTTCTTCAGCACGGTGGCGAACGGGCGCTCGCGGCCCTCCCAGTCGACGAAGGTGCCCGGCTTCTCGGCGGGCGCGGCGACCGGGAAGACCACGTCGGCGCGTTCGGTGACCGCGCTGTGCCGCAGTTCCAGGCTGACCACGAAGCGGGCCGCGTCCAGTGCGGCCAGGGCGCCGGCCGGGTCGGGCAGGTCGTCCACGTCGACGCCACCGACCACGAGCGCGGCCAGGCGCTGTTCGCGGGCCGCGGTGAGCATCGAGGTGGTGTCCAGGCCGTAGCCGCCGGGCAGGTCGGCGACCCGCCAGAGCGAGGCCACCTCGGCGCGGGCCGCCGGATCGCCGAGCGGTCGCCCGCCCGGGAGCACGTTGTACAGCGCGCCCGCGTCGAGCGCGCCGCGCTCGCCGGCCCGGCGCGGGATCCAGGCGAGTCGGGCTCCGGTACGCGCGGCCAGCGCGGTGACCTCGGCCAGTGCGCCCGGCACGCCCGCCAGTCGTTCGCCGACGAGCACGACGGCGCCGGGGGTGCGCAGCAGGTCCGCCGCGCCCCGGGCCAGTTCGCCCTCGATCGCCGGGTCGCCGAGGGCGGACAGCCACTCGGTCTCGGTGCCGGGCGCGGCCCGCAGCAGGCTGCCCTTCATCCGGATCAGGCCGGCCGAGGCGAACGGCGCGATGCCGTACACCTTCAGGCCCTTGCGGGCGGCCTTGCGCAGCCGCAGGAACACGATCGGCGACTCGTCCTCGGGTTCGAACCCGACGAGCAGCACACCGGGGGCCTTCTCCAACTCGGCGTAGGTCACGCCCAGCCCGGTACCGGCCACCTCGGCGGCGAGGAACTCGGCCTCCTCGGCGGAGTGTTCGCGGGCCCGGAAGTCGATGTCGTTGCTGTCCAGCGCGACCCGGGCGAACTTGCCGTACGCGTAGGCGTCCTCGAGGGTGGCCCGGCCGCCGACCAGGACGCCGGCCGAGCCGCGGGCGGCGGCCAGCCCGCGAGCGGCCACGCCCAGTGCCTCGGACCAGGACGCGGGAACCAGTTCGCCGCTGTCCTCGTCCCGGATGAGTGGGGAGGTGAGCCGGTCCTGTCGAGTGGCGTAGCGGAACGCGAAGCGGCCCTTGTCGCAGTTCCATTCCTCGTTGACCTCGGGGTCGTCGCCGGCCAGCCGGCGCAGCACCTTGCCCCGCCGGTGGTCCGCGCGCAGCGAGCACCCGGACGCGCAGTGCTCGCACGTGGTCGGGGAGGACACCAGGTCGAACGGCCGGGCCCGGAACCGGTAGGCGGCCGAGGTGAGGGCGCCGACCGGGCAGATCTGGATGGTGTTGCCGGAGAAGTAGGACTCGAACGGCTGCTTCTCGTAGATCCCGACCTGCTGGAGCGCGCCGCGTTCGATCAGCGCGATGAACGGGTCGCCCGCGACCTGCTCGGAGAAGCGGGTGCAGCGCGCGCACAACACGCAGCGCTCGCGGTCCAGGAGCACCTCGGAGGAGATCCGCAGCGGCTTGGGGAAGGTCCGCTTGACCTCGGTGAAGCGCGAGGTCGAACGACCCGCGCCCATCGCCTGGTTCTGCAGCGGGCACTCGCCGCCCTTGTCGCAGACGGGGCAGTCCAGGGGGTGGTTGATCAGCAGCAGCTCCATCACCCCGTCCTGCGACTTCTTCGCGACCGGCGAGGTGAGCTGGGTGCGCACGACCATGCCGTCGGTGACGGTGGTGGTGCAGGACGCGAGCGGCTTGCGCTGGCCCTCGACCTCGACCAGGCACTGCCGGCAGGCGCCGACCGGGTCGAGCAGCGGGTGGTCGCAGAACCTGGGGATCTGGATGCCGATCAGCTCGGCGGCCCGGATCACCAGGGTGCCCTTGGGCACGGAGACGTCGATCCCGTCCACCGAGATGGTGACGAGGTCCTCCGGCTTGGGGGCCGGCGGCCCGCTCGCGGGGGTGTTGGTCGTGACTGTCATGTCAGCTGTGCGCTCCTGCCCCGGTTGAAGCGGGGGCTGTCTTCGCCCACGCGGTGGATGCCGCGGTGTCGAACGGACAGCCGCCGTGCTCGAAGTGCGCCAGGTACTCGTCGCGGAAGTACTTGAGCGAGGACTGGATCGGGCTCGCCGCACCGTCGCCGAGCGCGCAGAAGGACTTGCCGAGGATGTTGTCGGCGACGTCGAGCAACGTCTCCAGGTCCTCCTCGGTGCCCTCGCCGCGCTCGAGTCGGGTGAGCAACTGGGTGAGCCAGTAGGTGCCTTCGCGGCACGGTGTGCACTTGCCGCAGGACTCGTGCTCGTAGAACTCGGTCCAGCGCAGCACGGCGCGCACCACGCACACGGTCTCGTCGAAGATCTGCAGCGCCTTGGTGCCGAGCATGGAACCGGCCGCGCCGACGCCCTCGTAGTCGAGCGGCACGTCCAGGTGCTCGTCGGTGAACATCGGCGTGGACGAGCCGCCGGGCGTCCAGAACTTGATCCGGTGCCCCTCGCGCACGCCGCCCGCCAGGTCCAGGAGTTGGCGCAGGGTGACCCCGAGCGGGGCCTCGTACTGGCCGGGTCGCTCGACGTGTCCGGACAGCGAGTACAGCGTGAAGCCGGGCGACTTCTCCGAGCCCATCGAGCGGAACCACTCGACGCCCTTGTTCAGGATCGGCGGCACCGAAGCGATCGACTCGACGTTGTTCACGCAGGTCGGGGACGCGTACAGGCCGGCCACCGCCGGGAAGGGCGGGCGCAGTCGGGGCTGGCCCCGGCGGCCCTCGAGCGAGTCGAGCAGCGCGGTCTCCTCGCCGCAGATATACGCGCCGGCGCCCGCGTGCACGGTGAGTTCGAGGTCGAAGCCCGAGCCCAGCACGTTCTTGCCGAGGTAGCCGGCGGCGTACGCCTCGCGGACCGCGTTGTGCAGTCGGCGCAGCACCGGGACCACCTCGCCGCGCACGTAGATGAACGCGTGCTCGGAGCGGATCGCGTAGGACGCGATGATCACACCCTCGATCAGCACGTGCGGGTTGGCGTACATGAGCGGGATGTCCTTGCAGGTTCCCGGCTCGGACTCGTCCGCGTTGACCACGAGGTAGTGCGGCTTGCCGTCGTTCTGCGGGATGAAGCCCCACTTCATGCCGGTGGGGAAGCCCGCGCCGCCGCGACCGCGCAGACCGGAGTCCTTGACGGTCTGGATCACCTCGTCGGGGTGCATCGCCAGCGCCTTGCGCAGTCCGTCGTAGCCGCCGCCGCGCCGGTAGGTGTCCAGCGTCCACGGCTGGTGCTCGTCCCAGTTCGCGGAGAGCACGGGGGTGAGGAGGGAGGGCTCGGTCACGGCGCTTGGTCCCCGTCCTGGTCGGTGGCGGGCGCGGGGTGGGCCGGGTCGGACTCGGCGGTGGGCGCCGGGGCGTCGTGCGAACTCGGGGTCCGCGGAGCCTCGTCCGCGCTCTCCTCGCCGGCGCGCCGGGGGGCGGGCGGGGTGGCGGTCCGGGCCGGCCGTTCGGTGTGCGTGCCGTTGGCGATGCGCAGCCCGACCAGACTGGCCGCGCCGCCGGCGCCGCCTTCGTCGACCGCGCCGGGTCGCTCGTCCGGGAAGCCGGCCAGGATCCGCGAGGTGTCCCGGAAGGTGCACAGTCGCGCGCCGCGGGTGGGCACCGCGTCCTTGCCCGCGCGCAGGTCGTCCACGAGTTCCTTGGCCGACTGCGGGGTCGCGTCGTCGAAGAACTCCCAGTTGACCATCACCACGGGCGCGTAGTCGCAGGCGGCGTTGCACTCGATGTGCTCCAGGGTGACCACACCGTCGGCGGTGGTCTCCTTGTTGCCGATCCCGAGGTGGTCCTTCAGGCTCGCGAAGATCTCGTCGCCGCCCATCACCGCGCACAGCGTGTTGGTACAGACGCCGACGTGGAAGTCGCCGCCCTGGCGGCGCCGGTACATCGTGTAGAAGGTGGAGACCGCGGAGACCTCCGCCGTGGTCAGGCCCAGCATGTCGGCGCAGAACTCGATGCCGGTGCCGGTGACGTAGCCCTCTTCGGCCTGCACCAGGTGCAGCAGCGGCAGCAGCGCCGAGCGGGCCTGCGGGTAGCGCCCGATCACCTCCTTCGCGTCCACCTCCAGGCGCGCGCGCACCGCGGGCGGGAACGGCGGAGCCGGCTTGGCCGGCGGCATCGGCATGCCCAGGTCCGTACTCATCGGTCGACACCTCCCATGACGGGGTCGATGCCCGCCACTGCGACGATCACGTCGGCCACCTGACCGCCTTCGCACATCGCGGCCATGGCCTGCAGGTTGTTGAACGAGGGGTCGCGGAAGTGCACGCGGTAGGGGCGGGTGCCACCGTCGCTGACCGCGTGTACGCCCAGTTCGCCGCGTGGCGACTCGATCGCGCTGTAGACCTGGCCCGGTGGTACCCGGAAGCCCTCGGTGACCAGCTTGAAGTGGTGGATGAGGGACTCCATCGAGGTGCCCATGATGTTCGCGATGTGGGCGGGCGAGTTGCCCAGGCCGTCCGAGCCGAGCGCGAGTTGCGCGGGCCAGGCGATCTTCTTGTCGCCGACCATGACCGGGCCGGGGGCCAGCCGGTCCAGGCACTGTTCGACGATCCGCAGCGACTGCTTCATCTCCTCGATGCGGATCAGGTACCGCCCCCAGGAGTCGCAGGAGTCCGCGGTGGCCACGTCGAACTCGTAGTTCTCGTAGCCGCAGTACGGCTGCGTCTTGCGCAGGTCGTGCGGCAGTCCGGTGGAGCGCAGCACCGGGCCGGTCAGGCCCAGGGCCATGCAGCCGGCCAGGTCGAGGTAGCCGATGCCCTGGGTGCGGCCCTTGAAGATCGCGTTGTCGTTGAGCAGCAGTTCGTACTCGCGGATCCGGCCGGGCAGGATGTTCACCAGCTCGCGGACCTTGTCCACGGCGCCGGGCGGAAGGTCCTGGGCGAGGCCGCCGGGGCGGATGTAGGCGTGGTTCATCCGAAGCCCGGTGATCATCTCGAACACGTCGAGGATCAGTTCGCGGTCGCGGAACCCGAAGGTCATCACGGTGAGCGCGCCGATCTCCATGCCGCCGGTGGCCAGGCAGACCATGTGCGAGGAGATCCGGTTGAGCTCCATCAGCAGGACCCGGATCACCTGCGCGCGCTCGGGGATGTCGTCGGTGATGCCGAGCAGCTTCTCCACCGCGAGGCAGTACGCGGTCTCGTTGTGCAGCGGCATCAGGTAGTCCATGCGCGTCACGAAGGTGACGCCCTGGGTCCAGTTGCGGAACTCCAGGTTCTTCTCGATGCCGGTGTGCAGATAACCGATTCCGCAGCGGGCCTCGGTGACGGTCTCCCCGTCGATCTCCAGGATCAGCCGCAACACACCGTGGGTGGAGGGGTGTTGCGGGCCCATGTTGACGACGATGCGCTCTTCCGCGTCCGCCGCGGCCTGGATCACTTCGTCCCAGTCGGAGCCGGTGACCGTGTAGACCCGGCCCTCGGTGGTCTCCCGCGCGTGCGCGGCGGATGGGGGTGTCGTTGTCTGATCGCTCATCAGTTGTACGACCTCCGCTGGTCGGGCGGCGGGATCTGGGCGCCCTTGTACTCGACGGGCACGCCGCCGAGCGGGTAGTCCTTCCGCTGCGGGTGGCCGGGCCAGTCGTCCGGCATGAGGATGCGCGTGAGCGCGGGGTGGCCGTCGAAGACGAGGCCGAAGAAGTCGTAGGTCTCGCGCTCGTGCCAGTCCAGCGCGGGATACACGCTCACCAGGGACGGCAGGTGCGGGTCGGCGTCGGGGACGCTCACCTCGAGCCGGACCGCGCGATTGTGGGTGATCGAGCGCAGGTGGTAGACCGCGTGCAGCTCGCGGCCGGTCTCCTGGGGGTAGTGCGTACCGGAGACGCCGGTACACAGCTCGAAGCGCAGTGCCGGGTCGTTGCGCAGGGTCAGCGCGATCCGGGGCAGCGACTCGCGGCGCACGTGGAAGGTGAGTTCGCCGCGGTCGACCACGACCTTCTCGATCGCGTCGTCGAACTCGATGCCGGCTTCCGCGAGGGCGCCGGAGAGCTCGTCGGCGACCAGGTCGAACTCGCCCTCGCCGTCCGCGGTTCCGCGCGGGCCGCCGTAGGGGCGGGCGGCGGAGCCGGGGAAGGCGACGGTACGGACCAGCTTGCCGTAGCCGGAGGTGTCGCCCGATCCGCTCGCGCCGAACATGCCGTGCCGGACCTCGATGGGTTCCACGTCGGCGTCGCGGGGGATGGGCAGCTGGGCCTTCTCCTCGGGGGTGCTGCCGGGAGTGGTCATCGGGCGCTCCCGTCGGGTGCGTGGCCGACCGGGATGCCGGGATCGAGCTCGTGCGCGCCGCGGCGGGCGCTCGCGGGCAACATCTCGATGGTGGGCAGCGCCTTCAGGGCGGCCTGTTCGGCGGCGCGGGCGGCCTTCTCGCGGTTGACGCCGAGCGGCGCCGCCTGGATCTCCTCGCGGAGTTTGATGATCGCGTCCATCAGCATCTCGGGTCGGGGCGGGCAGCCGGGGAGGTAGATGTCCACCGGCACCACGTGGTCGACGCCCTGGACGATCGCGTAGTTGTTGAACATGCCGCCCGAGGACGCGCAGACGCCCATCGACAGCACCCACTTGGGGTTGGGCATCTGGTCGTAGATCTGCCGCAGGACCGGCGCCATCTTCTGGCTGACCCGGCCGGCGACGATCATCAGGTCGGCCTGGCGCGGCGAGGCACGGAACACCTCCATGCCGAACCGGGCCAGGTCGTAGCGCCCCGCGCCGGTCGCCATCATCTCGATCGCGCAGCAGGCGAGTCCGAACGTGGCCGGCCAGAAGGATCCCTTGCGGAAGTAGCCGGCCAGCCCTTCCACGGTGCTCAGCAGGAAGCCGCTGGGCAGCTTCTCCTCGATACCCACGCGGATGCCCTCTCTCCGTCAGTCGTTGGGGGAAGCCTGTGGGGAAGCCTGGGCGTCTCGGCTCATCGGTCCCACATCATCCGTTGCTTCCACGTCAGTCCCAATCCAGGCCGCCGCGACGCCACAGGTAGGCGTACGCGACGAAGACCGCGGCGACGAACAGGACCATCTCGACGAGACCGAACATCCCGAGCGAGTCGAAGTACACGGCCCACGGGTAGAGGAAGACGATCTCGATGTCGAAGACGATGAAGAGCATCGCCGTCAGGTAGTACTTGACCGGGAATCGCCCGCCGCCGATCGGCTGCGGGGTGGGCTCGATGCCGCATTCGTAGGCTTCGAGCTTGGCCCGGTTGTAGCGCTTGGGCCCGGTGAGCGCCCCCATCACGAGGGAGACCACTCCGAAGGCCAGGGCAATGCCCCCGAGCACGAGGATCGGCGCGTACAGGTTCACCGCGCTCCCATCTCCCTTCTCAGTCCCCCGGAGTCACGCATGTGACCGGGTTCACAAGCTGCCGGAACGGCGCCCATCCTAGGCCCCTCACGATGTGATCTGCGACACGGGTAGGGAACGATCATGGTGTGATCTTCCCCACCTGATGATCGATCAGAAACGGTTGCGTGCAGGCAAAAATCACACAGGGTGAGAAATAGGGGAGCCTAAACGGTTCGGCACTCACGGACGATGTTGATCACGAAAATCGCCTATACCACCCGTTCACAAGCTCATCAAATTTGGCCGAACATGATCGGTTGTGATAGCCGCCGAGGGCGTTCGCACACAGAGTGTCACTGGAAAAGCCGCCCTGCGGGCGGGGCGGCTGCGCCGCCGGCGGCCTCCGGCCGCTCCCGGAAACGCCGCGCTTCGCGCGGCGGCGGCGGCCTCCGGCCGCTCTCCTCACGCGCTCGTCGATCACTGGTCGACGATCAAGTCGCGGGCGCTGACGCGCCGGGGAGTCACCGAGTTCGCAGCGGCGCCGGAAGGGGGGTGACGTGGATCGTGGCGGAGTGGTGGGCGGCGTGCTCTCGAAGCGGCACTCGGGGGTTCAATCGGTCGACCGGCCCGCGTCGCGTCACCTGGCGACCCTCCCCGCCCGGGCGGCCCAACTACCCCATCCACCACATCACTCACACCGGCGAACCAGCACATCCCGGGCACCGAGCGACACGGCATTACTCGCCAAGTCGTCAGCCCACCGAGCGCACGAACGTCTCGAACCGCGGCCCACTCTCACGCGGAACGCTCGGCCCCAACGAGCGATATCCCCGGCTCGTCCAGAAGGCCAAGGCTTCCGGCGCATCCGCCCGAGCGGGCTCGGTGGGTCGGTTGCGTCCTGTCGCCGAGAGGGGCCTGGATGACGTCTCGCAGGTTTCCTGGTAATCGACGGCAGCGGCAGGGACGGGTTGCTCTGTCTACGTCCGCTTGAGCACATCGCGGTCACCGGCGCGGGAGAACATCTCGGCGGGGTCCGTCGACGCGGCCTCGTGTTCTTGGTTCATGTGCCGAGTGTCGGTCTCGGCTCCGTCGACCGCGCCCGTCGGTTCCCGCGGGCGTATCGGTCGATGACCTCGGCGGACGGCGGGGTGCTCACGACGACGCATAGCGTCGGTGCGTCGGTGCGCATCAGGACCGGGTCGCTGGACGCCGATCGATGAATCCGTCGGCGCCGGCACTGACGCCGACCGCAGGCCGGCATGTGGGTGGCTGTGTTGATGGGTCTGTGGGCAGGGGCCCCGCCCCCCCCCGGGGGGGGGGGGGGGGGGGCGCCCGGGGGGGGGGGGGGGGGGGGGGGGGGGGGGGGGGGGGCGGGCCGGGGGCCGCGCCCCCCCCCCCACCACCACGGCGCGGGTATGGGAACCGCGCTCGGCGTGACGTTCGGGCTGACGG
>NZ_JBITJP010000026.1:0-125968 GCF_044460165.1 Embleya sp. NPDC050154
CAGCACACCCCCACCGAACCCACCCGACGTCACGCTCGTCGGACCGACCCGCACCACCCCAACCCGCCGCAGAAAGACCTAAAACACCGGTATTGCGTCTAGGGGACCTCTTCCTCCGGGATGATGTGCATCGCCGCCTCCTCCGCGCCCGCCGCGCCGCCGTCGATGCCGACGTCGTGGGCGACCGCCTCCGATTCGGTGTCCTCGTGGGCACCCTCGTCCTCGGCGACCAGCCGCCCCGCCCTGGGGTCGGGGCTGCCCTCCCATTCGTCCGAGACGACGTCGTCGACGGAGACGTCCGGCTCCTCCTCGGCCAGGAGTTGGTCGAGCGACTCGCCGCGTCGCTCCTCCTCGGGAGTGTTGCCGTAACGCTCCGCCGCCGACCAGCGGTCCGGCGGCAGGATCCCGGTGTCCAGCGGGTCGTACGACAGGTCGTCGGTCGACAGCGTGTCCTCGGGGCCGAGTACGCCGTCGTCGCCCGGTGTGTCCGGGGAGTCTTCGGTCGGGTCCGGAGTGTCGTCGCTCATCGCCTGCCACCTTCCGCTGAAGTGCTCGTGCCGTGCGTCCAGGGCTCGGCCCCGTCCCCCGCGACCCGAGTGACCTTGCCCAGCGCCGGCCGGTTCATTCGGGGCCGCCCGGGAGCGGCCCCGCCTGGCAGCATGTCCGGGTGCCGGAATATCGCTTGCGCGTAGCCACGGTCCTGACCTGTCTTCTGCTCACCGCCACCGGATGCGGCTCCGACGGCGACGACGGACCCGACGACAGGGCCGACGGACCCGCGAGGGTCGACCGCGCTCCGGAGCCCACCGAGGTCGCCGACGTCCGCCCCGAGCCGACCCTGACCATCAACTGCCTGCACACCATCGGCGAACGCCCGGAGCCCACGAGCGATTCGACCGTCGTCCTCGGCGACGTCGCCCTGGAGACCGGCCGCAGGCTCCAGACCACCAAGTCCACGGGCACCGAGTACCTGCACCCCTTGTTCGCCAAATCCGGCCTGATGGTGCGCAACGGCGCCGTCGTCGACATCGAGGTGTTGCCCGCGCCCGCCAACGGCGCGTCCATCGGCTGGGGCAACGGCCAGTCCTCCGCCGTCGCCGTCCGGGTCCCGGGCTGCACGACCGGCTCCACGGCGAACTCCTGGACGGCCTTCCCCGGCGGCTACTACGTGGACCGGCCCGGCTGCCTCACCCTGGTCGTGCGCTCGCGCGGGTTGCAGACGAAGGTGCGTGTCCCGGTTGGCGCCGACTGCTGAGCCAAGGCATCCCGACCGAGTGCCGCGCCGGGGCATCCCGGCCGACTGCCGAACCGAGGCGCCTCGGCCGACTCCCGCCCGCGGCGCTTCCGACCGGTTGGAGGCGATTCCCCCACCACCGGGCTCACAGCCCACCCAACCGCTCGTTCCAACGATGTAGACACCTCCACCCGTCTCATGCCTGAGGCTGATTTTTCCTGATGGATTTGGACGATCTTTGATCGCCGGCGCAGGGTGGTCCAGGGGGCAAGGGACGGAAAGCCCGGTCCTGGGGCCGGGGAGGGAGCGGACGGAATGCACGAGGCGCAGACACGCGAGACGAGCCGCGACGAATGGCAGACGCTGCACACCGGGACTCGGGAGTCCGCGGCCCGAGGGTTGCGCGAGGATTTGACCCACGCCGGAGTGGCCGAGGCGGACCTGGCCCGACGGGTGACCGAAGCCTGGGCGGGCTCCGTGGTGACCGTCGCGAGCACCGGCCGGCAATTCCGGATCACCCGGACCAGCGCTCCCGCGCCGACGATCTCGCTCAGCGAACCGCAACGCACCGAAACGGAACAATCGCTGCTCAACCGCTGACGTCGGCCCGCCGCCGCCCGGCAACCGGGCCCGGGCACAACAGGCACAAGCAAAAACACAGCCTCCGGCGAACGCCGCCCGTACCACTGCTCACCCGCTGATCCTCATCTCGCGCACGACGTCGCCCGCCACACGAAACGAGAAGTCCGACTGTCCGTCGAACCCGTCGCCCCCGACGTCTGCGGTCACCACGGTCTCGTCCCCGTCCTCGCGGACGGCGGTGACGGAGAGGGTCACCCGTACTCCGACGAACTCGGCGTCGCTCCACCGTGCGATCGCGTCCCGCCCGGTGAAGACCCGACCCCAGTCGTTCACCGACCCGTCGGCGGCGAACGCGTCCAGGAACGCTTCCGCGTCGCCGGCGTTCGCGGCGGCGACCAGCCGCCGAACGGGCGCGGGCAACCGCTGGTCCATCATCGCGAACGTCCTTCCGGGGCGGGAGGCCGGACCTCGAACGGGAGCCCGGGCCCCACCAGTCGACCCGAATCGGGGCGACTCGGCCTGCCGGGTGACCCACTCGGGTAAGCGGACCGCGGTCGACCGGGAGCGGGCCTTCCGTCGAACCCCCGCGCCGTGCTGTGCTGTGCGCCATGGTCGACGAACCCACATACCCCACGGTTCCGCACCGGCACCGCGGCGTCCCCGCCCACGAGGCGGAAGCCCGCAGCCGAGCCTTCCACGACGTGATGGCCCAACGCCGCACCGTCCGCGACTTCTCCTCCCGGCCGATCCCGGACAACGTGGTCGACTGGGCGATCCGCACCGCGGGCACCGCGCCCAGCGGCGCCAACGTGCAGCCCTGGCGCTTCGTCGTGCTCACCGACCCCGAGCGCAAGCGCCACCTGCGTGAGGCCGCCGAGCAGGAGGAGCGCGAGTTCTACGAACACCGCGCGTCCGCGGAATGGCTCCAGGCCCTCGCCCCGATCGGCACCGACTGGCACAAGCCCTTCCTGGAGGAGGCGCCGGTCGTCATCGTCGTGTTCGAGGTGCACAAGGGACCGGACTCACCGCGCCCCTACTACACGAAGGAATCGGTCGGGATCGCCGTCGGCCTCCTGCTCGCGTCGCTGCACCAGGCCGGCCTCGCCACGCTCACCCACACGCCGAGCCCGATGCGCTTCCTCAACGAGGTGTGCGGCCGCCCCCAGGAGGAGCGCGCCGCCTACGTCATCCCGGTGGGATACCCGGCCGAAGACGCACGTGTCCCCGACATCCACCGCAAGCCGCTGGAGCAGGTCGTCGTCCGCCTCTGACCCGTCGGCCGAGCGTCACCGCGACCGCCGGGCGGGCCGCACGACCGCGCCCGTCCGGCGGAAGCCGTCCCGCGCCACCTCGAACACCTGCGCCGAAGCCCGCCCCTCTGCGATCCTGAACGGGCACGTCCGGATTCGCATCAGCCGTACGTACGGGGGGCGTTGATGAGTGTCGTCGCCGGAAAGATCATCGACGAGTCGATCGTGATCGCCGCCGACTCCCAGGTGACCTGGGGTCAGGCCAAGACCGAGGGCACCAAGCTGTACAAGATCGGCGAGAGCCTGATCTTCGGCGGCGCCGGACTGCTGCGCGACATCAACCTGATGCGCCTGTTCCTGGACACGCACACGCCCGCGTCGGCCGAGGAACGCGACATCCTGGAGTTCTACGCCGAGTTCGTCGAGTGGGGCAAGCGCAAGCTGTCCAGCTTCGAGCCCAAGTCGGAGTTCATGTTCGCGTTCGACGGCAAACTGTTCGAGACGAGCAACGACTTCGACGTCTTCTACTACGACTACGGCGCGATCGGCTCCGGCTGGGAGTACGCGCGTGCCGCGCTGCACCTGGGCCACACCCCCACCCAGGCGGTCGGCGTCGCGTGCGACCTGACCATCTTCTGCATGCCGCCGGTGACCGAGTACCGAATACCGCGCCACCCGCAACATCAGCCCGGCCGTGATCACGAGGCCATCTGAAACGGACGTGGCGTGGGGTCTGCCGCAATTTGGCGCTAACCCTGTGTTTACGTGGTCTCTCGTAAGCTGTGGGGTATGTCCGAACAGCCCATCCCGGCGGACCTGATCGAGTTGCAGCGGGCCCGAGACGCCGCCTACGAGGCCATCGCCCGACACGCGGGGCAGCTCAGCGAAGAGGAGCACGCCCGGCTGTGGGCCCAGGCCCGCGACGCCGTCGAGGCGCTGCACGCGCACCCGGCGATGACCGCCGGCGGCAACCGCGCCGACCTGGTCACCCGCCTGCGTATGGCTGCCCAGGCCGCCTGAGCCCGGCCCGCGCCGGCATCGCGCGGCCCCTCGACGTCGGCCGCCCCGGTCACCACCGACCGCCGCCCCGGTCACCATCGTCCGCGAAACAAACGCCGCCGGCCGCGGCGCGCGCCCCGAAGGGTCCGCGCCGCGGCCGGCGGCGAAAAAAGACTGCGGAAAACGATCGGCGGAAGGCTCAGGCGCCCGCGGCCGCCTTGAGCGCGTCCACGCGGTCGGTCCGCTCCCAGGTGAAGTCCGGCAGGTCGCGACCGAAGTGGCCGTACGCGGCGGTCTGGGCGTAGATCGGCCGGAGCAGGTCCAGGTCGCGGATGATGGCGGCGGGCCGCAGGTCGAACACGGTGCCCACGGCGGCCTGGATGGTCGCCACCGGCACCGACTCGGTGCCGAAGGTCTCCACGAACAGGCCCACCGGCGCGGCCTTGCCGATCGCGTACGCGACCTGCACCTCGCACCGACGGGCGAGGCCGGCGGCCACCACGTTCTTGGCCACCCAGCGCATCGCGTACGCGGCCGAGCGGTCCACCTTCGACGGGTCCTTACCCGAGAACGCGCCGCCACCGTGCCGGGCCATGCCACCGTACGTGTCGATGATGATCTTGCGACCGGTGAGTCCGGCGTCGCCCATCGGGCCGCCGATCTCGAACCGGCCGGTCGGGTTGACCAGCAGCCGGTAGCCCTCGGTCTCGATGCCCAGATCGGCCAGCTCCGGCTCCACCACGTACTCGCGGATGTCCGGCGCGAGCAGCGAGTCCAGGTCGATGTCGGAGGCGTGCTGCGACGAGACCACGACCGTGTCCAGGCGGACCGGGCGGTCGCCGTCGTACTCGATGGTGACCTGGGTCTTGCCGTCCGGGCGCAGGTAGGGGATGGTCCCGTTCTTGCGCACGTCGGCGAGTCGCTTGGCCAGCCGGTGGGCGAGCGTGATCGGCAGCGGCATCAGCTCGGGGGTGTCGTCGCACGCGTAGCCGAACATCAGGCCCTGGTCGCCCGCGCCCTGGCGGTCCAGCTCGTCCTCGTCGCCGTCGACCCGGTTCTCGTACGCGGTGTCGACGCCCTGGGCGATGTCGGCCGACTGCGCGCCGATGGACACCGAAACGCCGCACGAGGCGCCGTCGAAGCCCTTCTTCGAGCTGTCGTAGCCGATCTCCAGGACGCGCTCGCGCACGATCGTGGGGATGTCGGCGTAGCCCTGCGTCGTGACCTCGCCGGCCACGTGCACCTGACCGGTGGTGATCAGCGTCTCGACGGCGACCCGACTCTTGGGGTCTTCCTTGAGGAGCGCATCCAGGATGGAATCGCTGATCTGGTCGGCGATCTTGTCCGGGTGACCTTCGGTCACGGACTCAGAGGTGAACAGACGGCGGGACACATCGCTCCCTGGGGTTGCAGCGGCTGCTGGCTGGCAGGTGGACCCGGACCGTCCGGACAGCTCGGGACGGGCGGGTCCACCGAATACTGGGCCCGAGTTTATCCCCCCGACCCCCGACGGGGGACTGGGTGTCCCACGCAATGGACGGCGTGGCGTTGCTCACTTTGTGTGAACTTGGGGCGATCGGGCGTTCGATTCGGCCGACGAACTAGCCGAAACGGGGCACGACCAGGTCCCAGACCACGTCCGCGAGGTCCTCCTTCGGACCGTGCGGAACCGGCGTCTCGGCACCGTCGGCGGCCAGCACGATCGCCTCGTTGACATCCGTGCCGAATGTCAACTCCTCGCCCACCTGGTTGACCACGAGCAGGTCACAGCCCTTGCGGGCGAGCTTGGCCCGGCCGTTGGCGAGGACGTCGTCGGTCTCCGCCGCGAAGCCGACCACGATCTGACCGGCCCGGAGCCGGTCGTGCGCCAGCTCGGCGAGGATGTCCGGGTTCTTGACCAGCGTGATCGGGTCCGGCTCCGCGTCGGTCTTCTTGATCTTGCCGCCCACCCGGTTGGCGGGCCGGAAGTCGGCGACCGCCGCGGCCATCACCACGCAGTCCGCGTCCGCCGCCGCCTTGACCACCGCGTCGCGCAGGTCGAGCGCGGTACCCACGTGCACCACGTCGGCCCCGGCGGGGTCCGGCAGGCCGGTGTTGGCCTCGATCAGGGTGACCCGGGCGCCGCGGGCGATCGCGGTGCGGGCCAGCGCGTAGCCCTGCTTGCCGGACGAGCGGTTGCCCAGGAAGCGGACCGGGTCCAGCGGCTCGCGGGTACCGCCGGCGGTGACCACGACGTGCCGGCCGACCAGATCGGGCACGGTCGCCCCGCGCGCGAGGGCGCGCCGGACCACCTGGAAGATCTGCTCCGGGTCGGGCAGTCGGCCCTTGCCGGTGTCCCTGCCGGTCAGCCGGCCCACGGCCGGCTCGATCACGATCGCGCCGCGCCGGCGCAGCGTCGCGACGTTCTCCACCGTGGCCGGGTGCTCCCACATCTCGGTGTGCATCGCCGGCGCGAACACCACCGGACATCGCGCGGTGAGCAGCGTGTTGGTGAGCAGGTCGTCGGCGAGCCCGTGCGCGGCCTTGGCGAGCATGTCGGCGGTCGCCGGCGCGACCACGACGACGTCCGCGTTCTGGCCGATCCGTACGTGCGGCACCTCGTGCACCGCGTCCCATACCCCGGTGGCCACCGGCTGCCCGGACAGCGCCGACCAGGTGGCCGCGCCGACGAAGTTGAGCGCGGACGCGGTCGGCACCACCCGGACCTCGTGCCCGGACTCGGTCAGTCTGCGCAGCAGTTCACACGCCTTGTACGCGGCGATGCCGCCCGCGACGCCGAGGACGACGCGGGGTCGAGATCCGGTACTCATCGCTGCTCCTGGTCCTCCGTCGCGGCCGACCCGTGTTCCGACCGGCACGGCGAGCCTACGACACCGCCCCTGGCGGCTCGATCTCGTGTCGCACGGGCGGCGGTTGCCGACCGGCCGTCGCGGGCGGCCCTCGCGCACCGCACTCCGCGCGGGACGCCCGCACGACGGGCCGGAATCTGAGTACTCGTACGGATGTCCCGTCCCGCCGGCGCTGCCAGCATCGTGGCGAGTATTCCATCGGGGGAGATGACGTCGATGTTGAACGAACGGCTGTTGGACGACGCGACGCGGTGTCCCGGCTGTGCGCGGGAGTTGGGGATTCCGCGCACCGAGCGCTGCCACCGGTGTGCGATTCGCCTGAGCGGGCCGGAGGCGGACCGGTTGTGGCAGGTCAACGTGTCGGCGGCGCAACTTCTGCGGCAGCGCGAAGCACTGCTTCAGGCGATGCGCGCCGAGGCGCACCGGGCGCTCACACGCCCGCCTCTGGCGCCGCCGGCGACACAGCCGTCGACACCCGCCCCGCCTCCGACGCAGACGCAGACACAGACACAGACGCCGGTGTCCCAGCCCGTCCCCACCCAGCCGCCCGCGGCGCGCCTGCGCGAGATGGCCGAGGTCGGGCGGCGTCGGGTGGCCCGGATCGTGCTGGGCGCGGGTGTGCTGCTGGTGGTGCTGGCCGCGCTCGTGTTCGTCGCGGTCACCTGGAATCGCACCGGCACCGGCGGCCGGGCCCTGGTGATGGCGCTGGCCCTGGTGCTGGCCGCGGCCGGCACCGCGGTCGCCGAGCGGCGCGAACTGCCCGCGACCGCAGAGGCGATGGCCGCGCTCACCGTCGCGATGGGCCTGCTCGACGGCTACGCGGCCTGGGCCGCGGACCTGGCCGGGCTGCGCGACGGGAGCGCGGTGTTGGTCGCCGCCGGCACCATGCTCGCGGTCGGCGGCGCGGCGGCGCTGGGCTCGATGGTGGCGCCGCTGCGCGCGTTGCGGGTCTCGGCGGCGGTGCTGCTCCAGGGTCCGCTGCCGCTGTTGATCGCGTGGTTCGGGGTGGGTCGCTCGTCGCTGTTGCCGCTGGCCGTCGGGCTCGGGCTCCAGGCCGCCGTCGACGTCGCGCTGCTGAGCCGGGTCTACGCCCGGGCCGCGCGCGGGCTGCGGATCGTCACCGAGGTCGGCGTGCTGTGCTACTGGCTGGCGGCGGTCGTACTGACCTTCGTCGAGGGTCCGAGCGGCCCGGCGGCGGCCACCATGCTGGGGCTCGCCGCGATCGCCGGCGGGATCGCGTTCACGCTGCGTCGCTCCCCCGCGGTGCGCCACCTGGCATCCGGATCAGCGATGGCCGGCTCGCTGGCGGCCGTGGCCCTACTGGTGGCCACCCGGCCCGCCGACGACTCGGACCTGCCGATCGCGTGGGCGGGTGTGGGTCTGTTGATCGTGGTCCTGGTCGCGATGGCGCCGCTGTTCGCGGTGCCGCGCGCGTTCCGGGCCGGACCGCTCGCGGTGCTCGCGCCGCTGACGGCGGCGCCCGCGTTCTGGGTGATCGCGACGCCGGTGATGGCGTTGGTGGGCCCGCTGTCGTGGCCCGCCCGCGCATGGAGCATCGACTCGGCCGGCGTGGGCGCACGAAACGCGATACTGCCGGACGGCGACTGGGACTTCGGCCTGGCGCCGCTGGTACTGCTGCCCCTGACGCTGCCGGTGGCGCTGGCCGCGGTGACGCTGCTGCGCGGTCGGCCCGGACGTACGCCGACCCTGGTGGCCGGCGCGGTCGTCGTCGAGGGGCTGCTCCTGGTCCTGCCGCCGGCCCTGGATCTGCCGTTGTGGGCGGCGCTGGGCTGGCATCTGGCGGCCGCCGGCGGGTGGGCCCTGACCGGGCGGGTACGCCCGTGGCTGCCCCTCGTCGCCCTCGCGCACGGGATCGTGGCCCTCACGTGGGCGACGGCGCACCCGCTGACCTCGATCACGGTCTGGGCCCTCGGCGCGGCCGGCCTCACGCTCACCGCCGTCCTGTCACCGGGACGCCTGTCGCCGGAGCCGAACCGGGCGACCGCCGAGGCGGCCCCCGAGACGAACGCCGACACGAACGCCGACGCGACCTCCGACCCCCGGCCATCCGATCGAGCAGCCACCCATCAGTCGAACAACCACCGATCACCCGCCCCCGAGGACTCGACCACCAACCCGTTCACCCCGCCACAGGATCGCCCCGCAGGCGACCGAGCCGCCGCCGACGACCACCCCGGCAGCGACCATCCCCACACCGCCGACCACCCGGCTCGCCCCACCCGCGCGCTCCTCGACCCGCTCGTTCGACCGATCGCGGCCGGCCTCGCCCTCGCCGTGGCCTGCACCGACGCCGCGATGGCGGCACACCACGCGGGAGCCGCGAAGGCCCCGACCGGCCTCGTGTCCGCCCTGCTGTGCGCGCTGGTCACGCTGATCGCGGTGGCGCTGCGCCCGAAGGCCGCGACCACCCGCGCGCTGACCCTGGTCGGCGGCGCCGGTTGGGCGATCGGCCTCCTCGCCGCGGCGCACGCCCCGGTCCCGCTCGCGGTGGGCCTGGCCGCGGCCCTGCCGACGTGCCTGGTCGGCGCGCTCCGCGACCTGCCGACCACCCGGCCGGCCTGGGCCGGCGCGGCCTGCGTGTGGTGGGTCGGCGCGATCGCGGCCGGCGCGCACGCGTTCGGCGCCGATCGGCCCGGCACCGCGCAGGCCGCCGTGATCGCCGCCGCCGTGCTGTTCCCGCTCGCCACCGTGCCCGCGAGTCGACCCGCCGTCGCCCTGGCGATCGAGGGCACGGCGGGCGCGGCCCTGCTCGTCGCCCTCCTGGCCGGCCGCACGACCTCGCCCGTCACGTTCGCGATCGCGACGGGGGCCGCCCTGTGCGGCGCGCTGTTCGGCCGCACGGCGCTGCGGCCCGGGTGGGCGCCCGCGACCGCCGTCCTGCTGTACGCCACGACGGCGGCCACCCTCTACCGGCTCGACGTCGGGGTGCCCGGTCAAGCGGTGGCCGGCGCGTGCGCGGCGGCGATCCTGCTGGTGGTCGCCACCTACCTGCACGATCTGCCGATGGCCGCGCTCACCATCGAGGGGGTCGCCATGGTCGCGGCGCTCGTGTCGATCGCACAGTCCGGCGGCCTGCTGCCGGTCGCGCTCGCCGTCGTCACCGCCGGCACCCTGCACAGCGCGATCCGCGGGCACGGCGAGGCACGCCCGATCTGGGCACCCGCCACCGTCGCGCTGTTCACCGCGACGGTGCCGGCCACCCTGCACCGCCTCGACGCCGCACCCACCGTGTCCGTTCTGGTCGCGGTCGGCACGGCCGCCCTGCTGTACGTCACCACCGCCCGGCTCCCGCGCTCCGACGCCGCCGCCGGCCTCGCGACCGCGCTCGTCGCCGCGTGCTGCGTGCTCATGGCCGCCGTCGCGACCCTGGTGGTGGCCCCCGAGCAGATCTGGCTCGCGCTGGCCGCCGCCGGCTCGGCCGCGGCGACCACCCCGGACGGACCGCTGCGCCGGTCGGCCCGACCGACCGCCATTGCGCTGCTGTTCGCCGCCTACTGGGTACGGCTGGCGCTGCTCGGGGTCACCCACCGGGAGGCGTACACGATCCCGCTGGGCCTGGCCCTGCTGGCCGAGGGCTTCCTGCGCCGGCGTGCCGACCCGGAGACGACCTCGTGGGCCGGGTATGGCGCGCCGCTCGCGGTGCTGCTGCTGCCCTCGCTGCCGCTCGCGCTGAGCCAGGGCGAGCCGATCCGGCCCGGCCTGCTCGGCGCGGCGGCGATCGCCACGCTCCTGGTCGGCGCGCGATTCCGGCTCCAGGCACCGTTGTTCCTGGGCGCGGCGGTGCTGGCCACCGTCGGCCTGGTGCACCTGCTGCCGCACCTGGCGCCGGTGTACGACGCGGTGCCGCGCTGGGCCGTGCTCGGCACCGCGGGCGTCCTGCTGATCGTGATCGGCGCCGGCTACGAGCGCCGGCTGCGCGACCTCAAGCGGCTGCGCCGCGCGGTGGGACGACTGGGGTAGGCCGCGGACGGGGCCGGCTCAGGTGAGCGCCCGCAGCTCGTCCAGCACCTCGGACACGCACGCCGGGTCGGCCCGATAGGGCAGGTAGAACCCGAGGCGGTCGGCGACCCCGTGGGCGCGCGAGGCCAGTTGGGCCGCGACGTCCTTGGGGTCGCCGATCGCCACCACCCGGCCCAGCAGCGTGTCGTCGACCGCGTGCGGGATGTCCGACCACCGGCCGGCCCGGATCAGCGCGTGCAGTTCGGCCTGCAACGGCCCGTAGCCCTCCACGTCGAGCACCGGCCGGTAGGCGGGCGTGGAAGCGTAGAACGCGACCATCGCCCGGGCGCCCTTGATCGCGGCACGCATCTCCTCCTCGGTCCGCCCGGCCGCCACGATCACGTCGAGCATCACCGAGAACCCGTCCCTGGTGCGCTGGGACAACACCAGGCCGTCGGTGACCGCGTCGGTGACCGGGCCGCGCACGAACAGGTCGGTGTTGAGCGGGTGTACGAGCAGCCCGTCCGCGTGCTCGGCGACCATGGTGATCATCCGCCGGCCCACCCCGCCCGCGAGCAGCGGCGGTAGCCCGTACGGGTTCGGCCCCGGTCGCAGCGTCGGCGGCATCAGCGTGAGGTCGAAGAACTCGCCGTGGAAGTCCAGCGGTGTCTCCCGCTGCCAGCACGTGAGCACCGCCCGGACCGCGCGCAGCGTCTCGGCCATCCGGGCCACCGGGCGCGACCACTTCGCGCCGTACCGGCGTTCGATGTGCGCCTGGATCTGGGTGCCCAGGCCGAGCCGGAACCGGCCGTGCGAGGCCAGGTGCAGGTCGTAGGCGGTGTGCGCGAGATGGGTGGGGCTGCGCGGGAAGGCCACCGCGATGTTGGTCATGATGTCCACGCCCGCCGCGGCGGCGGGCACCAGGGGCAGGAACACGTCGGTGGGGCCCTCGAAGGTGAACACCCCGTCGAAGCCCGCCTCGCGCAGTTCCCGGGCCCGCTCGCCGGCGCGGGCCAACGGCGCGTCCAGCAGCGTGTCCACGGGCAGCGGTCGTGCGCCCGCCTTCGGCGCATGCGCGCCGCTCTCGATCCGGTCCACCCTCGTCGCCCACCCTCCGGATCACCTGCGTGGCGCGCGTGTCGGCGCCCAGGTCACAGGTACGCCATACGCGATCAAGGATCAAGACGCACGAAGGGCCCGACGGCACACCGTCGAGCCCTTCGTGTCCAGCGGTCCAGCGATACAGCGCATTCGAGTCGCGTGACTCGCTCAGCCCTCGATGGGCTCGGCGGTCAGCATGCCCGAGTTGATCTCGCGAAGCGCGATCGACAGCGGCTTCTCGTGCACGTGCGTGTCCACGAGCGGACCCACGTATTCCAGCAGGCCCTCGCCGAGCTGCGAGTAGTAGGCATTGATCTGCCGAGCACGCTTCGCCGCGTAGATGACGAGGCTGTACTTGGAGTCGGTCGCCTCCAAGAGCTCGTCGATGGGCGGGTTGATGATGCCCTCGGGTGCGGTGGAAGAAGCTGACAAGGCGGGGGCCCTTCGAAAAGCTGTGAAAGCTGTGGGTGAAAGTCGGGCTGCCTGGTGACTATCGGGCAGCCCGAACGATCAAGATACGTTCATCAAGGCTAGCAGTTCGCGTACGACGTCTTCGACGGACGTGTTGACCAGCGTCATGTCGAATTCGGATTCCGCGGCCAACTCGACCTTCGCGGCGGCCAGGCGCCGCTCGATGACTTCGGGGGACTCGGTCCCCCGGCCCACCAGACGGCGGACCAGTTCGTCCCACGAGGGCGGGGCGAGGAACACCAGGCGTGCCTCGGGCATCGCCTGCCGTACCTGCCGGGCGCCCTGCAGGTCGATTTCGAGCAGGGTGGGAACGTCGGCGTCAAGCCGTTCGAGCACGGGCAGTCGCGGGGTCCCATAGCGGTTCCCGGCGAATTCGGCCCATTCGAGCAGTTCATCGGAAGCGATCAGTTTGTCGAACTGATCGCCGTCGGTGAAGTGGTACTCCACACCGTCGGTCTCCCCTGGACGGGGCTTTCGTGTGGTCGCGGACACAGACAGCCAAACCTCGGGGTGACGGCGGCGCAGGTCAGCGACCACCGTGCTCTTGCCGACCCCGGAGGGGCCGGAGAGCACGATGAGTCGACGGGTGCCGTGCACGTTACGGGGATCGGAGCCGGCGCCCGGTTCAGGACGCGGAGCCACCGAATTCCCGTTCGAGTGCTGCGATCTGATTCGTGCCGAGACCGCGGACGCGCCGGGTCTCGGAGATGTTCAGCTTCTCCATGAGCTGCTTGGCGCGCACCTTGCCGACGCCGGGGAGGGACTCCAGGAGGGCCGATACTTTCATCTTGCCCACGACCGGATTGTCCTTGCCCTCCTTGATGACGTCGCTGAGCGAAGCACCGGAGTTCTTGAGCCGGTTCTTCACCTCGGCGCGCTCCCGCCGAGCCGCAGCGGCTTTAGCGAGCGCATCCGCGCGTTCTTCGGGGGTCAGGGGTGGGAGAGCCACGCCGTGTCACCTCGGACTTCGTTGCGATCCTCAAGGCCGCCCGGCTCGGACGGCCACCAACAAACAGTGGAACCTAGCTGGTCAGAGCGTTCGCGGCAACGCGCGACACTCCACCGGGCCGGCTCACGAGGGAGCCTAGTCGGCGAATCGGTCCGCGTCGCCCGAATCGATGGGAAAAGCCCGGCTACCTGCGACAAAACCCGAACCTGACGGAGCGTCGGACGCCTGCGGGGCGGTCGCCGGACCCGCCGGCGCCTCCGCACCCCCTCCCGGCGCTCTTGCGCACGGCGACCACACGCCGATCCCGGACGCCGGCCGCGCCGGGCTCGGCGGCACGGACTCGATCGCTCCCGCCCGGAGCAATCCGCACGGTACGGCGGCCACGCCGCGAGCCCGCCGCAACGGCCCGAGAGCGCCTTCGAAGCACCCCTGGGCCGCGTCCGGCACTCCCGGCGCTCCCGGGTACCGGACGCCCGGTCCGGGGCCACACGCACGCCACAGCGGCATCCGCGAGCCGGCGCGCGGCCCGGGCAAGGGCCGGCGACCGGGCCCGCCCCACCCGCGCGCCGCCGCAATCAGCGCGCCGCCAGCGCCGCGCCGATCTCCCGCGCCGCCTCGCCGACGTCCGCCGCGCCCGTGATCGGCCGCCCGATCACCAGCAGGTCCGCGCCGTCGGCCAACGCCTGCTCGGGCGTGGCCACCCGGCTCTGGTCGCCGAGCGCCGCGCCCGCCGGCCGCACCCCCGGGGTGATCAGCACGATGCCCGGTCCCACCTCGCCCCGCACCGCCGCGACCTCGCGCGGCGAACACACGATCGCGCGCGCCCCGGCCGCGACCGCGAGCCCGGCCAGCCGCCGGGCCGCCTCGATCGAAGGGCCCGCCAGACCGATCGCCGTCAGGTCCTCCTCGGCCATCGAGGTCAGCACCGTCACCGCGACGATGTTCACCTCCGGCGCGGCGTCGGCCGCGGCCCGGATCATCGCCGTCCCGCCGCTCGCGTGCACGGTCAGATACGTGGGCGCCAGCCGCGCGACCGAACGCACCGCGCCCGCCACGGTGTTCGGGATGTCGTGCAGCTTCAGGTCCAGGAACACGTCCCGCCCGCCGCTGGCCTCCCGCGCGCCCAGGACCGCGTCCGCGCCGTCCCGCAGGAACACCTCCAGGCCGACCTTGACCGTACTCACGTGCGGGCCCACGGCCTTCGCCCACGCGAGCGCGCGGTCGAGGTCGGGCGCGTCCAGGGCCACCGCCACGGGTGCGAGGTTGCTCATCGAAATCCCACTCTCGTCGACATCGAATATTCGTCCGGGTCCGGGCCCGGACATGGCGATGCCGGCACGAACCCCGTCCGTACCGGCATCACCCTCACCACAAGCCCCTAACGATGCGCGTACCCGATCGCCGCCTCCAGCGAGCCGAAGCCGCGGGCGATCAGCGCCGCCCGCAGTTCGTCCAGGATCCGCACCGGCGCCGACGGATCGTTGAAGATCACCGTGCCCACCGACACCGCCGCCGCGCCCGCGAGGATGAACTCCAGCGCGTCCAGGCCGGTGCGGATGCCGCCCATGCCGACGATCGGCACCTGCGCCATCTGCCCGTCCAGCATCGCCGCGTGCACCTGGTACACGCAGCGCACCGCGACCGGTCGTACCGCCGGGCCGGAGAGCCCGCCGGTGACACCGGCCAGGACCGGCTTCATCGTGTCGGTGTCGATCACCATGCCCAGCAGCGTGTTGATCATCGACAGGCCGTCCGCGCCCGCCTCCACGCACGCCCGGGCGATGTCCACGATCGAGGTCACGTCCGGCGACAGCTTGGCCAGCACCGGCACCAGCGGGTCCGCCGCGTCGCGCACCGCGCGGATCACGTCGTAGGACGTGGCCGGGTTGCACGCGAACACCTGGCCCCGGTTGGCCACGTTCGGACACGAGATGTTGGCCTCGATGCCGACCACGCCGGGCGCGCCCTTGAGCCGCTCGGCCAGCGCCACGAAGTCGTCCACGTGGCCGCCGGCGATGGACACGATGGTGCGCCCGCCGCGGGCCGCCAGCCAGGGCAGGTCGCGCTCGACGAAGGCGTCGATGCCCGGGCCCTGCAGGCCGATCGAGTTGAGCATCCCGGACGGCGTCTCGGCCATCCGCGGGGTGGCCCGGCCCGAACGCGGGTACGGCATGATCGTCTTGGTGACCACCGCGCCGATCGCGGCCGGCTCGAAGAACTTGGCCAATTCCTTGCCGTAGCCGGCGCAGCCCGAGGCCGTGGTCACCGGGTTCGGCAACAGCGTCGAGCCGAGCCGGGTGGCCAGGTCGATCCCGCCACCGGGCAGCATGATCGTCGACGGCGGCGGCTCGTCGAAGTCGCTCGCGCCCTCGTTGTCGGCGTAACCGCCGTACACGTCGGTCATCAGTGCGCTCCCATCGCCGCTGCGCCCTCGATGTCCGCCGGGATCGTGCCGGCGTCGTCCCAGCGCACCTTGGTGCCGTCGAAGCACGGCCCGTCCACACACGAGCGGACGAACCGGCTGACGCCGTCGTCGCCGACCACCGGGAGCACGCATGTCATGCATACCCCGACGCCGCACGCCATCGATTCCTCGACCGCGGTGAACACGCGCGCGTCGTGCGCGGTCGCCACCTCGGTGACCGCGCGCAGCATGCCCATCGGCCCGCACGCGTACACGACGTCCGCCGCCACCGCGGTGAGCACCTCGGGCAGCGGGCCGGTGACGAAGCCGCGCACACCCTCGGAGCCGTCGTCGGTGGTGACCACGACGTCCTCGGTGATCGCGCGCGCCTGGTCCACGCCGTACAGCCGCTCGCCGGTCGCCGCGCCGAGCACGAAGGCGACCGAGCCGCCGTCGGCCACGATCCGCTCGGCGAGCGCGAACATCGGCGCGCTGCCGTAGCCGCCGGCCACCATCACCGCGCTGACCGGCTCGGCCGGCAGCGGGAACGGCGTGCCCAGCGGCGCGACCACGTTCACGCTGTCGCCCACCCGCAGCCGGGCCAGCTCGCGGGTGCCGCGCCCGGCCTCGGCGAAGACCACGTCGATCGTCTCCGCGCCCGGGTCGGCCCGGTGGATGGAGAACGCGCGGCGCAGCAGCATCGCCGAGTCGACGCCGCCGATCGCCACGGCGACGAAGTGGCCGGGTTCGACGCGGGCGGCGATCCCGGGGGCGCGCAACACCAGGCGGTGGTACGCGCCCGCGGGTTCGCGGCCGACGATCTCCGCCTGCACCTGCAGGGGAAGTGCCATCGGTGTCGTCAGCCCTTTCGGTGGGACGTGATGTGGTCGGCGTGCTCCTGGAGCGAGCGCACCCCGATGTCGCCGGCGATCAGCGACTGGATGCCCTGGACCGCCGCGGCGAAGCCCTGCACCGTGGTGATGCTCGGGATGCCCCGGGTGACCGCCGCGGTGCGGATCTCGTAGCCGTCGAGTCGCCCGCCGGTGCCGAACGGGGTGTTGACGATCAGCTCGACCTCCCCGTCGTGGATCATCCGCACGATGGTCGGCTCGCCGTTGGGGCCAGGGCCCTCGCTGTGCTTGCGCACCACGGTGGCGGGCACGCCGTTGCGGCGCAGCACCTCGGCGGTGCCCTCGGTGGCCAGGATCTCGAAGCCCATGTCGTGCATGGCCTTGACCGGGAACACCATCGAGCGCTTGTCCCGGTTGGCGAAGGACACGAAGGCGCGACCCTTGAGCGGCAGCGAACCGTACGCGCCGGCCTGGGACTTGGCGTAGGCGGTGCCGAACACCGCGTCGATGCCCATCACCTCGCCGGTGGAGCGCATCTCCGGGCTGAGCACGGTGTCCACGCCGCGGCCCTTGGTGTCGCGGAAGCGGTTCCAGGGCAGGACCGCCTCCTTGACCGCGATCGGCGCGTCCATCGGCAGCGTGCCGCCGTCGCCCTCGGCCGGGAGCAGGCCCTCGGCGCGCAGTTCGGCGATCGTGGCGCCGAGGGAGACGCGCGCGGCGGCCTTGGCCAGCGGCACCGCGGTCGCCTTGGACACGAACGGCACGGTCCGCGACGCGCGCGGGTTGGCCTCCAGGACGTAGAGGATGTCGCCGGAGAGCGCGAACTGGATGTTGATCAGTCCGCGTACCCCCACGCCGCGCGCGATGCCCAGGGTGGCCGCGCGCAGCCGCTTGATGTCGTGCGCGCCGAGCGTGATCGGCGGCAGCGCGCAGGCCGAGTCGCCGGAGTGGATGCCGGCTTCCTCGATGTGCTCCATCACGCCGCCGAGGTAGAGGTCCTCGCCGTCGTAGAGCGCGTCCACGTCGATCTCGATCGCGTCGTCGAGGAAGCGGTCGACGAGCACCGGGTGGTCGCTGACCAGGCCGGCGTTCTGCTCCAGGTAGGTGGCCAGGGAGGGCTCGTCGTAGACGATCTCCATGCCGCGCCCGCCGAGCACGTAGGAGGGCCGCACCAGCACGGGGTAGCCGATCTCGGCGGCGATCGCGCTGGCCTCGCCGAAGGAGAACGCGGTGCCGTGCTTGGGCGCGAGCAGTCCGGCCTCGGCCAGCACCCGGCCGAAGGCGCCGCGCTCCTCGGCGAGGTGGATCGCCTCGGGCGAGGTGCCCGCGATCGGCACGCCCGCGTCCTTGAGCTTTTGCGCCAGCCCGAGCGGGGTCTGTCCGCCGAGCTGGACCAGGACGCCGGCGACGGGTCCGGCCTGGGTCTCGGCGTACACGATCTCCAGCACGTCCTCCAGGGTGAGCGGCTCGAAGTAGAGCCGGTCGGAGGTGTCGTAGTCGGTGGAGACGGTCTCCGGGTTGCAGTTGACCATCACGGTCTCGTAGCCCGCGTCGTGCAGCGCGAACGCGGCGTGCACGCACGAGTAGTCGAACTCGATGCCCTGCCCGATCCGGTTCGGCCCGGAGCCCAGGATGATCACGGCCGGCTTGGTGCGCGGCGCGACCTCGCTCTCCTCGTCGTAGGACGAGTAGTGGTACGGGGTGCGCGCGGCGAACTCGGCGGCGCAGGTGTCCACGGTCTTGTACACCGGACGCACGCCGAGCGCCTGGCGCACCTCGCGCACGACCTCCTCGCGCATGCCCCGGATCGCCGCGATCTGCACGTCCGAGAGGCCGTGCCGCTTGGCCAGTCGCAGCACCTCGGGGGTCAGCTCGGCCGCGTCGCGGACCTCGCCGGCGATCTCGTGGATCAGGTACATCTGGTCCAGGAACCACGGGTCGATCCGGGTCGCCTCGAACAGTTCCTCGGGTGTGGCGCCGGCCCGGATGGCGTCCATGACCACGTTGATCCGGCCGTCGGTGGGCTTCTCGGCGGCGGCGAGCAGGTTCGCCTTGTCCCCGACCTCGGAGACGAAGTCGAACTGCGAGCCCTTCTTCTCCAGCGAACGCAGCGCCTTGTTCAGCGCCTCGGTGAAGTTGCGGCCGATCGCCATCGCCTCGCCGACCGACTTCATCGTGGTGGTGAGGCGGTCGTCGGCGGCCGGGAACTTCTCGAAGGCGAAGCGCGGGACCTTGACCACGACGTAGTCGAGCGAGGGCTCGAAGCTGGCCGGGGTCTCCTTGGTGATGTCGTTGGGGATCTCGTCGAGCGTGTAGCCGATCGCGAGCCGCGCGGCGATCTTGGCGATCGGGAAGCCGGTCGCCTTGGAGGCAAGGGCCGAGGAGCGCGAGACGCGCGGGTTCATCTCGATCACGATCACCCGGCCGTCCTCGGGGTTGATCGCGAACTGGATATTGCAGCCGCCGGTGTCGACGCCGACCTCGCGGATCACCGCGATGCCGATGTCGCGCAGCGTCTGGTACTCGCGGTCGGTCAGCGTCATCGCGGGCGCCACGGTGATCGAGTCGCCGGTGTGCACGCCCATCGGGTCGAAGTTCTCGATCGAGCAGACGACCACGACGTTGTCGTGCTTGTCGCGCATCAGCTCGAGCTCGTACTCCTTCCAGCCGAGGATGGACTCCTCCAGGAGCACCTCGGTGGTCGGCGACAGGGTCAGGCCCTGGCCGGCGATCCGGCGCAGGTCCTCCTCGTCGTGCGCGAAGCCGGAGCCGGCGCCGCCCATGGTGAAGGACGGGCGGACCACGACCGGGTAGCCGCCGAGCGTGTCGACGCCGGCGAGCACGTCGTCCATCGAGTGGCAGATCACCGAGCGGGCCGACTCGCCGTGCCCGATCTTCTCCCGCACCCGCTCGACCACGCCCTTGAACAGGTCGCGGTCCTCGCCCTTTTGGATCGAGTCGAGGTTGGCGCCGATCAGCTCGACGTTGTACTTCTCCAGCACGCCGTTCTCGCTGAGCGAGACCGCGATGTTGAGTGCGGTCTGCCCGCCCAGGGTGGGCAGGAGCGCGTCGGGGCGCTCCTTGGCGATGATCTTCTCGACGAACTCGGGGGTGATCGGCTCGACGTAGGTGGCGTCGGCGATCTCCGGGTCGGTCATGATCGTGGCCGGGTTGGAGTTGACCAGGATCACCCGCAGGCCCTCGGCCTTGAGGATCCGGCACGCCTGGGTGCCGGAGTAGTCGAACTCCGCGGCCTGGCCGATGACGATCGGGCCCGAGCCGACGACCAGGACGGACTTCAGGTCGCTGCGCTTAGGCACTCTTGGTCTCCATCAGCGTCACGAAACGGTCGAACAGGTAGGCGGAGTCGTGCGGTCCGGCCGCCGCCTCCGGGTGGTACTGCACGCTGAACGCGGGTCGGTCCAGCAGGCGCAGGCCCTCGACGACGTCGTCGTTGAGGCACACGTGGCTGACCTCGGCCCGCCCGTAGGGGGTGTCCGAGACGGTGTCCAGCGGCGCGTCCACGGCGAAGCCGTGATTGTGCGCGGTCACCTCGACCTTGCCGGTCGTGCGGTCCTGCACGGGCTGGTTGATGCCGCGGTGGCCGTACTTGAGCTTGTAGGTGCCGAAGCCCAGCGCGCGCCCGAGCAGCTGGTTGCCGAAGCAGATCCCGAAGAACGGGGTGCCCTGGGCCAGCACGGCGCGCAGCAGCTCGATCTGGTGGGTCGCGGTGGCCGGGTCGCCGGGGCCGTTGGAGAAGAACACGCCGTCGGGGGCGATGGAGTTGACCTCCTCCAGCGTGGCCGTGGCGGGCAGCACGTGCACCTCGATGCCGCGCTCGGCCATCCGGTGCGGGGTCATGCCCTTGATGCCCAGGTCCAGCGCCGCGACGGTGAAGCGCTTGGTGCCGATCGCGGGCACCACGTAGGCGGCGTCGGTGCTGACCTGCTCGGCGAGGTCGGCGCCGGCCATCTCGGGGCTGGTGCGCACCCGCTCCAGCAGCGCGGCCTCGTCCGCGCGGGCCGCGTCGCCGGAGAAGATGCCGACCCGCATCGCGCCGCGCTCGCGCAGGTGGCGGGTCAGCGCGCGGGTGTCGATGCCGCTGATGCCGACCACGCCGTAGCGCACGAGTTCGTCGTCGAGCGAACGCCTCGAACGGTGGTTGGAGGGCACCCGGGCGGGGTCGCGGACGACGTAGCCGGAGACCCAGATCCGGGACGACTCGGGGTCCTCGTCGTTGACGCCGGTGTTGCCGACGTGCGGGGCCGTCATCACGACGACCTGGCGGTGGTACGAGGGGTCGGTCAGGGTCTCCTGGTAGCCCGACATGCCGGTGGAGAACACCGCCTCGCCGAACGTCTCCCCCACCGCGCCGTAGGCGCTGCCGCGGAACGTGCGCCCGTCCTCGAGGACGAGCACCGCAGGCGTCGTGGCCCGTCCGGTCATTGCGGTCACGTGACCGATCCTTCCTGGTGGTTCTGTGTAGCGGTGCCGGCGGTCGCCGGCAGTTCCCCGGCGATCAGCCGGGTGATGGTCTCGATCCACGCGTCGTGGTCGTCCGGGTGATCGCCGCGGAAGCCGGAGTCGAGCGAGGTGTCGCCGTGCGTCCAGGTGATCACCAGCAGGCCGCCCTCGGGCAGCACCTTCCCGGCGATGCCCTTCTCGTGTCGCACGCCGGTCAGCGCCGCGGCGGGCACGAAGAAGTCGGTCGCGGCGGGCCGCTCGACCACCAGGCCGTCCGCGCGCAGGGTCAGCTCGACCGGGCTGCGGGTGCCCAGGCCGTGCGCGACCACGCGGTCGAGCCAGTCGCCGGCGGTGGTGCTGCCGAAGTAGCGGCCGACCAGCGGCGGCAGCAGCGGCGCGGCACCGGCCTCGGGCGCGGTGGGCAGCGCGGGCAGCCCCTCCTGCCGCTTGCCCCGCTTCTTCCAGGCGCGCCACATCAGTAGGTAGACGCCGAGCACGAAGGCGAGGCAGATGCCGATCCAGAGGATGCGACCGCCCCAGTTCGTCACCTCCGCCGACTTCTGTTCGGTGGCGAGCAGCAGCAGGTCGTGGTGCGCCGTGCCTGAGGTCACGCGAGCTTCCCGTCGATCACCGTGGGTACGCCGCGCAGGAACGTGGCGACCACCTTGCCGGGCAGTTCCAAGCCGGCGTAGGGGGTGTTACGGCTGCGCGAGGCGAGTTCGGACGGTTCGACCGTACGCCGTGGGGTCGGGTCGACCAGCACCAGGTTGGCGGGCTCGCCGACCTCGACCGGGCGACCGTGCCCGTCGAGTCGGCCGATCGCGGCGGGGCGCACCGACATGCGGTCGGCGACGCCGGCCCAGTCGAGCAGGCCGGTGTCGACCATGGTCTCCTGCACGATCGACAGGGCCGTCTCCAGGCCGAGCATGCCCATCGCGGCGACCGCCCACTCGCAGTCCTTGTCCTCGCTGGGGTGCGGGGCGTGGTCGGTGGCGACTGCGTCGATGGTGCCGTCGGCGAGCGCCTCGCGCAGCGCGGTGACGTCGGCGGCGGTGCGCAGCGGCGGGTTGACCTTGTAGACCGGGTCGTAGCTGCGCACGAGTTCGTCGGTGAGCAGGAGGTGGTGCGGGGTGACCTCGGCGGTGACGTTCCAGCCCTTGGACTTGGCCCAGCGCAGGATCTCCACCGAGCCCGCCGTGGAGACGTGGCACACGTGCAGCCGCGAGCCGACGTGCGCGGTGAGCAGCACGTCGCGGGCGATGATCGACTCCTCGGCGACCGCGGGCCAGCCGCGCAGGCCCAGTTCGCCGGAGACGGTGCCCTCGTTCATCTGCGCGCCCTCGGTCAGCCGGGGCTCCTGCGCGTGCTGGGCGACCACGCCGTCGAAGGCCTTCACGTACTCCAGCGCGCGGCGCATGATCACCGCGTCGTCCACGCATTTGCCGTCGTCGGAGAACACCCGCACGCGCGCGGCCGAGTCGGCCATCGCGCCCAGCTCGGCGAGCCGCTGGCCGGCCAGGCCCACGGTGACCGCGCCGACCGGGTGCACGTCGCAACGACCGGTCTCCTGGCCGAGCCGCCAGACCTGCTCGACGGTGCCGGCGGTGTCCGCGACCGGGTCGGTGTTGGCCATCGCGTGCACGGCGGTGAAGCCGCCCAGCGCCGCCGCGTTCGCGCCGGTGGCGACCGTCTCGGCGTCCTCGCGGCCGGGCTCGCGCAGGTGGGTGTGCAGGTCGACCAGGCCCGGCAGCAGGATCTGCCCTGCGGCCTCGATCACGACGGCGCCGTCGGCGCGCAGGCCGGTGCCGATCTCGGCGATCACGCCGTCGCGGATGAGCACGTCCGACGCGTCGCCCCCGAGGACCTTGGCGTCCTTGATCAGGTACGTGCTCACTGGGTGTTCTCCTCGGTGCCGGTGCCGGTGCTGGTGTTCGAGGCGCTCGGGGCGCTGGGGGTGCTCAGGGCCGGTTCGTTGCCGCCCAGGAGCAGGTACAGGACCGCCATCCGCACGCTGACGCCGTTGGTGACCTGCTCGACGATGGTCGAGCGGGTCGAGTCGGCGACCTCGGCGGCGATCTCCATACCGCGGTTCATCGGGCCGGGGTGCATCACGATGGCGTGCTCGGGGAGCATCGCCATCCGGCGCAGGTCCAGGCCGTAGCGGCGCGAGTATTCGCGCTCGGTGGGGAAGAACGCGGCGTTCATCCGCTCGCGCTGCACGCGCAGCATCATCACCGCGTCGCTCTTGGGCAGTGGCGCGTCCAGGTCGTAGGAGACCGTGCAGGGCCAGCTCTCCACGCCGATCGGGAGCAGCGTGGGCGGCGCGACCAGGGTGACCTCGGCGCCCAGGGTGGCCAGCAGGAGCACGTTGGAGCGGGCCACCCGGCTGTGCAGGACGTCACCCACAAGGGTGATTCGGCGGCCTTCCAGATCGCCGCGCCCGCCGGCCAGCCTGCGCCGCATGGTGAACGCGTCGAGCAGTGCCTGGGTGGGGTGCTCGTGGGTGCCGTCGCCGGCGTTGACCACCGAGCCGCGCAGCCAGCCGGAGCCGGCCAGGCGGTGCGGCGCGCCGGAGGCGTGGTGCCGGATGACCACCGCGTCGGCGCCCATCGCCTGCAGGGTGAGCGCGGTGTCCTTGAGCGATTCGCCCTTGGAGACCGAGGAGCCCTTGGCGGAGAAGTTGATCACGTCCGCGGACAGCCGCTTGGCGGCGGCCTCGAACGAGATGCGGGTGCGGGTGGAGTCCTCGAAGAACAGGTTGACCACGGTGCGGCCGCGCAGCGTCGGCAGCTTCTTGATCGGCCGCTCGGCGATGTGCGCGAGTTCTTCGGCGGTGTCGAGGATCAGGATGGCGTCGTCACGGGTGAGGTCCGCGGCCGAGATCAGGTGGCGCTTCACTGGCTACTTCTCCGCGTCGGTGGGGGCCGCGGCGGGGTCGGCCGCGCGGGTGCCGAGCAGGACCGCGTCGCGGCCGTCGTACTCGGCGAGGTGGACCTTGACGGTCTCGCGCAGCGACGTGGGCAGGTTCTTGCCCACGTAGTCGGCGCGGATCGGGAGTTCACGGTGGCCGCGGTCGACCAGGACGGCCAGTTGCACCGCGCGCGGGCGACCGATGTCGTTCAGCGCGTCCAGGGCGGCGCGGATGGTGCGGCCGGAGAAGAGCACGTCGTCGACCAGCACGACGAGCTTGCCATCGATGCCCTCGGCCGGGATCTCGGTGCGCTCCAAGGCGCGGGCCGGGCCGAGCCGGAGGTCGTCGCGGTACATGGTGATGTCCAGCGCGCCGACCGGGACCTTCGCGCCGTCCTCGATCGAGGCGAGTCGCTCGCCGAGCCGGCGGGCCAGTGCCACGCCTCGGGTCGGGATGCCCAGGAGCACGACGTCGTCGGCGCCCTTGGCGCGTTCGACGATCTCGTGCGCGATCCGGGTCAGCGCCCGGTTGATATCGGAGGTGTCCAGGACCGCGCGGGCGGTGGCCGGGTCGAGGTCCTTGGGACGGGCGGCCGACGTGCCGCCGGGGGTGTTGCCAGGTGCTGTCATGGAAAACAGACCTCCTTCCCCGTCTCACAGGACGGGCTTTAAAGGACGTCGGGGTACGTCCCTCACAGTATCAGCCAACATCATCAGTCTTTCGGCCGCCCGGACCGTTCGATCGAGCCGGGGCGAAAGCCGCGTAAGGGGGCCTCTCACCTGCGCGAATCCGGCTTTGTAGCCCGTTCGGCTTGACGGACGCAAATTACTCTGCGTAACCTCACAATGAGTCACCACCGGGCCAAACGCGACAGTCGCGACGTGCCGAACCTCGCAGCTTCGGGGAGAGTTCGAGGTACAGAAAGCCGGCCCGGAGGTAGCCACCCCATCGGTTCGGCCAACCACCGGTGGACCTTCACGGTCAGTCACCTGTTTTGGGAGCGAGATGTCCAGCGACTACGCCAAGCAGCTCGGGGCGAAGCTCCGCGCGATCCGGACCCAGCAGGGCCTGTCCCTGCACGGTGTCGAGGAGAAGTCCCAGGGCCGCTGGAAGGCCGTCGTCGTCGGTTCGTACGAACGCGGCGACCGTGCGGTAACCGTGCAGCGCCTGGCCGAGCTCGCCGACTTCTACGGCGTTCCGGTCCAGGAGCTGCTGCCCGGCGGCACCCCCAACGGCGCGGCCGAGCCGCCGCCGCGGCTGGTTCTGGACCTGGAGCGGCTGCAGACCGTGCCGTCCGACCAGGCCGGTCCGCTGCAGCGCTACGCGGCCACCATCCAGAGCCAGCGCGGCGACTACAACGGCAAGGTGCTGTCGATCCGTCAGGACGACCTGCGCACGCTGGCCGTGATCTACGACCAGTCGCCGAGCGTGCTGACCGAGCAGCTCATCGGGTGGGGCGTGCTCAACCCGGAGGCCCGTCGGGCCGTCGACAGCCAGAACAACGCGTGACAATCCGCTAGACGGAGCGTTACGGAGGCAGGCGGAAACGTCGAAGGGTCCCGAAGCCGATCGGCTTCGGGACCCTTCACCTTTTGTACGATCGCCGGCCTCAGCCGGATTCGCGGACCATCACGCGCGGGTGCACGACCATGCGACCACCCGGGCGGTAGTCACGGCCTCGGATCAATGTGGTGATCGCGTCCGAGGCGCCGGAGCCCATCGTTCGGGTGTGCATCGAGACGCTGGTCAACCTCGGCCAGACCAGGTCGCAGAACGGCAGGTCGTCCGCGCCGACCACGGCCATGTCGTCGGGCACCGACCAACCGCACTCGCGCAGCGCGGAGATGATCATCAGGGCGAAGTCGTCGTTGCCCGCGAACACCGCGGTCGGCGGCTCGCTCTCGCACTGCCACTGCCGCACGATGGCCAGCACGTCCTCGCGGACGTAGCCCACGTCCACCCGGCGCAGCGGGACCCCTTCCTCCTCGGCCGCGGCCTGCGCGCCCGCCCAGCGCTCCTCGCCCAGGAAGGCGAGCGGCCCGGACGGGACCAGGCAGGCCAGCCGGCGGTGGCCCCGATCGATGAGGTGGCGCACCGCGACCCGGCCGGTGTCCCGGTTGTCGAAGATCGCGGTCGGCACGTCGGGGTGCTCCTCGCGGCCCCACGCGAAGATCGCCCGGACCCCGGCCCGCTTGAGCACGTCCACCGCGCCGCCGGTGAGCCGGTTGGACTCGGCCATCACCGCGAGCGGGCGCAGCGCGGCCCACTGCCGGGCCGCGTCGGCCCCGCGCGAGGTGCGGTCGGCGTGGATGAGCAGGCTCAGCTCGTGCCGGTTGAGCGCCTCGGTCAGCTCGTCGATGAACGCCTCGAGGAGTTGGCCCATCGGCTGCAGCGGCAGCGGGAAGAGCACGACGTCGCTGTTGCCCGAGCGCAACGATCGAGCGGGCGCGCTGGGCGCGTAGCCCAGTTCGCGCACCGCGAGCATGACCCGCTCCCGGGTCTGCGCGCTGACCCGGACCCCGGGCGGCGAGTTGAGCACGTAACTCACGGTGGATCTGGATACGCCGGCGAGCCGGGCCACGTCGGAACTGGTGGGCGGCTTCGCCCCCGCCTCCGGCGCGCTCATCCGTGACCCCCCGGGCGGCAAGTGACCGATTTCGTGCTCGTCATCTCGACGACACCCCCTACCGCACCCGCACGCGGGGCCGGCCCGCGCGCAACCGATGTCCACCGGATCACAGGGTCGCGATCCGTTACCGCTTGGTTAGCGGGGACAACCTTGGCCGTAATCGCTCGAATGCGCTACCAACACATGTCGGTCGTTACAAGATCACTCGCAGTGACGATTCGCTGCGGATTGCGCTCTGTTCAAGCCTTGAACAATCAAATCGTTATCTAGTCGGACTGATTTCACGTTGTGGATCCATTCCCCTGCTTATTCGTGTCACCTAGGCTCCCAACCCAACACCTCGTCAGCAGATTCGAGACCTCCGTGCAGGGAGGGTTTCGAGTCCCCTCCATCGGACGGTCTACATGAGTTCGACCACCACAGAGGCACCCGACTCGTCGTCCCCTGCGCCGGAGCCCACCCCCGGTGCCGGGCACACCGGGTACAAGATCGGGCCGCTCTACGCGACGCTGCCCATCGCCAACATCGCGCTGTACATGTTGTGGCTGGGTGTGGGGGTCTACCTGCTCCCGACCCAGGTCATCCACATCAAGGGCGTTCCCGATCAGGAAGCGCTCAAGTGGCCGATCTTCTGGGGCGCGCTGTTCGCCACGGTCGGCAACCCGCTGTTCGGCAAGCTGTCCGACATCACCCGCTCGCGCTTCGGCCGCCGGTCGCCGTTCATCCTGTTCTGCGCGCTCGTCGGCGCGGCCGCCCTGTGCTTCCAGGCCAACGCGAACTCGATCGCGGTCGTCGGCCTGACCTGGGGCGTCATCCAGTTCATCATGAACGGGTACCAGGCCGCGGTGACCGCGGTCATGCCCGACCGGGTGCCCGCGGGCAAGTACGGCCGGTTCTCCGCGATGATCGGCCTGGGCATCCCCGTCGGCACGATCGTGGCCTCGCTGCTGCTGGCCGGCGTCGACCTGAGCATGATCGGGATCGACGCCCAGATCGGCGGCTTCGACGGCAGGTTCGCCGATCCGGCGGACGGTGGGGCCAAGGGCTTCTACCTGATCGCCGCCGTGCTCGTGGCCGCCGCGCTGATCTTCGTGATCGTCAGCCCGGACAAGTCCTCCAAGGACATGCCGCGGGAGAAGTTCGAGTTCGTCTCGTTCGTCAAGGGCTTCTGGGTCTCGCCGCGCGAGCACGCCGACTTCTTCATCGCCCTGGTCTCGCGCCTGGGCGTGATGCTCGGCTACATGGTCGTCCTGCAGTTCAACTTCTTCATCCTGTTGATGTACATCAAGATTCCGCAGGCCGAGGTGCTGTCCAAACTGGGCACCCTCACCGTGATCAACGCCGTGGTGACCATCGTCGCGGCCGTCGTGATCGGCCCGATCGTGGACCGCGTCGGGCGGGTCAAGCCGTTCGTGATCGGCTCGGGTGTCGGTGCCGCGCTCTCCCTGATGATCCCGCTGATGTGGGCCACCGAGGACGGCATGATCGCCTTCCAGGTCGCCAACGGCTTGTTCTTCGGCATGTACATGGCCGTCGACATGGCGCTGATCACCCAGGTGCTCCCGCGTCCGCAGGACGTCGGCAAGGACATGGGCCTGATCAACATCGCCAACGCCGGGCCGCAGATCGCCGCGCCGTTCCTGGCCCCGTTCCTGGTCGACGACCTGGACTTCGGCTACGAGGGCCTGTTCGCGTTCGCCGCCGCGATATCCCTGCTCGGGGCGCTGTTGGCGCTGCTGGTCAAGCGCGTGCGGTAGGTGCGCGGGCGGCAGGCCCGCGCGCGGCCTCGCGCGCCGTATACGCCGACGGGGCGGACCGGATCACCGGTCCGCCCCGTCGGTATGTCGGCGCTCGTCACTCGCCGGTCGCGTCGGGTCGCCGCGCAGCTCACGCGCGCGGGATCTCGCCCGCCGTCCAGCGGCCGGTCAGCAGCGTGCCCATGTCGTCCCAGGCCTCGTCGATGACGCGGGCCAGGCGCGCGACGTCCAGCACCTCACCCTCGGTCCACTCGTCCATCGCCACCCGCATCACCGAGTGGTACAGGGTCACCAACAGCGCCGGACGCCGGTCCCGTTCCGGCTCCAGTCCCTCGCGCCGGGCGATCTCCCGGGCCATCCGCCGCTCCAGCTCCATCGCGTTGCGCAGCGACGCGGCCAGCAGTACGGGGGTGGCCTCGATCATCCGGCGCAGCCGCAGGAACTCCTGCCCCGCGCCCTCCTGTTCCTCCTCGGCGACCCGGGCGAACACCTCGGCGCCCGCGCGCCGCAGCGCGGTCAGCGGCGCCTCTTCCGCCGGGCGGGCGGTGAGCGCCTCCAGGAACAGTCCCTCGAACTCGATCGCCCGGGCCAGCGCCACCTCCTCCTTGCCCGCGAAGTAGCGGAAGAAGGTGCGCCGGGACACCTCCACGGCGGCCACGATCTCGTCGATCGTGGTGGCGTCGTACCCCTTGCGCAGGAACAACTCCAGCGCGGCGTCCACCAACGCCTCGCGCGTGCGTTCCTTCTTACGCTCCCGCAAGCCCGTCGCGGTGCCGGCCGTCTCCCGCACGTTGGGTGGTCCTCTCGTTCGCCTATGCACAGTATGACACTTGCCACTGTGTGCAATTTGAGTGATTTGGCTATATGGCACTGCGTGCCATATCGTTCGATGGTTCGATGCGGCGCTGGACACGGATGGATGTAGGGAACGCATGAGTCAGACTTCGACGGCGGCGGCTTCGGACGCGCTCCCGCCGGACCTCTCGAAGAGCGCCGTGCGCCGGGGCATGCAGGGACACCCCTGGCTGACCCTGCTGGCGGTCGCCTTCGGCGTGATGATGGTGGCCCTGGACGGCACCGTGGTCGGCATCGCGAACCCGGCCATCTCCAAGGACCTGGACGCCTCGCTCGCCGACCTGCAATGGGTCACCAACGGCTACCTGCTCGCGCTCGCGGTGTGCCTGATCCCGGCCGGCAAGCTCGGTGACCGCTACGGCCACAAGACGATCTTCCTGATCGGCGCGGCCGGCTTCGCCGCCACGTCGCTGATCATCGCGTTCTCGCAGTCGGTCTCGATGCTGATCGCGTTCCGGGTGCTCCAGGGCGTGTTCGGCGCGCTGCTCCAGCCCACCGCGCTGGGCCTGCTGCGCAACAGCTTCCCGGGCAACAAGCTCAACATGGCGATCGGCATCTGGGGCGCGGCGATCTCCACCGCGACCGCCGCCGGTCCGATCGTCGGCGGCCTGCTGGTGGAGCACGTCAGTTGGCAGTCGGTCTTCTACATCAACGTGCCGATCGGCGTGCTGACCCTGGTGGTGGGCATCTGGGCACTGGCCAACAGCCGGGTGGCCGGCGCGAGCAACCGGATCGACTACCTCGGTGTCCTGCTGCTGTCGGTGGCGATGTTCTGCCTGGTCTGGGGTGTGATCAAGAGCGGCGAGAAGGGCTGGGGCAGCGCGTACACGCTGGGCTTCATGGCCGCCGCGCTGATCCTGCTCGCGCTGTTCGCGCTGTGGCAGACCAGGGCGCCCGAGCCGCTGATGCCGCTGGTGATGTTTCGCAACCGGTCGTTCTCGATCGGCATCGTGCTGATGATCTTCATGGCGTTCGCGATGTTCGGCGCGATGTTCTTCATCACCTTCTACCTCCAGGGCGTCAACGGGCTCAGCCCGACGGAGACCGGCGTGCGGATGTTGCCGATGTCCGTGGTGATGATGATCGGCTCGCCGATCGGCGGCTTCGCGATCACCAAGCTCGGCCCGCGCATCCCGATCATCGCCGGCCTGGCGCTGTCCGCGACCGCGATGGCGCTGCTCGCCCGGCTGGGCGAGGACGCGAGCTTCGGCGCCACGATGGTGCCGTTCGTACTGCTCGGCTTCGGGCTCAGCCCGATCATGGTCGGCGCGACGGACATCATCGTCGGCAACGCCTCGCTCGAACTCTCCGGCGTCGCCTCCGGCATCCAACAGGCCGCGATGCAGGTCGGGGGCGCGCTCGGGACCGCCGTGCTCGGCGCGGTGGTGGCGGCCAAGGTCTCCTCGGTGCTGCCGGACCGTTGGCCGGCCGAGGCGGGTGCCTACGACACCCTGCCGCACGGCCGGCGCGAGGCGATCGAGGGGTCGGTCGCACAGGGCTTCCCGCCGGTGGACCCGGCGACCATGAACGGGCACACGATCGACGCGGTCCGCCACGCGTCGGACACCACGTTCCTGGACGGCATGCAGCTCGCCTTCACGATCGCCGCGATCACCATGGCGGTCGGAATCGTGCTCGCGCTGTTCGTCCGGCAGGGCGAAAAGCGCGAAGGCGCGGTCGCCGTACATGTGTAGGGCATGATCGACGGGGAGCATCATCCCCTGGCAATGGTCGTGGGCAAGACCGTCGCGCCGTCCCTGATCGACATCGGGGGCGGCGTTCCGGTTTGCCCGGCAAATTAGACAGGTATTCTTACCTCGTGCAGCAAGACACCTCCTCCGGGCCCGAACTGGTGACGTTGCTGGTCGGCGCCGTGCGCGGGATCAGCCAACTGTTCTCCGACCGCATGACGGCCGCGGGATTCGACGAGATCCGGCCCACGCACGGCTTCGCGCTGACCCTGGTCGGCGAGGGCGGCACCACCGCCACCGAGCTCGGGCGCCGGTTGGGCATGACCAAGCAGTCGGCCGGCGAGGTGGTCTCGCACCTGGCCCGACACGGATACGTCGAGCGCAAGCCCGACCCCGCCGACCGCCGCGCCCGCCGGATCACCCTCACCGAACGCGGGCGCGAGTGCCTGCGGGTGATCTGGGCCGAGCTGTCCTGGATCCAGGGCGCGTGGACCAAGGCGGTGGGCGACGACGGCGTCGAGGTGCTCAAGGAAGGTCTACGCGCGGGCATGCGCCAACTCGGCGCGTCCGGTGAACTGCCCGACAACCTGAGCCAGGCCTGGTGGTGGCGGGAGAACTAGTGCCGGGAGACCGCGGTGGGTGCCCGCCCGCGCCGTCGGTTCACAGTGGCGGCTCGAATTCCCGGCGGGGGGCGACGTAGGTGTCGGTGAGATAGGCGAGTTCCACCGGCTCCGCGTGCGCCCGGACGAATTCGCGCACCCGGGCCATGAGTTGCGCCTTCGGTGCGGCATCCATCGCGGCCACGTAGCTGAACGTCGAGAACCGCTCCAACACCTGATCGTGCGTCAGTTCGTCGCGCCACCGGAACACCCTGCGCTCGGCGGGCGCGAACGGCTCGGCGGCGGCCAACTCCGCGCGATAGTCGTGCAGCTTGTGGAAGGGCCACTCGGCCACCTCGTGCAGACCCGCGACGAACGCCTCGCTCTCGTCCAACTCGTTCCACACCATCGCCAACGCCCCGCCGGGCCGCAACACGCGCGCGATCTCGCCCAGCGCGGCCTCGGGCTCGAACCAGTGGAACGCCTGGGCGACGGTGACCACGTCGAAGGCACCGGCCGGAGCCGGGATACGCTCCGCGCTGCCCGCGTACACCGGCACACCCTCGACCACCCGGGCGAACGTCTCGCGCATCGCCGCCGACGGCTCGACGGCGATCACCTTCGCGCCGCGCTCGACCAGCAGCCGGGTCAACTTGCCGGTACCGGCGGCCAGGTCGAGCACCCGGGTACCGGGCCCGATCCCGGCGCCGGCGCACAGGTGTTCCACCGCCTCGGCCGCGTAGGACGGCCGCGCCCGCTCGTATCGATCCGTGCCCTGGGCGAAGCCGCGCGTGCCGAGACCGTCGGTCGTCATGCCGCGCATTCTCGCCGGGCGTCCCCGGTCGGGACAAGGGTCCTCAGGGTCTGCCGAGCAGGACCACCCCGGCCAGCACGCACACCGACACCGCGGTCAGCAGCGTCGCGCGGACCGCCCGATCGCCGCACACGGCGTCGCCGGCCCGCACGGCCCGGTCCACCTGTCGGTGCCGCAGCAACCCCACCACGTACACGGTGAGACCGGCCGCCATCACCGCGCACCCGGGCAGCATGAACCACCAGCGATCCTGCACATGACCCGCGTGCACCAACAGCGCCCCGTTGGCGACGAACGCGAGCGACGTGCGCGACCAGGCCATCCTGGTCCGCTCCGGTTGCAGCCCCGGATCCAGGGGTGCGCCCGGCAGCGACGCGGGGCGCGACATCAGGAGGCGATCATGAGCACGACGCTCACCACGATCACGACCACCAGACCCGCCGAGAGCACCAGGGGCACCGCGGAGAACGGCAGCGCGTGCCCGAGCCGCATCGCCCGCTCGACCCGATACCAGCGCCGGTACGCGGTGGCCGACAGGGTCAGCGCCAGCGCGACCAGGGCCAGGCCGAGCACCAGCCGCTGTCCGCGCGGAGCCAGATCCGGAACCAACTGGACCACCGCGACGCCACCCGCGAGCAGCGAGAGAGCCGTCCGGATCCAGGCCAGGAAGGTCCGCTCGTTGGCGAGCGTGAAGCGGTAGTCGGGCTCGTCCCCGATCTCCCGCAGCCGGGAACCCTTGCGGTCGGATCTCATGATCTTCATTATCGGCATTCGATCATGATTCGATCGCCCGGGCCCCGGGGCCCGGGTCCGGAAAGCCGACGAGCCGGAGGCCCGGGTCCGGAAAGCCGACGAGCCGCCTCCCCCACACGGGGGCAGGCGGCTCGACCGGAGTCCCGGAAACGGGCGCGGCTAGCGCAGCAGCGTCGGCTTGAGGTCCTTTATCCGCGCGAGCAGGCCGTTCACGAAGGCCGGCGACTCGTCCGTGGAGTACTCCTTGGCGAGTTCGACGGCCTCGTCGATGGCCACGACGTCGGGGACGTCGCTCTCCCAGAGCAGCTCGTAGATGCCCAGGCGCAGGACGTTGCGGTCCACGCCGGGCATCCGGTCGAGCGTCCAGCCCACGGCGTAGGTGCCGATCAGGTCGTCGATCCGCTTGCGGTGCTCCTGGACGCCCTCGACCAACTGCATCGTGTAGTCCGCGACCTGGGGCTCCGCCCGGTCGGCCTGGAACCGGCCGACCCAGTCCGCGAGGATGGTCACCGGGTCGACGCCGCGCTGGTCGGCTTCGAACAGGATCTGCAGCGCGCGCTTCCGGGTCTTGCTGCGGGCACCGGCCACTAGCTGTTCACGCGGCCCAGGTAGTCACCGGAACGGGTGTCGACCTTGACCTTCTCGCCCGTCGTAATGAAGAGCGGAACCGCGATCTCGAAGCCGGTCTCCAGCTTCGCGGGCTTGGTGCCACCGGTGGACCGGTCGCCCTGGACACCCGGCTCGGTGTACTCGATGAGCAGCTCGACGGAGGCCGGCAGCTCCACGTAGAGCGCGGCGCCCTCGTAGATCGCGACGGTCGCCTCGAAGCCTTCGAGGAGGTAGTTGGCGGCGTCGCCGACGGTCTCGGGCGAGATCGGCAACTGCTCGTACGTGTCCGTGTCCATGAACACGAAGTCGGTGCCGTCCTTGTACGAGAACTGCATACCGCGCTTGTCCACGGTGGCCGTCTCGACCTTCGTGCCGGCGTTGAAGGTCTTGTCCACGACCTTGCCGGAGAGGACATGCTTGAGCTTCGTACGAACGAACGCGCCGCCCTTGCCGGGCTTGACGTGCTGGAACTCGACGACGGACCAGAGCTGGCCATTGTCGAGCTTGAGCACCATGCCGTTCTTCAGGTCGTTGGTCGTGGCCACGAGTGTGGTGTCTCCTGCGTGCTTCTGGGACCGGATGATCGCGCGTCGGACGGGGCGGGTGCGAAGACAGCCCGCTACAGGACGAGCAATTCCTTGGTCGTGATGGTGAGTAGCTCGGGGCCGCCGTCTTCGAGCGGACGAACCACAAGGGTGTCCTCGATGCGGACGCCGCCTCGGCCCGGGAGATAGATCCCCGGTTCGACGGTGACCGGCATGCAAGCGTCCAGCTTACCGGTCGCCGTCGGACCCAGACGCGGGTCCTCGTGGATCTCGAGACCGACGCCGTGCCCGAGGCCGTGTTCGAAGAACTCCAGGTATCCGGCCCGCTCGATCACCTCGCGCGCGGCCCGATCCACCGCGACCGCCTCGGCACCGGGCACCAGCGCCTCGCGGCCCGCCTTCTGGGCGGCGAACACCACGCCGTAGATCTCCTGCTGCCACGCGGCCGGCTCGGTGCCGATCACGAAGGTGCGGGTCATGTCGCCGTGGTAGCCGCGATAGCGGGCACCGAAGTCGATCTTGAGGAAGTCGCCGTCCTCGACCCGCCGGTCGCCGGGGTCGTGGTGCGGGATCGCCGAGTTCGGCCCGGTGGCCACGATGGTGGGAAACGCCACGGCGTCCGCGCCGTGGTCGGCCATGCGCCGCTCCAACTCCATCGCGATGTGCCGTTCGGTCCGCCCGACCAGGATCGACTCGATCATCTCGCCCAGCGCGCGGTCGCCGATCTCGCAGGCGATCCGCAGCGCGGCGATCTCCGCCGGATCCTTGACCCGACGCAGGTCCTCGACCACCCGGCCGAGCTTGACCAGCGCGGCGGCGGGGCTCTCCTCGGCGAGCACCGCGCCCAGCGCGCGGTACAGCTCGACCGTCACGTGCTGTTCCTCGATCGCCAGCCGGACCGCACCGCCCGCGGCGGCGCGCTTGGTCAGCGCCTGCGGGCAGGACCGCTCGACGAGCAGCTCGACGCCCGGCGACTCCTCGCCCGCCTGGGTCGCGTACCGGCTGTCGGTGCACAGCACGGCGCCCGAGTCGGTGGACCCCTCGCCCGCCGCTCCCGGTGTGTACACCAGCAGCGCGCCGTTCGAACCGGTGAAACCGGTCAGATAGCGCACATTGACGAGATTGGTGATCAGGGCGACATCTGCGCCGGCACCGGCCAGGCGGGAACGCAGCCGATCACGGCGTTGAGCATGGGCCTCGGGCATGGGACCAGCGTAGTCCCGCGAGGTGGGCGGAGCCCGGCGTGACTCGGCGAACTGCATCCTTCGTGCCGCGACCAGGGCAATCGTGTGAAGGCCGGACAGCGGCCGAGGTCGGGTCCTACGCTGCCAGCGAGGGGGTGTACTTCAGTGGAAATCAGCGGAAATGACGGACCTCGCGCCGCATCGGCGAACGAGCGGCTGGTCCGTCAGATCGAGGCCGCGGGTGCGCGGTACCGGGCGGCGGAGGCGGATCGCGGCGAGATCGAGCGCCGGCGCGCCGCGGGCAGTCGCTTCCCGGACGACGACGACCGGCTGCAACTGCGCGCGGCCCGGCTGGTCGAGCAGCACGAGGTGCCCGGGCAGGTGTTGCTGGCCACCTCGCCGGACGAGAGCGCACCGCGACTGGCCGAACGGATCATAGGAGTCACCAACGACCTCCAGAGCCTGAACTTCCTTGCCCGCGGGTTGCGGGCCGCCGCGTGCGTGGCGCGGATCTGGTACTCGACCGGCGGGCCGGTACGACCGCAGGCCACCGGCTTTCTGGTCGCGCCGAGCCTGCTGCTGACCAACCATCACGTGTTCCCGGACGCGGCCACCGCGCGCGGCGCGTTCGCCGAGTTCGGCGCGGAGATGGGTGTCGACAACGATTTGCCGGTGCACACCACGCGCTTCGCGCCGGACCCGGACACCCTGTTCCTGACCGACGAGGACCTCGACTTCTCCCTGGTCGCGATGCGTCCGGGCGGCGACGGTCGCCCGCCCGGGCGGATCTTCGGACACATCGGGCTGATCGCGGCCGAGGGCAAGCTGGTGGTGGGCGATCCGGTGAACGTGATCGGTCACCCGGCCGGGCGGCTCAAGGAGATCGCCATCCGGGCGAATCGGTTCACCCAGCGCCTGGACGACTTCCTCCACTACGAGACCGACACCGAACCGGGCAACTCCGGATCGCCGGTGTTCAACGACCAGTGGGAGGCGGTCGCGCTGCACCACAGCGGTGTGCCCGCGCACGACGACAGCGGCGCGGTGCTGAATCTGCAGGGATTGCCGTGGCGACCCGAGCAGGGGTTGGCGCAGATCGAGTGGGTCGCCAACGAGGGCGTGCGGATCAGCGTGATCCTGGCCCGGCTGGGCGCGCTGGCCACTAACGACGACGGCCTGCGGACACTGCTGGCCGAGTTGGGCGCCGGGTCGGGGCTGGGCACGACACCCGCGGCACGCACGGCAGTGCCCGCGCCGCGCTCACCGGTGGAGCCGGCGTCCGGTGCCGAGGCGGTCACCGTCTCGGGGGTGTCCGGGCGCCCGGGTGCGTTCGGCGGCCGGGTGCGGCTGGTGTTCCTGCACGGACGCAGTCAGCAGGGGCACGATCCGGCGGCGCTGCGGCGGGGTTGGGCGGCCGGGCTGAACAGCGGGCTGACCATGGCCGGACTGCCGACCGTGGATCCCGAGGACGTCTGGTTCCCCTTCTATGGTGATCGGCTCGTCGAGGTGATGGAGTCGACGGCGCCGATCGAGGCACCGCTGTCGCCGTCCGCACAGGGGTTGTACGACGAGCTGCTCGGCGAGGCCGCGCACCGGGCCGGGATGCCGGCGCCGGGCCGGACCGTGGTGACCGAGAGCATCTGGGACCACATGGTGGGCACGGTGCACGAGCCACTCGGCTGGATCGCCGCGCACACCGGGGTGGATCGGCTGGTCATCCGGGCCGCGTTCCGCGATGTCGCGGCGTACCTGGATCGCGACGACACGCGCGAGGCGGTGCTGGAGCGGGTGCTCGCGGGATTGCCCGCGTCCGGTCCGGTGGTGCTGGTCGCGCACAGCCTGGGCACGGTGGTGGCGATGGACCTGCTGACCCGGCTCGGGCCTGCGGTGCCGGTGGCCGGGTTGATCACGGCGGGCGCTCCGCTGGGGATGGACGCGGTGTACTCGCGGCTGCGGGTCGGCGGGGCACATCTGCCGTCGATCGCCGGGCCGTGGTTCAACACGTGGTGTCCGACGGATCCGGTCGCGATCGGGTGTCCGCTGGCCGACGACTGGAGCGGGCTGGCGGCGGAGTGCACGGTGGCCAATCCGCACGATCGTGCGCACGACATCGGCGCGTATCTGGCGCATCGGGAGGTGGCTACGGCGATCGGGCGACTGTTGGGATGAGCGGGACTCCCGCGGGCCGCGGTCGCGGGTACGACTCCGGGGTCGCGGGCTCGGGCTCGGGCCCGCGGGCTCGGGGATCACCCACGCGGGTGACCCCCGAGCCCGCAGGCGCCGTCAGTCCTCGAGTTCCTCGGCCAGCGCGCGCAGTGCCAGGCGGTACGAGCCGATGCCGAAGCCCGCGATCGTGCCGCTGGCGACGGCGGCCACCACGCTGGTGTGCCGGAAGCTCTCGCGCGCGTACGGGTTGGAGATGTGCACCTCGATGAACGGCGCGGTGCGCTGGGCGACCGCGTCGCGCAGACCGTACGAGTAGTGCGTGAACGCGCCCGGGTTCATCACCACCGGGATGCGGCCGTCGGCGGCCTCGTGCATCCAGCGGATGATCTCGCCCTCGTCGTTGGTCTCGCGGACCTCGACCGCGAAGCCGAGCTCACCGCCGAGCCGTTCGCACTCGGCGACCAGTCCCGGGTACGAGGTGGCCCCGTAGACGTCGGGCTCGCGGCTGCCCAGGCGGCCGAGGTTGGGACCGTTGAGCACGAGCACCCTGCGCGCGCTCACCCGGACACCTCGGCGTACGCGGCGACCAGGAAGGTCGGATCGGGCGCCTCCAGGACGACCGGCTTGGCCAGGCCGTCCAGCACGATGAAGCGCAGCATGTCGCCGCGCGACTTCTTGTCCACGCGCATGGTCTCCAGCAGCTTGGGCCACGCGTCGCCGCGGTAGGTCAGCGGCAGGCCGACCGAGGCGAGCACCGTGCGGTGCCGGTCGGCGGTGGCATCGTCGAGGCGACCGGCGAGTCGACCCAGCTCCGCCGCGTAGACCATGCCGACGCTGACCGCGGCGCCGTGCCGCCACTTGTAGCGCTCGGCCTTCTCGATCGCGTGCGCGAGGGTGTGGCCGTAGTTGAGGATCTCGCGTCGGCCGGCCTCCTTGAGGTCGCCGGAGACGACGTCGGCCTTGACCCGGATGGCGCGGGTGATCAGTTCGGCGGTGTCCTTGCCCCGCGGGTCGCGCGCGCCCTCGGGGTCGGCCTCGATCAGGTCCAGGATCACCGGGTCGGCAATGAAGCCGGCCTTGATCACCTCGGCGAGACCGCTGACGTAGTCGTTGCGCGGCAGCGATTCCAGCGTGGCCAGGTCGGCGAGCACGCCGGCCGGCGGGTGGAACGCGCCGACCAGGTTCTTGCCCTCGGCGGTGTTGATCCCGGTCTTGCCGCCGACGGCCGCGTCGACCATGCCCAGCAGCGTGGTGGGCATCGCGATCCAGCGCACGCCGCGCAGCCAGGTGGCCGCGACGAAGCCCGCGAGGTCGGTGGTGGCACCGCCGCCGATGCCGACGATCACGTCCGAGCGGGTGAACCCGGTCTGACCGAGCACCGACCAGCAGTACGCCGCGACCGCGACGTCCTTGGCCTCCTCGGCGTTGGGCACCTGGATGGCGATCGCCTCGTAGCCCTGCGCGGCCAGGTCCTCGCGGACCGCCTCGCCGGTGGCGGCCAGCGCCTCCGGGTGCAGGATCGCCACGCGGCGGGCGGACGTGCCGATCAGGCCCGCGAGTTCGCCGAGCAGGCCGGCACCCACGAGCACGTCGTACGACTCCGAGGCGCCGCCGACGCGGATCCGGACCGGCTCGGAGGGGTTGCCGCTCATCGATTCACGTCTTTCTCGGGCTCGGTCTGCTCGGATGGGGTCGGCTCGGAAGAAGCCTGGTCGGGTGCGGTGGCGAAGGCGTCGCGGATCTCGGCGGCGACGTCCTCGGGGGTGCGTCCGGCGGTGTCCACCGTCAGCGCGGCGACCTCGAGGTACAGCGGTCGGCGCGCCTGCATCAGCTCGCGCCAGCGGGCCCTGGGGTTGCCCACCAGGAGCGGGCGCGGCGCGTCCAGGCCGACCCGCTTGACCGCGTCCGCGAGGGCGACCTCGAGGAAGACCACCCGGTGTCCCTTGAGCAGAGCGCGGGTCGCGTCGTCCATGATCGCGCCGCCGCCCAGCGCGAGCACGCCGTCGTGCTCGGCCAACGCCGCGGCGACCGCCTCGTGTTCGAGCGTACGAAAGTGCGGCTCGCCCTCGTCGACGAAGATGTCCGGGATCGACTTGCCCGCGCGCGCCTCGACGTCCGCGTCGGTGTCGCGGAAGCCGACCCCGTGCGCCCGGGCGAGCAGCAGGCCCACCGTCGTCTTGCCCGCGCCGGGCGGCCCGACCAGGACCACCAGCGGGCCGGTGCCCGCCTCTTCGTCGCCCGCGACCTCGCTGTGCGCGGTGTCCCCGATGTCCGCCATGGCGCTACCGAATCTCCAGCGCGTCCAGGTAGCCCCGCACGTTGCGGGTGGTCTCGGCGACCGAGTCGCCGCCGAACTTCTCGGTGACCAGGTCGGCCAGGACGAGCGCGACCATCGCCTCGGCCACGATGCCGGAGGCCGGCACGGCCGCGACGTCGGAGCGCTGGTGGTGGGCCTGCGCGGGCTCGCCGGTGCGCACGTCGAAGGTGGACAGCGCGCGCGGCACGGTGGCGATCGGCTTCATCGCCGCACGCACGCGCAGCACCTCGCCGGTGGACATGCCGCCCTCGACGCCGCCGGCGCGGTGCGACGTGCGCTTGGCGCCGTCGGGGGTGTTGACGATCTCGTCGTGGGCCCGCGAGCCCCGTGTCCGGGCCAGCTCGAAGCCGTCGCCGAGCTCGACACCCTTGATCGCCTGGATACCCATCAGCGCACCCGCGAGCCGCGAGTCGAGCCGGCGGTCCCAGTGCACGTGGCTGCCCAGGCCCGGCGGCAGGCCGTAGGCGAGCACCTCGACCACACCGCCGAGGGTGTCGCCGGCCTTCTGCGCGTCGTCCACCTCGGCGACCATCGCGGCCGACGCGTCCGGGTCGAAGCAGCGGACCGGGTCGGCGTCCAGGCGCGCGGTGTCGTCGGGGCCGGGCAGCATGCCGGCGGGCGCCTTGGCCGCGCCGAACTCGACCACGTGGCTGACGATGCGAACGCCCGCCACCTGCTCCAGGAACGACTTGGCGACCGCGCCGAGCGCGACCCGGGCCGCGGTCTCGCGGGCGCTGGCCCGCTCCAGGATCGGCCGCGCCTCGTCGAAGCCGTACTTCTGCATTCCGGCCAGGTCGGCGTGGCCGGGCCGCGGGCGGGTCAGCGCCGCGTTGCGGGCCTGCGCGGCGAGCACCTCGGGGTCCACGGGGTCGGCCGACATGACCGTCTCCCACTTGGGCCACTCGGTGTTGCCGACCATGATCGCGACCGGGCCGCCCTGGGTGAGCCCGTGTCGGACGCCGCCGAGGAAGGTGACCTCGTCCCGCTCGAACTTCATCCGCGCGCCACGCCCGTAGCCCAGCCGGCGGCGCGCGAGCGCGTCCGCGACCAGTTCGGTCGTGATGGGCACGCCGGCGGGCAGCCCTTCCAGGGTGGCCACGAGTGCCGGGCCGTGCGACTCCCCGGCGGTCAGCCAGCGTAGGTTGCCCACGAATGCTCCTTCTTGCGCTTGCCGCGTATCACGTCCGGGGAACGGCGCGGAGGCCGTCCACGATTCGCCCGGCGGATGTCCACCCGAATCCTTTCATGCCGGCGGCGGGCTCCCCGCGCCGCGTCCAGGTGTCGGACAGCGCCGCACCGGCCTCCGTCGTCTCACCAGGCGAGATGCAGTCGGGACAACTCCGCGCCGCACAACACCCCGCCGAGCGCGCCGAGCAGCAGCCACGGCCCGAACGGCAGCCGGCTGCCCCGACGGGCCCGGCCCACCGAGACGAGCAGCCCGGCGGTGAGCCCGGCCAGCAGGAACGCCAGGAACGCGCCGGTGACCAGCACGCCCCAGCCCAGCCAGGTCAGGTGTATGCCGAGCACACCGGCGAGCTTGACGTCGCCCATGCCCAGACTGCCCCGGGAGAGCGCGGCCAGGCACAGGTGGTAGCCGGCCAGGGTGAGGCCGCCGAGCAGGGCCCGTCGGTACGCGGTGAAGTCGCCCAGCGCGAGCGACTCCATGCCCAGCAGGGTCAGCCCGGTCGCGAGCGTCACCAGCAGTACCGGATCGGGCAGCCGCAACGTGCGCACGTCCACGATGGCCAGGGTCACGCCCGCGACGGCGAGCACCAGGAACGCGAGCAGGTCCAGGCCCGGCCCGAGCCGCCAGGCCAGCAGCGCGCACACCAGGCCGGTCAGCGCGGCGACCGGCAGGGGCCCGTAGCGCCCGGTGGCGGCCACCACCGGACCGGCGACGGGGCCGGCGACCGGAGAGCGCGGCCCGGGGCCGGTGCCCTGGGCGAGCAGGAGGTGGATGGGACGGGGCAACCCGAGGCCGGCGACGAAGCCGAGCAGCGCACACGCGAGAGTGAGAACGGGGAACACGCCTGTGACGATACGCAGGATCCCTCGGCGGTCACGTTCCGTCGTCCCCAGCGCCGATCCGATGATCGCAGGAACACCGGATGCGGTACCGCGGCAGGCGGTACCGCGGTCGGGCAGGCACGCGAAACGCGCGCATGTGGGAATCCGGCAGGGCGAACACGCCCCCGTGGGCCTCCGGCGGGGCGAACCCGGCCGGTGAACCCCGAGCTCAGCCCTTCGTGCTCGGCCCGCCCCGTCGGCCCCGCCCCGTCAGAACCGCCCCGTCAGCGCCGCCTCGCCCGCCGCGCGCATCACGGCCAACGGCCCCGGTCGGCCCGTCATCAACTCGACCTGGAGCACCGCCTGATGCACGAGCAGGTCCAGTCCGCCCACCACCGGTCCGCCCGCGTGGCCCCACGCGCCCGCGAGCGCGGTGGGCCACGGGTCGTAGACGACGTCGAAGAGCACCCCGGGCCCGGCGGGCACCTCGGTCGCGAGATGGTCGACCGCGCCCTTGGGTGTGGTCGCCACCACCAGCGGCGCGCGCAACGCCTCGGCCGCGTCCGCCCAGGGGCGCACCTCGACCGCGACGCCGAGTCGCTCGCCCGCCGCGCGCATCTCGCGGGCCCGCTCCTCGCCGCGCACGTACACCCGCACCGGCCCGTCGGTGACCTCGCGCACCGCGGCCAGCGCCGAGGTCGCGGTGGCGCCCGCGCCGAGCACGGCCGCCGACTCGACCCGGCGCACGCCGCGTTCGCGCAGCGCCGCGACCAGGCCCGGCACGTCGGTGTTCTCCCCCACGCGCCGGCCGTCCGCGGTGCACACCACCGTGTTCACCGCGTCCACGTCGCGCGCGACCTGCCCGATCTCGTCGAGCAGCGGTCGGATCGCCCGCTTGAGCGGCATGGTCAGCGACAGTCCGGCCCAGGACGCGTCGAGGTCGCCGACGAAGCCCGGCAGGGCCGCCTCGTCGATCTCGAACGCGTCGTAGGACCAGTGGGTCAGGCCCAGTTCGGCGTACGCGGCCCGGTGCAGGACCGGGGACAGCGAGTGCCGGATGGGCGCGCCGAGCACGGCGGCTCGGCGCGGGAGCGACGTCGACTCGGTCACGGGCTCGTACTCGGGGTCGGGTGATCCTTTATCCACTTGGCCAACTCGGCCTTGTAGGTCTGGAAGTCGGCGTCGTTGTCGGTGAACTTCGTGGTGCCGACGATCGGGTCGACGGTGACGAAGTAGAGGAACTTGCCCGCGGGCGGCGCCACCGCCGCGTCGAGCGCGGCCTTGCTCGGGCTGCCGATCGGTCCCGGCGGCAGGCCCTTCCTGACCCGGGTGTTGTACGGGTTGCTCGCGTCGTTGAGTTCCTTGTTGGTGAGCTGGATGTTGCTCTTGTTGAGGTAGTAGTTGACCGTCGAGTCCAGCCCCAGCGTCATGTTCTTGGCGAGCCGGTTGTAGATGACCTGGGCGACCTTGCCCTTGTCGTCGGTGGTCTTGCCCTCGGCCTCGACCATGCTGGCGATGATGATCATGTCGTAGGGCGACCTGCCCATCGCCTGCGCCTTGGCCGGCAGGCCGAGCTTGTCGTACTCCTTGACCGCCTTGGCGACCATGTCCTTGAGCACCACGAGCGGGTCCATGCCGGGTGCCGCGACGTAGGACGCGGGGTACAGGAAGCCCTCGATGTTGCCCTTGGCGTACTCGGGCAGTCCGAGCGAGGGATCCTTCGCGGCGGCCTCGACCTTCTCCTTCGGCACCTTGAGCGTCTTGGCCAGCGATTCGTAGACCTGCGTGGCGCGAATGCCGGGCCTGAGGATGTAGTCCTGCTTGTTCTTCGGGTTGACCAGGATCTCGAAGGCGGCCTTGGCGGACATGTGCTTGGCCATCGTGTACGCGCCGGGCTGGATCTTGGACGCGCGCTGGTCCTTGTCCTCGCGGGCGACCTTGGTGAACGCCTCGACGCTCTTGGTCACCCCGACCTTCTTGAGTTCGTTGGCCATCTGCGGGGTGGCCCAGCCCTGCTTGATCTCCACCACGAGCGAACCCGAGCCGCTGCCGCTGTAGTCCGGGGGCGGGCCGAAACGGTCCTTCAGGAAACCGTAGGCCCAGTAGCCACCGCCGCCGATCACGGCGAGGACGATCACCAGCGCCAGGGAGACCGCACACCCACTGCGGTTCTTCTTCTTGCGGCCCCGGCCGCGCCGGCCGCCCCGCGAGTTGTCGTCCTTGCCCCGTCGCCGGCTGCGCGGCTCCGACTCCATGCGCAGTCCGAGATCGCTCATGCCGTGGGCCTTTCAGAGTCGGAGACGGACCCGGCCGGGGCAGGTGACACGGCCAGGCCCGGAGGACGTCCGGAACCACGCTCGGTGTCGAGCGCGTTTTGCAGGATCACGATCGCGGCCGCCTGGTCGACGACACCGCGGGCTTTCTTCGCCTTGACGCCGGACGCCTGGAGGCCGCGCGTCGCGGTGACGGTGGTCAGTCGTTCGTCGACCAGGCGCACCCCGATCGCCGGGTCGAGCGCGGCGACCAGACGATCGGCGAAGGACCGCGCCTTGGCCGCGGCGGCGCCCTCCGCGCCGGACAACGAGCGCGGCAGCCCGACCACGACCTCGATCGCCTCGTACTCGGCGACGATCTCCAGGATTCGGGCGACGTCCCGCTTGCCGGCGGGCACGGTCTCCACGGGAGTGGCGATCAACCCGTGCGGGTCGCTGGCCGCGACGCCGATCCGAACGTCTCCCACGTCGACCGCAATTCGTACTCCGCGTCTCAAGGTCGGCTCTCCGTCACAAGGCTCTGCGTCATTGACCGTCGGGGCTCGACGCCCCGTCATACAAGTCCCCCGGCGGTGCGGGAGTCCGGTTCCAGACTTCCACACCCACCGGGGGAACGAGGGTAAGGGACGACTCAGGATGTACGTTCGGCGACTGTCCGGGTGACTGCGGCCAGCGCGTCGGCCACCTTGGTCGGGTCCGAACCGCCGCCCTGGGCCACGTCGTCCTTGCCGCCACCGCCGCCGCCGAGGGTCTGCGCCGCGACGCGGACCAGCTCGCCGGCCTTGACGCCACGCTCGCGCGCGGCCTCGTTGGCGGCCACCACGACCATCGGCTTGCCGCCCACGACCGACACGACCGCGACCGCGGCCGGGCGCGCCGCGAGCCGGCCGCGCACGTCCAGCGCGAGCTTGCGCAGGTCGTCGGGCGTGGTCCCGTCCGCCAGTTGCGCGGTGGCCAGCGCCACGCCGTGCACGTCCTGGGCGCTCTCGACCAGACCCGCGGCCGCCTGGAGTACCTGGGCGCCGCGCAGCGCCGCGATCTCCTTCTCCGCGTCGCGCAGCTTGGCCATGATCGACGCGACCCGCTCGGGCAGGTCCTCGGGGCGGCCCTTCACCACGTCGGTGAGCTGGTTCACGATGGTGTGCTCGCGCGCCAGGAAGTTGTACGCGTCGGTGCCCACCAGCGCCTCGACGCGACGCACGCCGGCGCCGATCGAGGACTCGCCGAGCAGCTTGACCAGACCCAGTTGCGCGGTGTTGTGCACGTGCGTGCCGCCGCACAGTTCCTTGGAGTAGTCCCCCATGGTGACCACGCGGACCCGGTCGCCGTACTTCTCGCCGAACATCATCACGGCGCCCTGCTTCTTCGCCTCGTCCATCGACATCACCTCGGCGGTGACGTCCAGGTCGCGCGCGAGCACCTCGTTGATCTTCTGCTCGACGTCGGTGAGCACGCTGCCCGGCACCGCGCCGGGCGCGCCGAAGTCGAAGCGGAAGCGGCCGGGCGCGTTCTCCGAGCCGGCCTGCGCGGCGGTGGGGCCGAGCGCGTCGCGCAGCGCCTGGTGGGTCAGGTGCGTCGCGCTGTGCGCGCGGGCGATCGCGTTGCGCCGGCCGGTGTCGATCTGGGCCAACGCCTGGGCGCCGACCAGGACCTCGCCGACCTGGACCCGGCCGCGGTGCACGGTGACACCGGCCACCGGGGTCTGCACGTCGCGGACCTCGACCACGGCGCCGGTGTCCAGCCGGATCCGGCCGGTGTCGGCGAGTTGGCCGCCGCCCTCGGCGTAGAAGGGGGTGCGGTCGAGCACGACCTCGACCTCGTCGCCCTCGTGCGCGGCGGGCGCGGGCACGCCGTCCACGAGCAGGCCGACCACGGTCGCCTCGTCCGAGGTGTCCTGGTAGCCGGTGAACTCGGTGCCGCCGGCCGCGTCCGCGACCTCGCGGTAGACGGACAGGTCGGCCAGGCCCTGCTTGCGCGCCTGGGCGTCCTTCTTGGCCCGCTGCCGCTGCTCGTTCATCAGCCGACGGAAACCGTCCTCGTCGACCGCCAGGCCCTGTTCGGCGGCGATCTCCAGGGTCAGGTCGATCGGGAAGCCTTCGGTGTCGTGCAGCAGGAAGGCCACCTCGCCGGGAAGCACCGTCGAGCCGGAGCTCTTCGCCTTGACGATCGACTCGTCCAGGAGCGCGGTGCCCTCGTGCAGGCGGGCCAGGAAGCGCTTCTCCTCGGCCACCGAGACGGCGTCGATGCGCTCGGCTTCCTCGAGCAGGTTCGGGTACTGCGGAGCCATCGCCTTGATCGTGGTCTCGACCAGGTCGTGCAGCGTCTCGCCCTGCGCGCCGAGCAGGCGCATGTTGCGGATCGCCCGGCGCATCATCCGGCGCAGCACGTAGCCGCGACCCTCGTTGCCGGGCACCACGCCGTCACCGATCAGCATCACGGCGGTGCGCACGTGGTCGGCCACCACGCGCAGCGACACGTCGTTCCGGTGGTCGTCGCCGTAGGTCTTGCCCGCGAGTTCGGCGGCGCGGTCCAGGATCATCCGCGACGTGTCGATCTCGTACAGGTTGTCGACGCCCTGCAGGATGCACGCGAGGCGCTCCAGGCCGAGCCCGGTGTCGATGTTCTTCGCGGGCAGCTCGCCGAGGATCGGGTAATCGTCCTTGCCGGTGCCCGGGCCGCGCTCGTACTGCATGAAGACCAGGTTCCAGATCTCCAGGTAGCGCTCGCCGTTGACCGCCGGCCCGCCCTCCTCGCCGTAGGCGGGGCCGCGGTCGTAGTTGATCTCCGAGCACGGGCCGCACGGACCCGGAACGCCCATGGACCAGAAGTTCTCCGACTTGCCCAGGCGCTGGATGCGCTCGGCGGGCACGCCGATCACCTCCCGCCAGATCCGCTCGGCCTCGTCGTCGTCGAGGTAGACGGTGATCCACAACTTCTCCGGGTCCAGCCCGTAGCCGCCGTCCTCGACCGAGTTGGTGAGCAACTCCCAGGCGAGCGCGATCGCGCCTTCCTTGAAGTAGTCGCCGAACGAGAAGTTGCCGCACATCTGGAAGAACGACCCGTGCCGGGTGGTCTTGCCGACCTCTTCGATGTCGAGGGTGCGTACGCACTTCTGCACGCTGGTGGCGCGCTTGAAGCTCGGCTTGACCTCGCCGAGGAAGTACGGCTTGAACGGCACCATGCCGGCGTTCACCAGGAGCAGCGTGGGGTCGTCCGCGACCAGCGAGGCCGAGGGAACGACGGTGTGTCCGCGCTCTTCGAAAAAGCGCAGCCAGCGCTTCCGGATCTCTGCCGATTCCATCAGCTGCCGTCCCTTCGGTCGTACCTTGCTTTGCCTTCGTACAGCTCACGCGGGTCGTAGAGGTCACGCCCGTCGTGCCAATCGTCGTGCGAGTCGCGCGTGCCGGGCAGCGCGCGCCGCACCGGGGCGGGCGGCAGCGACGCGGCGGCCACGTCCGCGCCGATGGCGCGGTACAGCTCCTGCTCGCGTTCGGCCATTCCCGCCCGGATCTCGTCCGCGAAGTACTTGATCGCCTCGCCGATGCCGGTGACATTGTCGGCGACGCCCTCGGGCGTGTACTTGTACGCCTTGTCCTTGACCTTGCGCGCGGCCCAGACGCCGGCGCCGGCGCCGACCGCGATCCAGAACAGTCTCGCCATCGGTCAGCCCCTCCCGCGCATGCTGCGCTGCCGCGCGACCTTCTGCGCCTTGGCCGCGACGCGCACCCGGCGGCCGAGTTCGGCGCGTTGCTGCGCGGAGAGCGCGCGGCGGACGCCGTAGCTGAACGCGGCCGTCTTCACGAGCGGGCCGCCGAGCGTGGCGGCGACCGTGGAGGACAGCGCGGTGGCGTTCGTGGTCATGGTCTGCACGTTGCCCGCGATCTGGTCGACTCGGCCCATCTGGGCGTTGGTCGCCCGGACCGTCTCGGTCACCTCGTCGAGCAGCGGAACCGCCCGGTCCGCCACCCCCGCGACCAGGGTCGTGGCCTCCTTGAGCACCTTCGCCAGCTTGACCAGAGCCACTGCGAGAAAGGCGACCAGGATCGCCCAGAAAACCGCGATGATCATCAGCGCGACTTCGCCACCCGACACCGTCATGCGCTCCTTGATGAGTGGGATCAGTCGAGGAGGCGGATACGCGTCGCCCACCTCGGAAAACCCGACCCTACCGCGACCGCGCGGGTCTCCTCGTCCGAGGAAACCCGCGCGGTCGGTGTGGCGCGTGTCGCGGCCCGGTGTCGATTCTTGATCGACGGTGGGCGGGTACCGGATCGGCGCTCGGCGCCGCCCGGACGCGGCGCGGGCGCCGGCGTGGATCGACGCCCGGCGCGGGCTCGCGTCGACGCTGCGGTGTCGCGGCGGGGCCGCGGGGCGGCGGGGCGGCGGCGGCGTGCCACGGCGGTACGTGCGTCGGCGCCGGCCCGAATGTCCGGGTCGGCGCCGATCGGGGTGCGCGGGTCAGCGCGAGTAGTACTCGACGACCAACTGCTCGTCGCAGATCACCGGGACCTCGCGGCGCTGCGGGAGCCGGTCCAGCCGGGCCATCAGCTTGTCCAGACGCGCCTCGATGTAGCGCGGGGTCTCGGCGGCGGCGAACCCGCCGGCCTGGACCACCTGGAACAGCGGCTTGTTCCGGCTGCGCTCGCGCACACCGACGATGTCGTCGGGCTTGAGCCGGTAGGACGGCTTGTCCACCTTGCCGCCGTTGACCTCGATGTGCCCGTGGGTGACCATCTGGCGCGCCTGGTAGACGGTGCGCGCGAAGCCCGCACGCAGCACGAACGCGTCCAGTCGGCGCTCCAGGTCGACCACCAGTTCGTCACCGGTCTTGCCGGAGTGCTTGTTGGCGCGGTCGAACGCGGCCCGCATCTGGACCTCGGAGATGTCGTACTGGAAGCGCAGCCGCTGCTTCTCCATCAACCGGGTCTTGTAGTCCGAGGATTGCTTGCGACCACGACCGTGCTCGCCCGGCGGGTAGGGCCGGTTCTCGAGGTACTTCGCGGCCTTGGGCGTGAGCGCCACACCGAGCGCACGGCTGCGCCGGATCTTGGGTCGGGTCTGGTTCAAGGTCGGGTCCTCCGTGCGGGGCTGTTTTTTCGGTGCTGGTCGTCTCGGTGGGTCGGGTCACGCGTGGGTCGCCGTCGCGCCGGCCCCCCGGGGTGGGCCGCCTTCGCTCGGGTCGCCGTGACGTGGGTCGCCTTGCCAAGATCGGTGCACTTAGGTAAGCCTAACCTTAACGTCGATGCGTTCGGTAGCCCACAGCGGGGGTCGCAAACGAGCGCCACACCTGGAGGACGTCATGTCTGTTCCCACCGAGGCCAACGCCGGGCGCACCGATGTCTCTTCCCGAAGGCCGCGCACCGCCGAGCGGGCCCGCACCCTGGCCGCGTACGCCGGCTCGGCCACCCTGGATGTGCCCGGCGACCGGGACGAGCACGTGATCCCCGCCGCGCGGGCGGTCGAGCCGGACGGCGCGCTGCTGTTGCTCGTCCCGGCCGAGACCGCCGCGGTGGTGCTGACCTCGCGCGAGGACGTGGCCGCCGTCCTGCACCTGGTCGACGTCGCGCCGGTCGCGGTGCCGCACCGGGTCCGGGCGCACTGCTGGATCGCCGGCTGGCTGACCGTGCCCACCGGCGCCGACGCCGAGCGGGCCGCCGAGCGGTTGGCCGAGCTGACCCCCGACCCCACCGCATCGCCACGCGCGGGCACCGTCGTACGGCTGGAGGTCGGCGAGGTCCTGGTCGACGACCTGTGGGGCACCGGGCACGTCGAGCCGGACGAGTACGCCGACGCCGAGTCCGACCCGCTGGCCGGTCACGAGGCCGAACTGCTGCAACACCTGGCCGCCGCACACGGCAACGACCTGTGCCGGCTGGCGAGCGTGGCGGGCGCCCCGGCCTGCGACGACCGGGTCGTGCCGGTGTCGCTGGACCGGCACGGCATCCGGCTGCGCACCGGCGGGCCGGATCGTACCTGCGATGTGCGGTTCGAATTCGAGGCGCCGGTCTCCGGTCCGCTCGAGTTGGGCGGGGCGCTGCGCCGGTTGCTGCACGGGGTGCACGGGCAGGCGTGACGCCCCCGGCGAGCCGCGCGGGCCTCCCGGTGTCGCATGATGCGCCGCCGTGCGGGCAGTCTCCCCGTCCAAGATCAGCGGCGCCGTGCCCGGTACCCGGAACCGGCTAACGTTTCCGGTCGCGGCACCGGGTGGCGATCCACCCGGGCGGATCGCCACGGCGGACCGACCACGCGTCCGCCAGCGCGAGACGACCGCATCGGCGGACGGCGGAAGGGACGACACGGGGTGTCGGAGCAACACGCGCGGCACGGTCCGGAGGACCCGACGAACGGGGACGGTCGCGACCACCCCATCCCTCGGGCGCCCTGGGAACCGGAGCCCCGACCGGCGTCCCGATCCGGGGCCAGTCCGTGGCAGGACCGACTGCGCACCCAGCTTCGGTTCAGCGGGCACACCGCGAGCATCCCGATCGTGCCCGCCCCGGAGAAGCCCGAGGCCGGCCCCTCGGTCCCGCGCGTCCTGGACCTGGCGCTGCGCACCGGCGAACTGCTGCTCGCCAGCGGCGAGGGTGGTGAGGACGTCGAGGCGGCGATGCTGGGCATCACCGACGCGTACGGCCTCGAACGTTGCCAGCCCAATGTGACCTTCGTCGCGATCACCCTGTCCTACCAGCCGTCCCTGGTCGAACCGCCGGTCACCGGCGAGCGGGTGGTGCGCCGCCGCGCGGTGGACTACACCCGGCTCGACGAGGCCCACCAACTGGTCTCGGACATCACCGGCGCCGAATTGACCCTGGAGGAGGCGTACCACCGGCTCGCCGACATCCGCCGCAACCGACACCCCTACCCGCGCAACCTGTTGCTGCTGTCGGCCGGTCTGATCGCGGCCTTCGCGAGCGTGATGGTCGGCGGCGGGCTGATCGTGGCCATCGCCGCCTGCGTCGCGGCGTTGATCGGCGAGCGGCTGGCGCAGTTGCTCGCCGACCGGGGCGTCCCGGAGTTCTACCAGTTCGTGCTCGCCTCGATGCCTGCCGCCGCGATCACGGTGGCGATGATCAAGGTCGGCGTCGGGATCAATCCGTACGCCGTGGTCACCGGTGGGCTGTTCGCGCTGTTGCCCGGAAGAGCCCTGGTCGCCGCCGTCCAGGACGGCCTGACCGGCTTCTACATCACCGCCGCGGCCCGCTTGCTGGAGGTCTTCTACCTGATCGTCGGCATCATCGTCGGCATCTCGATCGTGCTCTACATCGGCGACCAGGTGGGCGTGCAGTTCAAGGTCGAGGGGACGTTCGACCTCAACGCCAACCCTCGCGTGGTGCAACTGCTCGCGGCGGGCGCGGTGTCGATGACCTTCGCGGTGCTGGTCCAGGTGCGCCGGGTACTGCTGCCGGTCGCGGCGGCGGGTGGCGCGGTCGGCTGGGCGGTGTTCCAGGTGCTGCGCGAGGCGGGCGCCGCGCCGGTGCTCGCGACCGCCGTCGCCACGGGACTGCTCGGACTGCTCGGCCAGTTGCTCGCGCGGTGGCACGGGACGTCGGCGCTGCCGTACGTGATCCCGGCGATCGGCCCGATGTTGCCGGGCAGCGCGATGTACCAGGGCATGCTGGGCCTGTCCCTGGGCCACACCGACTCCGGCTGGCGCAGCCTGGTCAACGCGGCCTCCCTGGCCCTGGCCCTGGCAGCGGGCGTCAACGTCGGCTCCGAGGCGGCCCGCTTCGTCCTCCCTTCGCCGCCACCGCGCACGGGGCGCGAAATGCGGCCCGCCTCGAAGCGGACTCGCGGGTTCTGAGGCGGGGCGGCGCGGGCCCGGCGAGCGACGCGGTCGCTCCGGCTCCCGGCACTTCACCTGCGGCGCGGTGCGGCGACCGGGCGGGTGGGGTATCCGGTGTGCGCTTCCCCGCGCTTCGGAACCTTGTCGCCGGATCCGGCCGGGCCGCTCCGTGGGTGGCTGCTTCGTGCGACGGAGCCCACGCGGTGGGTTCGGAGGTGGTGGGTTCTTGGGTGGTGGGAACGACGTGGGGCGTGGGGGCGTTCGGGATTTGGGGCGGTGGTTCGGGGTGCGGCCCCGGAGTGATGACGGTGGTCCGGGTCGTCGGGACCGAGTACAGGCATGGAGGGCTCCGCATGTCGGACGCGCACGCATCGACCGGGCCGCTCGCCGCGCTGCGTACCTGGTCGCCGCCGACCGGGACGGACGTGCGCGCGGTCGTGCTGGTCCTGCCCGGTGGGCGCGCGCGGGGGCGGCAGCCCGCCTCGACCCGCAATCTGGCGTATCGCCGGATGGTGCCGATCGCGCGGGGCATCCACCGGGCGACCCGCGCGGAGGGCGTCGCGACCTGGCTGCTGCGCTACCGGGTGCGCGGGTGGAACGAGCCCGATCACGATCCGGTCCAGGACGCGTGGTGGGCGCTCGACGGCATCCGTACCCGCTACCCGCACGCCGAGGTCACCCTGGTCGGCCACTCGATGGGCGGCCGTACCGCGTTGCGGGTCGCCGACCACGACAGCGTGCGGACGATCTGCGCCCTCGCGCCGTGGATCGAGGACGACGAGCCGTACGCCCAACTCGCCGGCCGCGACGTGGTCATCGTGCACGGTACGGCCGACCACACCACGAGCCCCAAGGCCTCGCACCGCTACGCGCTGACCGCCCGGGAGGTCTCCGAACGGGTCTGCCGGTTCGAACTGCCGGACGGCCACGCGATGGTGCGTCGGTCCTCGGCCTGGACCGAGTTGATCCACCGCACCGTGGTGGGCGCCGTCACCGGAACGCTGGACCCCGAGATCGCTCGGGCGATGACGGCGCCGGATCCGGACGGGCTGCGCGCGGTGGTGAACTGACGGGCGTCCGTGCGGCGGGCGCGTCGCAGGGGTGCGCCGACGTCGGTCATTCGCTGCCGATCGCGGTGAGTACGTCCGCGCGGGCCGCCGTACGGGCCGGCCAGACCGCCGCGAGCACGCCGACGACCACCCCCAGGGCGAGGAATCCGGCGACGCCGGCCCAGGGCACGATCAGGACCAGGTCCGGCAGCCTGTCGCGCAGGGTGCCCAGGATCCCCCACGCCAGGAACGCGCCCACGACCACGCCGAGCACCGCGCCGAAGACCGAGATCACCAACGATTCGAGCCGGACCATCGTGCGTACCCGCGAGCGGTCGAGGCCGATCGCGCGCAACATCCCGATCTCGCGCCGACGTTCGAACACCGATATGGCCAGGGTGTTGATCACGCCGAGCACGGCGATCAGCACGGCCATCGCGAGCAGCCCGTACATGATGTCGAGCAGCAGGTCGACCGAGCGGCTGATGGACCGCCGGACGTCGGTGCGGTCCTCCACCGTGATCAACGGGTTGTCGCCGATCGCCCGCTCGATCGCGCGGGTGGTTCGGGTGTTGTCGCCGTCGGCGGTCCGCACCATGATCGACCGGATGTCGCGGTGGGCGGAACGCGCCTGTACGAGCGCGGCCGGCACGGTGATCCTGGTCAACTGTTCCAGGTCGCCCTGGAAGCCGCCGACGGTGACGCGGCCGCGTGTGCCGTCGGGGTAGCCGATCGCGACGATGGAGCCGACCCGCCACCCGCGCTGCTTCGCGATGTCCGGCGCGACCAGGATCTCGCCGCGGCGCAGCGCCGAAGCGGCGTCCGCCGTGCCGCCGAGGTTGAGGAGGCGTTCGATTCCCTGCGGATCCACCCCGATCACCGCGTCGTCGTGGCCGTCCAGGGTCACGGTGTCCCGGATCAGCGGGGACATCGCGGTGACCCCCGGCATCCGGGCGACGGCGTCGAGCACGCTCGGGTCGACGGAGGCGCCGTTGACCGTCCGGATCCGGTAGTCCGCGGCGACCTCGGCGATCGCCCGGTCCTCGACGGCCTGCCGGATCGACGCGCCGAGCATGCTCAGGCCGGCGATCAGGGACAGGCCGATGGTCAGCGCGGACGCGGTGGCGGCGGTGCGTCGCGGGTTGCGGACGGCGTTGCGCCGGGCCAGCCGACCGGCCACGCCGAACGGCCGGTCCAGGAACGGCGCGCTCATCCCGATCACCGGTCGGGACAGCAGCGGGGTGAGCAGGAGGATGCCGACCAGGACCAGGAACACCCCGACGGCCACCGGCACTCGGCCGCTGTCGCCGGCGGTGGAACGGCCGTACACGGTGAGCACCACGCCGACGGTGGTCACCGGGACACCGAGCACGCCGCGACCGCGCGAGCCGGCGTGGCCGGCGGGTAGCTCCACCGTGTTCAGCGCGGCGACCGGCGGGATCCGGGACGCGCGCCGGGCCGGCAGCCACGAGGCGAGCAGGGTGACCGCGCCGCCCACGAGCAACGCGACCGCGATGGTGCGGCCGTCGACGATCAGTGGCCCGGCGGGCAGGTGCGCGCCGAACCGTTCCAGCGCCGAGCGCAGCGCGCCCGCCAGCACGATCCCGACACCGAGGCCGAGCGACGACGCGACCACGGCGACCGCCGCGGCCTCGGCGAGCACGATCCGGGTGACCTGCTCGCGCCGTGCGCCGACCGCGCGCAACAGCGCGAGTTCGCGGGTGCGTTGGGCGACCAGCATGGTGAACGTGTTGGCGATGATGAACGTGGCGACGAACAGCGCGATGCCGGCGAACGCGAGCAGCGCGACGGTCATCTGCCGGGTGCCGGCCTCGATCATGTCCACTTGGGCCCGGGCCAGCGCCCGTCCGGAGTCGACCCGCAGATTGTCCGACCGGGGCAGCAGCCGCTCGGCCGCGTCCCGCAACGTCGCCTCGCTCGTACCGGGGGCCGCGGTCAGGTCGATCTCGCCGTAGCGGCCGGGCTTGAGCAACAGGCGCTGCGCGGTCGCGGTGTCGAACAGCACCAGTGAGCCGCCCGACGACACCCTCGGATCGTCGGTCCCGAACACGCCGGTCAGCCGGGTCTCGACCATCGGGCCGCTCAGCGCGACGCGCACGGTGTCACCGACCCGGAAGCCGCCCTTGTCGGCGGTCCCGGCGTCCAACGCGATCTCGCCCCCGCCCGCGGGCCCGCGCCCGGCCCGCATCGGGAAGCGCGGGTCGACTCCGTCGCGGCTCGGCACGAAGTTGGTCCCGATCGTGGTCCACCCGGATCCGAGCAGGTCGCCGTCGCGGTCGACCACGCCGGTGAATCCCTCCAACACGCCGCGCGCCCGGGCGACTCCCGGCAACGCGCGCAATCGGGGCAGGGTGTCCTCGGTGAGCGTGGGGTCGGGGCGCCCGTGCTCACGGGCCCCGGTGCGGTCCACGTTGTCGTCGATCACGGCCACGGACACGTCGGCGAAGCTCTTGGAGGCAGTGTTCTTGAAGGCCCGGCCCAACGTGTCCGACAGGACCAGGGTGCCGGCGACGAACGCGACCCCGAGCAGGACCGCGACGGCCGTCATCGCCAATTCGGCCCTGTGCGCGACGACATTGCGCAGAGCGAAACGAAACATGGGCAGCCCCCGAGAGACCGAAACCAAACATCTGGGATGCCACCCATCCTCGCCGGCCCCAAGCCCCGCCAACGTCCCCCACCGGTACCACGCCCACCTACATCCCACGGCGCCCACGACCCCATTCACCATCACCCACCCGATCCCCCACTCCCCCACACGACCGACCCCCGGCCCCACGCCCCCTCACCCGGCACCAACGAAGCCCGAGCGCGGCGGGCCGGGACGAGGCACGACGGGGCGGGGCCTGCGGGGCGTGGCGGGGCGGGGGTACGAGGGGGCAGGGGGCATGAGCGGGGCGGACGCATGCGCCCACGCGGCAGCAACCGAGGGCAAGCGGGGCAGGCCAGGGCGCGGGTGACCGACTCACGAAGGTGGGCCGATCCCACTGCCGGCCGAAAATACGCCCGGGCGCCCCACGCCCCCACACGGCAGCAAGTCGAGGGCCGGCGGGGCACGACGGGGCGGCGCCTGCGGGGCATGGCGAGGTAGGGCACCAGGGGCAGGGGACATGGCGGGGCGAACCGACTCACGAAGGTGGGCCGATCCCACTGCCGGCCGAAGATACGCCCGGGCGCCCCACGCCCCCACACGGCAGCAAGTCGAGGGCGGGCAGGGCAGGCCGGATCGCGGCGGACCGGCACAGAGAAAAGGGACGGGCGGGGGTATCGCGGGGCGGGCACATCCACTCACCGGGCAACGGCGAGGGCGGCCGGGCAGGGCGGATGGGCGCGCACGGAGGCGGGCCGATGCCATGACCGGACGAGCACCGAGAGGCGAGGCCGGCGCATGCACTCACGCACCATCGGACGGGGCGAGAGCCGGCGAGGCGGGCGCATCCGCTCACGCGGCAGCGGCCGGGGTCACCGGGACAGGCCAGGACGCGGCGGGCTGCACATGGGCACACGAAAGTGGGCCCATCACATGGCAGGGCGGAGGCACTGCGAAACGGGCACCCAGCGGGTCGGGGGTACGGCGGGCTGACGCGTGGCGCACGAGCACACCGCGACGGGGATCAGGCAACGATGTCCCGGCGAACCGACGCAGGCGAAGCCGAACACGACGGCGGACCCGACGAGGCCGCACAGCGACACCCACCACCCACCACACAACGCGGCACGCGGCACGCGGCACGCGGCACGCGGCACGCGGCACGCGGCACGCGGCACGCGGCACGCGGCACGCGGCACGCGGCACGCGGCACGCGGCACGAACGTCCTCGCACGTAGCGGGGTTACGGCCCGGAACACGGCGAAGCCGAGACGCGAGCGGCGCGGCGCGTACACACGCAGCGGCAACGGCAGCGCCGCACACGTCGCGCGGCCGAACCGACCCACCGGGCACCCGAGCCGACAGGACGCCCCGCACCGCAGCCCTCACCGCCCTGCCGATCGGGCGCCCTTGCCGCGGCCCGGACGTGCTGATGTCGCCGCTGGGTCGGTCACGCCTTCGGGTGCGTGCTCGGGGGAACTTCGGGGTTGGCGGGTTCGGCGGGGCTATTCGTTGGTGGGGGTGGTGGTGCCGGAGAGGCGGGATCTGGTCCAGGTGGCGATGTCGGCGTAGCGGGCCTCGGCGCCGTGGCGGGTGGGCTCGTAGTAGGTACGGCCGTGGATGGCGTCGGGGGCGTACTGCTGCGCGGCCACGCCGCCGGGGACGTCGTGGGGATAGACGTACCCCTGGGCGTGGCCGAGTTTGGCGGCGCCCTTGTAGTGGCCGTCGCGCAGGTGCGGCGGTACCGGACCGGCCAGGCCCTTGCGGACGTCGGCGAGCGCGGCGTCGATCGCCAGGTACGCCGCGTTCGACTTCGGTGCCAGGGCCAGGTGGATCGCCGCCTGGGACAGCGTGATCCGCGCCTCGGGGAAGCCGATCAGCGCGACCGCCTGCGCGGCGGCCACCGCCACCTGGAGGGCGGTGGGGTCGGCCATCCCGATGTCCTCGCTCGCCGAGATCATCAACCGCCGGGCGATGAAGCGCGGGTCCTCCCCCGCGTCGATCATCCGCGCGAGGTAGTGCAGCGCCGCGTCCACGTCGGAGCCCCGGATCGACTTGATCAAGGCGCTCGCCACGTCGTAGTGCTGGTCCCCGTCCCGGTCGTACCGCACCGCCGCGCGATCCACCGCGCTCTCCAGCGTGGCCAGCGTGATCGTGTCCTCGCCCTTGTCCGCCGCCGATCCCGCGCCCGCCTCCAGCGCGGTCAGGATCCGTCGCGCGTCGCCACCCGCGATGCGCAGCAGGTGCTCCTCGGCATCCGGGTCGAGGGTGAGCGTGCCCTTGAGCCCGCGCTCGTCGGCGAGTGCGCGGTGCACCACCTCGCGCAGGTCGTCGTCGGTCAACGACTCCAGGGTCAGCAACAACGAGCGGGAGAGCAGCGGGCTGATGATCGAGAAGTACGGGTTCTCGGTGGTCGCCGCGATCAGGGTCACCCAGCGGTTCTCCACGGCGGGCAGCAACGAGTCCTGCTGGGCCTTGGAGAAGCGGTGGATCTCGTCCAGGAACAGCACCGTGTCGCGCCCCTGGGCACCCGCCTGCCGCCGCGCGTCCTCGATCACCGCGCGTACTTCCTTGACGCCCGCCGTGATCGCAGACAACTCCACGAAACGCTGCTTGGTGACGTGGCTGACCACGTAGGCGAGCGTGGTCTTGCCGGTGCCGGGCGGCCCCCACAGGATCACCGAGGACGGCGCGGTGACCCGGCTCTCCGACGACACCAACCGGCGCAGCGGCGATCCCTCACCCAACAAATGCCGCTGACCGAGCACCTCGTCCAGATCGCGCGGTCGCATCCGCACGGCAAGCGGCGCGAGCGAGGGGTCCTTGGCCTGCCGGGCCTCGGCGGCAGCGGTAAAGAGATCGGAATCCACTCCCCGACCCTAACCCCCACCCCCGACGCCCGACCGTCCCGGGAGCTCCCCACCGCACGCCCCGGAGCCCCCACCGACCGCCCCACCGCACTCCCCACGACACGCCGCCGCCGCCGAACGAGAAACGGCGCACCGCCGCCGCCGAACGAGTAAACGGCGCACCAGGAGACGGTCGGCACACCAACAGGCGGCGGAGCGCACCCACCCAACAGCCCCGTGCCCGCCGCCCGACACCACCGCCCCGACTCGGGACCACCACACGACACCGCGCCCCGCGCCACTGCCGCCGACTCTGGACCGGCCAGGGACACGGCCCGGAGCCCCCACCCGACCGCTCTCGCACACAACGCGCCGTCGCCGAGCGGGAGGCGGCGCAGCAACGAGCGGTAGGCAATCTCGTCGGGCGGCACTGCGCCCTGCCGCCCGAGCCCCTGGCCCCGCCACTCGACACCGCACCCGCGCAGCACCGGCATCCAACCGTCCCGGGACACGGCCCCAAGCGCCCGCCGACCGGCCCCACCCGCACCCACAACGACGCGCCGTCGCCGGGCGGAACGCGGCGCACCAAGCGCCAAGCACTCACGAGACAGTCAGCGCGCCCGCCGGGCAGCATTGCGCCTCGCCGCCCGATACCACGGCCCCACGACTCGACACCACACCACACGCCACCGCGCCGACGACCCCCGACCGGCCGACGCGGGACGCCACCCGGAGCGCCCAACCGCCGGCCATGCGCCTTCGCCGAGCCAGGCGCGGCACCAAAAAACAACCGGCGCACCCACCAGGCAGCATCGCGCCTCACCGCCCGAGACCACGAAGCGACACCGCGCCCCGCACCACCGCCACACGATCTCCGCCGACCCGCCCAGCCCAGCCCAACCGCGCGGACGCAGCCCCCATCGCCCGTGCGGCTCACCTCCCCCGAAGGGCTCGGGTCAGCGCAGTACCCCGGCCGCCTTGGCCGTCTGGAGCCATTCGGGGAATTCGTTCATCAGGTTGTCGAAGAGTTCGGCGTCGGGCATGCGCCTCGGGTCCGCGCCCGCCTCGAAGAAGCCCGCGTTGTCGACCACGCGGTGCTTGGGCGCGGGCAGGTCGTCCAAGCGGTGCAGGAAGCGGAACTCGTCCCGGCCGAAGCCGATGAACTGCCAGAAGATCGGCAGCCCGGCCGCCTGGCAGATCGCCTTCTCGGCGGCCTTCGCGTTGTTCGGCGCGCCGTCCGTCTGGAAGATCACGAAGGCCGGATCGGTCGCCCCGCACGACCGGTAGTGCGCGATCACCGCTTCCATCGCCGACACGTAGTCCGTGGTGCCCATGTGGCCCAGCTTCTTGTGCAGCGCTGCGATCCGGCCGCCGTAGTTGTCCAGCGAGATCTCCTCGGCCTCGTGCGCCTTCGTGTCGAAGAAGATCACCGGCACCGAGCCGTCGTCGTCGAAGTGCGCGGCAGCGGCCAACACCCGGTCGGCGAGCGCCTGTACGCTGCCGTTCTTGTAGAACGGCGCCATGCTGCCGGAGCGGTCGAGCACGAGGTAGACGGCGGCGCGCACACCCGCGAGCCGGTTCTTCTCCAGGCTCACCCCGGCCGCCTTGTACAGGCTGACCAACCCGGGTGCGGAGCGCTCGATCTTGGCCAGCGAGACCGCCGAGCCGCTCCCGCTGCGCACGGTGGCCGGGGGTGCGGCGGCGGGCGGTGCGGCGGCCGTCGAGGAGTCCGGGTTCGACTTCTTGCGACCGAACAGCGAGAAGGGCATGGCGAGGGCTCCCAGCAGTCGAACGAGTCGGGTGGCCGCCCCCTCCCGGGGGCTTCACCGGCCTACGCTCCCAGATCGCCCGCCCCCACGAACAGGGGCAGATCCCTCAGGAATCGGCCATGTCGCAGCCCACCCGTAGCTTCCGCAACCCGTCCGGCGTCAGCCCGGGCGGCACCACCACGACATCACCGATGTCGCCGGCCCACATCACCTGCGGCCCGAACGCCTCGGCCAGCGCCACCACCGCCCGTTCCGCCGCGCCCGGTCCCGGGGCCCGGAAGGTCAATCCGGACACCGGCTCGTCGGCCCCGATGCGTTTCCGCTCGCCCGCGACCGCGACCGCGAACCCGCCCAGGTGGTCGCCGTCACCCGCTCCGGGTCGCTCCGGCAACGGGTTCGGCACCTCCGCGCCGTCCACCCACAGGGTGAACCAACAGCGCGCGGACAGCCCTTCGCCCCGCAACACGGCCAGTACCTCGCCGACTCCCGGGTAGGACACGGCACGTGCCTCCTCCAGCAGGTCGGCCGGCACCGGCGTGCCGAACGACTCGACGAACTCCAGGCCACCCTCGCCATCGGTGAACCAGCGCAGCGGATTGATGTGCACGGTGTGGCTCATGCGACCTCCCCTTTCGAGCCCGAAACCCGGCCCACCCCAGCATCCCGCTCGGCTCCGACATCCGCGCCGCCGGCGACGCCCCCACCGGCGTCACCGCCGCCGGGCGCAACGGGCCCACCACCTGCGCGTGTTCCACCGCCCACGCCGGCCGTCCGCGCCGACAAGCCACCCCGCACGACGCCCCCGGCCCCGCTCCCCCGCTCCGCCGTCGCGGCCCGCCGTCGGCGCGACGCGAAGTACCACTCCTGCCACTCGCGCGTGCCCTCGATCGCCCGCACCCGCGCCATCGCGTACAACCTGGTCGGCGGCGACCCGCGATATCGCATGTTGGCCACCGTGCCGTCCGGCTCGGCCAGGAATCGTGCGATGGCGCCCTGCGTCCAGCCGCGCCCCTGCACGACGGACCGCGTCACGTACTCCGCCGGCACCCGCCGCTTCGTCAAATCCACCGCCATGTCGGCCTCCCCGAGGTCATCCGAACCGGTGCGGCACCGGCTCGACTTCCAAGGTAGGCAGACCCGGGTCCGTGCGCTCCGACCCTGTGCAGAAGCGTTTCGGCTACCCCCACGAGTCGACAAAGTCCGGCAACGCCGAAGGGCGGCCGAGCCATTGGCTCGACCGCCCTGATCCCCGCACGTGCGGGGCCGACGGGAGGGCGGACAGGATCCGAGACGTCATCGCCGGACCATCCCCGCACGGAGCATGCCGGAGGGCGGGGCCACTCGCACGCCCACCGTCCCGACGACATCCACCCGCCGGCGGTTACGCCTTCTCCGCACCCTCGCCCGGGACACCGTCACCGGAGTCCGACTTGGCCTTCGGCTTCGCGTCGATCCCCGCCTCACGCCGCTGCTGCACCGTGATCGGCGACGGAGCCCCGGTCAACGGGTCGCCACCGGAAGCGGTCTTCGGGAAAGCAATCACGTCCCGAATGGACTCGGTTCCGCCCAAAAGGGCCACCAACCGGTCGAGACCGAGCGCGATCCCGCCGTGCGGCGGCGGCCCGTACGCGAACGCGTCCAGCAGGAACCCGAACTGCGACTGCGCCTCCTCCTCCGACATCCCGATCGCCGCGAACGCCCGCTCCTGCACGTCCCGACGGTGGATACGGATCGAACCGCCACCGATCTCGGTCCCGTTCAGCACGATGTCGTACGCGTTCGACAGCGCCTCGCCCGGATTCTTGTCGAAGCCGTCGAGCCACTCCGCGGTCGGCGCGGTGAAGGGGTGGTGGATCGCGTGCCATCCCTGGTGGTTGCCGGCCGCGTCCTCGATCGGCTCGAACATCGGGAAGTCGACGACCCAGAGGAAGTTCCACCGCGACTCGTCGATCAGCGAACCCCGACGCGCGATCTCCAGCCGGGCCGCGCCCAGCAGTTCCAGCGAGGCCGTACGCCGACCCGCCGCGAAGAAGATGCAGTCGCCCTTGGCCGCGCCGGTCGCCTCGACCAGGCCGGCCAGGTGCTCCTCGGACAGGTTCTTGGCCACCGGGCCGCGCAGTTCGCCGGTCTCCGCGTCCACCAGCACGTACGCGAGCCCGCGCGCGCCGCGCGCCTTGGCCCAGTCCTGCCAGCCGTCGAGCTCCTTACGGGTCTGCGCGGCGCCGCCGGGCATCACCACCGCGCCGGTGAACTCGGCCTGGAACACCCGGAACGAGGTGCCCTCGAAGTAGGCCGTCAGGTCGACCAGTTCGCAGCCGAAGCGGGTGTCCGGCTTGTCCGAGCCGTAGCGCGCCATCGCCTCGGCGTAGGCCAGTCGGGGCAGCGGCAGCGGGATCTCCACGCCGTGCACCTCGCGCCACACGCGCGCGATCAGCTTCTCGGTCAGCGCCAGGATGTCCTCGGCGTCGCAGAAGGACATCTCGACGTCCAACTGGGTGAACTCGGGCTGCCGGTCGGCCCGGAAGTCCTCGTCCCGGAAACAGCGCGCGATCTGGTAGTAGCGCTCCATGCCGGCGACCATGAGCAGCTGCTTGAACAGCTGCGGCGACTGCGGCAGCGCGTACCACGAACCCGGCTGGAGCCGCACCGGCACCAGGAAGTCGCGGGCGCCCTCGGGCGTGGACCGGGTCAGGTACGGCGTCTCGATGTCGAGGAAGTCGTGGTCCTCCATCACCTCGCGGATCACCCGGGTGACCTTGGAGCGCAGCCGCAGGTTGCGGGCCATCGGCGCGCGCCGCAGGTCGAGGTAACGGTGCTTGAGGCGCACCTCCTCGTTGACCGTGCCCGGCGTGTACTCCTCGATCGGGAACGGCAGCGGGGCCGCCTCGGAGAGGATCTCGAAGTCGTCCACGACGACCTCGATCGCACCGGTGGGGATCTCGGTGTTCTCGTTGCCGTCGGGGCGCACCCGCACGTCGCCGGTGATCCGCACGCAGAACTCGGAGCGGAGGTTGTGCACGGTCTCCAGGTCGCGGAAGACCACCTGTACGGTGCCCGACGCGTCCCGCAGGTCCACGAACGCCACGCCGCCGTGGTCGCGCCGCCGGGCGACCCACCCGGCGAGCGTCACGGTGTGGCCGGCGTGCTCGGCGCGGAGCGTCCCGGCGTCATGGGTGCGGATCACTGAAGCTTCTCCTTCAAGACGGTGACGACCTGGTCGAGCGGGACCGGGGTCTGGTCCCCGTTCGACAGGTCCTTGATCTGGGCGACGCCCTCGGTGAGGTCGCGGTCGCCGACGACGATGGCGTAGCGGGCGCCGGATTGCGACGCGGCCTTCATGGCGCCCTTGAGCTTCTTCCCGCCGAAGGCCATGTCGGCGGGGATGTCCTCGATCCGCAGCTGGGTGATCATGCCGAACACCGCGCGGCGGGCCGCGTCGCCGATCGCGACGCCGTAGACGTCGCAGTCGGCCGGGGTCTCCACGGTCTGGCCCTCGGCCTCCATCGCGAGCATCGTGCGGCCGATGCCCAGCGCCCAGCCCACCGAGGGCAGGTCGGGGCCGCCGAGGTCCTCGGAGAGGCCGTCGTAGCGCCCGCCGCCGCCGATCGCCGACTGCGCGCCGAGGCCGTCGTGCACGAACTCGAACGTGGTCCGGTTGTAGTAGTCCAGCCCGCGGACCAGCCGGGGCGTGTCCTCGTAGGAGATCTCCAGCTCGTCGAGCATGCCGCGGACGAACGTGTGGTGTTCGGCGCACGCCTGGCACAGGTGGTCGGTGATCAGCGGGGCGTCGGCGATCAGCGCCTGCACCTCGGGGCGCTTGTCGTCGAGCACGCGCAGCGGGTTGATCTCGATCCGCGCGTGCGTCTCCGCGTCCAGGTCGAGCGCGCGCAGGAACTCCTGGAGCTTGGTCCGGTAGACCGGACGGCACTCGCGGCAGCCGAGCGAGTTGAGCAGCAACCGGAAGTCGCGCAGGCCCAGCTTCGTGAAGCCCTCGGCGGCGAGCGCGATCATCTCGACGTCGACCAGCGGGTCGTCGCTGCCGATCGCCTCGGCACCGACCTGGGTGAACTGGCGGGTGCGGCCCGCCTGGGGGCGCTCGTAGCGGTAGTACGAGCCGAAGTACCACAGCTTGACCGGCAGCCGGCCGGCGTACAGGTTGTGCTGGAGTACCGAGCGCATCACGGCCGCGGTGCCCTCGGGGCGCAGCGTCAGCGAGCGGCCGCCGCGGTCCTCGAAGGTGTACATCTCCTTGGTCACGATGTCGGTGGACTCGCCGACGCCACGCAGGAAGAGGCCGGTCTCCTCGAAGGTGGGGGTCTCGATGTACTGGAAACCCGCGTCGCGCAGCTCCAGGCCGAACTGGATCCGGATCCGGTTGAACGTCTCCGAGTACGGCGGAAGCATGTCGAAGGTGCCCTTGGGGGCGTTGAAGGTACTCACGGTATGAAAATCCGTCACATTCCTCGGTGCGGTCCCGCGGGCGGCGTCAGCTCTTGCAGATAAGGGTTGCTCGCGCGCTCGCGGCCGATCGTCGTCTGGGGGCCGTGGCCGGACAGCACGACGGTCTCGTCCGGCAGGGGCAGACACACCCGGGACAGCGAGCGCAGCATCTGCGCGTGGTCGCCGCCGGGCAGGTCGGTGCGTCCGATGGAGCCGGCGAAGAGCAGGTCACCCGAGTACAGGATGGGCGGGATGTCCGCGCTTCCCTGGGTGCCGAACGCCACCGACCCCTGTGTATGGCCGGGCGCATGATGGACCGTCAGTTCGAGGCCGGCGAGGTCGAGCACGGCGCCGTCGGTGAGCAGGCGCACGTCCTCGGGTTCGGTGAAGGTCATCCCGCCGAACAGTTGTTGCCCCACGCCCAGCGACAGGCCCTTGGCCGGGTCGGAGAGCAGGTCGCGGTCGTCGGGGTGGATCCACGCGGGCACCTTGTGCTCGGCGCAGACCGGCACCACGGAGAACATGTGATCGATGTGCCCGTGGGTCAGTACGACGGCCACCGGGCGCAGCCGGTGTTCGCGGATGATGTCCTGTACGCCGTCGAAGGCGTCCTGCCCGGGGTCGACGATGACGCATTCCTCGCCGGCGGCAGGGGCGACCACGTAACAGTTGGTCTGGAAGGACCCTGCGGGGAACCCGGCGACGATCACGTTCGTCCTCTCGGTCTCGGGGTCTTCCGGCGGCGGGGCAAGCACGGAAGTATGCGGCGGACGTGGGAATCAGGTACGAGACTACCGGCGCGCGGGGGCGGATCGCGAACCGGTTCAGGGGGTGCGTGCCTAGACTGTGCGCGAGCTGCGGTCGGTTCCGGGCCTGTGGGATCACCGCAGGTCGGGGCCGGTGCACGGATCCCGTCACGGCCGCCGGTTTCCGGTTCCGGCGCCGGGAGCCCTCGCCCGCTGGTCGGGTGTCCCGGGTCGAGTCCATCCACATCGAGTCCGTTCGAATCCAGGAGAGCACGCGGTGGTCACCAAACAGCAGCGCCAGCGGCAGCTCGCGCGCGAGAAGTTCGAGCGCCAGCAGGAGCGACGCGGAACCGCGCAGGCACGTCGGCGCAGGCGCAACCAGGTCATCGCCGCGGTCGCCGCGGTGGTCGTCGTGGCCGGTGGCGGCGCCTGGCTCGCGGTGGCGGCGGGTGATGACGACGACAAGAAGACGACGAACGCGTCGGACACGCCGTCCACGCAGCCCTCGGCCCCGCAGTCGCCGGCTCCCGAGCCCAAGCCGAAGACGTGCGCGGCGCCGGCTCCGGGTGAACCGACCAAGGAGCAGTTCCCCACCGAGCCGGCGATGTCGATCGACACGAACGCGGCGTACACGATGACCCTCAAGACCACGTGTGGCGAGGTGAAGGTCGCGCTGGAGGCGAAGAAGGCGCCGCACACAGTGAACTCGTTCGCGTTCCTGGCGGGCAAGAAGTTCTTCGACCACACCAAGTGCCACCGGTTGACCACGGGTGGTCTGGCCGTGCTCCAGTGCGGCGACCCGACGGGCACCGGCACAGGTGGGCCCGGCTACAAGTTCGTGGACGAGAATCTGGGTACGGCGGGCCCGGACGGCTCGGCCGCCTACCCGGCGGGCACCGTGGCGATGGCGAACTCGGGCCCGGGCACCAACGGAAGCCAGTTCTTCCTGGTCACCGCGGACAGCAAGCTTCCGCCGAACTACACCCCGTTCGGCAAGGTCACGGCCGGGATGGACGTCCTGGCGAAGATCGCCGCCGCGGGCACCGAGGACGGCGGCTCGGACGGCGCGCCGCGCGAGAACGTCGTCCTCGACAGCGTGACCGTGGCCAAGTAGCAACCGACCGGACGCATGTTCCACGGCGACTCCCGGGGCACGGCCCGGCCCGTGCCCCGGGGTCCTGTGTAAAGTGCGCCGCATTCAGCATCGAAGGAGGCCGCTGTGAGCAGCGACCCGTGGGGCCGCGTGGACGAGCAGGGAAACGTCTTTGTCAAGACGGCGGACGGTGAGCGCTCCGTCGGTTCGTGGCAGGCGGGTTCCCCGGACGAGGCCCTGGCCTACTTCCGGCGCAAGTACGAGGGGCTCGCCGTCGAGGTGGAGTTGCTCGCGCGGCGGGTACGGACCACCGACCTCGCTCCCAAGGACGCCCACCACGCGATCGAGCGCCTGCGCGCGAGCATCGTCGACGCGAACGCGGTCGGCGATCTCGAATCGCTCGTCAAGCGCCTGGACGCGTTGGTGACCGTGGTGGACTCCAAGCGCGAGGAGCGCAAGGCCACCCGCGCCAAGGCGCAGGAGGAGGCGCAGGGCGCCAAGGAGCGGATCGTCGCGGAGGCCGAGCAGCTGGGCCAGAGCACCGATTGGCGGCCGGCCGGCGAGCGGCTGCGCGCGCTGGTGGACGCCTGGAAGGCCGTGCCGCGGCTGGACCGCAAGGCGGACGACGAACTGTGGCACCGGTTCTCGCAGGCCCGGTCCAATTTCGCCAAGCGCCGCAAGGCGCACTTCGCGGAGCTGGACGGTCAGCGCGACAGTGCCAAGCGAGTCAAGGAGAAGCTGGTCGAGGCGGCCGAGGCGCTGTCCACGTCCACCGACTGGACCGACACCGCGGCGCGCTACCGCGATCTGATGAACGACTGGAAGGCCGCGGGCCGGGCCCAGCGCGATGTCGAGGAAGAGCTGTGGCAGCGCTTCCGGGCCGCGCAGGACGTGTTCTTCGCGGCCCGCAGCGAGGTGTTCGCCGAGCGCGACTCCGAGCAGCGGGAGAACCAGGCCGCGAAGGAGGTGCTGCTCGTGGAGGCCGAGACGATCGTGCCGGTGACCGACGTCAAGGCGGCGCGGGCGGCGCTGCGCTCGATCAACGATCGCTGGGAGGCCATCGGCCACGTCCCGCGCGACGCCCGGCCGAAGATGGAGGCCCGGCTGCAGAGCGTGGAGCGGGCGATCCGCGAGGCCGAGGAAGAGTTGTGGAAGCGCACCAACCCGGAGGCGCGGGCGCGGGCGCAGGCGGCGGTGGACCAGATCCAGGCGTCCATCGACAAGCTGACCCAGCAGGCGGAGAAGGCCCGGGCGGCCGGGAACGAGCGCAAGGTGCGCGAGGCCGAGGAGTCGATCGCGGCGCGCGCGGAGTGGCTGGCCGAGGCGAACAAGGCGCTGGAGGAGTTCTCCGGCTGAGCCGGAGAGGTGTTCCGGCTCGGCCTCTCCGGCTCGGTCGGGGAGCCGCGCGCGTGACGCGCGTACGCACACGCTCCCGCGTGCGCGCGGTCGCGAGGCGGACGATGTGACGGGGGAGCCGCCGCGTCCGCGCGGCGCCGCGACGAGGAACGGGCGGATCCGGGTATCGGCGAGTTGCCGACCCGGGTCCGCCCGTTTTCTCGTGTACGGCGTCGCGCGGAGGCCCGCGGCGTGCTCGGAGCGGCCCCGCGCCGGTGTTCGGACGCGGTCGGCGATCGGGTTCGTTCGTCGGCGTTCGATCCGTGTGCAATTTGCTCTATTGGGCCGCCGAACTCCTCCTGCATAATCGGCATCTTGATACGGGGGATCACCGACGAACTTCGACGCCGGGGAGATCGGTGTCGGGATTCGGGATGAGGGGGAGTCCTTGATCAAGGTCCTGATTGCCGAGGACATGAAATTACTGCGCAGGGCGCTGGTGTCGTTGTTGAGTCTGGAGCCGGACATCGACGTGGTCGCCGAAGTCGAGTCCGGTACCGACGTGGTGCCGCGCGCTCGCGCGGTGCGTCCGGACGTCGCGGTGCTGGACATCGGCCTGCCGGGTATCGACGGGATCGAGGCCGCCGCGGCGCTGCGCGTGGCGCTGCCGGAATGTCGCACGCTGATCCTCACCGGCATGAACGCGCCGGGCCATCTGCGCCGCGCCGCGGCGGCGAACGTGTCCGGGTTCCTGCTCAAGAACTCGGACCCGGATCGGTTCAGCGGCGCGATCCGCGAGATCGCCGCCGGTGGTCGGGTGATCGACGCCTCGGTGGCGCTGGCCGCGATCGACGGTGGTCCCTCGCGGTTGACCACCCGCGAATTGCAGGTGCTGCGCGCGGCGGCCGACGGCAATCGGGTCGCGGACATCGCCGACCAGATGTGGGTGTGCGCGGGCACCGTGCGCAACCACCTGAACTCGGTGGTGGCCAAGCTCAACGCGCGTAACCGGGTGGACGCGATTCGGATCGCCCGGGACGAGGGGTGGTTGTGACCCGTCGGGTCGCGTAGCGCGTTCGCGCCTCAGCCGGCGACGGGAGTTCGGGCCGGCTCGCACGGTTCCCCGGTGGGGTCGGGGACCGTGCCGGCGTCGGGGACCGCGGTGGGGTCGGCGACCGCGGCGAGGTCGGGAAGCGCGGCGGCCTCGGCGAACACGGCGGGGTCGGGGAGCACCGCGAGGTCCGGGGGCACCGCACGGTCGGCGGCCGCCGCGGGATCCGGAGCCAGTGGAACCAGCGCGACCAGACGGAACCAGCCGCCGCCGTCGGTACCCACGTCCAACCGCCCGCCGATGCCCTCGACCCGCGCGGCCAGGCTGGCCAGCCCGGTACCGCCCTGACGATCCGCGCCGGTTCCCCGGGGGCGGACGACGCAGGCCCCGTCGTTGCCCACCCCGAACCGGACGAATTCTCCGTCGCGTTCGGCGCTGATCACGCACTGGGTGGCCGAACTGTGCCGCATCATGTTGGCGAGCCCCTCGCGCAACACGGTGGCCAGCACCGTCTCGGTGGCCCCGTTCAGTGCCTCGACGCCGATCCGGGTGGTGGCCCGCACCCCGATCGAGGCGAGCAGCGACTCGGCCGCGGCCACCTCGGCGACCAGCGACATCCCCCGGTAGCGGTGCACCACTTCGCGCATGTCGGTGGCGGCCTGCTGGGTGATGGTCACGATCTCCGCGAGCTCGGTGCGCGCCTGCTCGACGTCGTGCGTGAGCAGGCGCGCGGCCAGCGAGGTCTTGACCCCGATGGTGGCCAGGCTGTAACCGAGCAGATCGTGCAGGTCGCGGGCGAACCGGTGCTGCTCGCGCACGATCGCCTGCCGGGCCAACTCCAGTCGGGACCGGTGCATTTCCGCGAGCAGTTCGGTGATGCGCATCAGCGCGTACAGCACGAGCCCGGTCGAGGTGCTCGCCACCACCGCGTAGGGCACGTCGTCGTAGTCGTCGGCCAGGTGAAACGTCATCACCCCGGTGGCGATCATCAGCGTGCCGAACGCCCACCAGGCGCGCTTCTGCGGCAGGAACAGCAGCAGCGAGCCCGCCAGGAATCCGGGCGCGGCGGTCCAGGTCCCCGGGCAAGCGAACGAGGGAATCAGCGCCAACACCGCCTGGCAGAGCAGGAGTCGGTGGCCGGGGCGGGGTAACCACCGCAGCCGGCCGGGCAGGGAATGCGCGCATTGGATCACCGCGACCGCGGTGACCGCGACCAGTGCGGCGGCCATTCGCCAGGCCGCGACCGGGAATGTGATCAACGACAGCACCGAAGCCGCGTGACAACTCAGGAGAACCACCACCGTGATCACGGTGGGAATGCGAAGAGCGCGGGAGTCCACGGAGTTCACCGGAACCTGAGCGGCGTGAGGCAAGAGACGGCCCTCTTCGATCGCGACTGCTGCATGGTGATGGCGACTGCTGGAAGAAGTTCCGGGACCCGATTCCGGGCCCATCCGCCGATGCTACAACGCGGGAATCCGCGGATGTCCCCGTGCGGAGAGACCGGGAAAGATGCGGAAAGCGGATATGGATCATGTGTTTCGCATGGGTACCCCGCCCGGAACACACGCCCGGCGTGGTGGACCGACACTGGCCGCCGTCCTAAACGGCTGTGAAGCTGAGGGCAATGCGCGAACACGACCGAACGGAGGCCCACCGGTGGGGGAATCACCCGAGGGAATACTCGGGAGCCTGCGCGAGCAGTGGAATCAAAACGGCTATATTCACATCAGAAAGGCGCTTTCCGCCGCCGACGTGGAACGCGCCTTGGCGGGCGTCGACTTCGCGGTCCGGCAACAGGACCTGGTGCGCACCGCGCACATCAGCTATCGCAACGACCAGGAACATTCGGTACGGGTGCGCAACGCCGCCGCGGCGAGCCCGGCGCTGCTGGAACTGGTCGACCATCCCGGCGTGTTGCCGACCCTGGTCGAACTGCTCGGGCCGGATCTGCACGTGCTGGGCAGCGAGGCGTTCGTCCGCGAGGGCGGCGACGCGCCGTTGGAGGGCTGGCACACCGACGGCGGCGCTTCGCTGATGGGGATCGTGCTGGATCCCGCGAGCCGGGCACTGCAACTGAAGGTGCAGTACTTCCTCACCGACGTCAGTCGGCCCGACTCGGGGAACTTCACCGTCATTCCCGGTAGTCACCGCATCCGCCCGGAGCGGCTGGACGACGACTGCTACCTGCCCGAGCCCAACGACTACTGGCGGCGCGGCGAGATGCCGCCGAACGCGGTGCAGATCCTGGCCGAGCCCGGCGACGCGGTGGTCTTCCCGTACAACCTGTGGCATGCGGTGGCGCCGAACTCCGCTGGCAGGACCCGCCGTTCGGTGATCATCCGGTACGGGCACCTGTGGTGCCGACCGCTCGACTTCCACCGCATGCCCGCCGAGGTGGTGGCCTCGATGACCGAACGTCAGCGACTGATGTTCGGCGAACTCGGCGACGAGGCGCATCCCACCGACTTCTACAAGCTCGTCATGCGATGAGGCCGGTTCGCGCCCGGAGCACCCGCCGGCCCGAACCGCCCGGCGCCTCCCCCGCCCCCTGCCCGACCCTTCGAACCGGATAGGAGATCGTCAGTGCTCAGGACTGCTCTCGCAGCGCCGTTCCGGGCGGTTCTCGATCAACACGACCTGGTGCGCGTCGCCGGCGCGCACGACGCGCTGGGCGCGGTGTTGGCCCAGGAGGCCGGCTTCCAGGCCGTGTGGTCCTCCAGCCTGGAGGTGTCCGCGGCCCGGTGCCTGCCGGACGCCAGTCTGCTCGGGATGACCGAGTACCTCGAAGCCGCCGTCAACATGCAAAAGGCGCTGTCCATCCCGGTGGTCGCCGATTGCGACACCGGGTACGGCAACAATCTCAACATCGCGCACATGGTGCACGAGTACGAGGCCGGCGGCATCACGGCGGTGTGTGTCGAGGACAAGATGTTCCCGAAGATCAACAGCTTTGCCGCCGTCGATCACACGCTGCTCGACATCAACACCTTCGCGCGCAAGATCGAGGTGGCCAAGAACGCCCAGCAGACCCCGGACTTCTTCCTGATCGCCCGGACCGAGGCGTTGATCAGCGGACTCGACGTGGACGAGGCGCTCAAGCGCTGCTCGGCCTACGCCGACGCGGGCGCGGACGCGGTGCTCGTGCACTCCAAGATCCGCACCAGTGAGCAGATCACCCGTTTCCTGGACGGCTGGAGCGGCGCGGTGCCGGTCGTGGTGGTGCCCACCACCTACCCGGACTGGGACGCGAAGGCGGCCGCCGCGGCCGGCGTCTCGGTGGTCATCTACGCCAACCAGGGCCTGCGGGCCACGGTCAGTTCGCTGCGCGACACCTACGGCGCGATCTTCCGCGAGGGCAGCTCGGTCGAGGTGGAGGATCGGATCGCGAGTGTGCAGGAGGTGTTCCGGCTGCAACGGCTGGATGCGTGGAAGGCGTTGGACTGGTGATCGGGTCGGACGACTTCTGCGCCGCGCTGGCCGACTTCGGCGTGGAGTTGGTGACGGGCGTGCCGTGTTCGTACTTCTCCGCGCCCATCGCGCGGTTCACCCGCGAGGGCCGGTACGTGCCGGCCGCGAACGAGGGCGCGGCGCTGGCCATCGCGGCCGGGGCCGCGGTCGCCGGCACCCGGGTCGCGGTGGTGGCGCAGAACTCGGGGCTGGGCAACCTGATCAACCCGTTGACGTCGCTGCTGATGACCTACGACATCCCGGCGTTGGTGTTCACCAGTCTGCGCGGGTGGCCGGATCCGGCCGGAGACGAACCGCAGCACGCGGTGATGGGCGCGGCCACGCACGAGGTGTTGGACGCGATCGGGGTCGCCCACCGCACGTTGCGGCGCGGCACCGACGCGGTTGGGCTGCGCGCCCTGTTGGCCGAGGCCGGCAAGGAACTGGAGGCTGGGAACTGCGTGTTCGTGCTGGTGGAGAAGGGCGCGGTGGAGGTGCCGGAGGGCGCGGCGGCGGACGGGTCCGCCGAGGGGCCCACGCTCACCCGGGCCCGGGCGCTGCGCGCGATCACCGCCCACACGCGGGGAATCGCGGTGGTCGCCACCACCGGGTACACCTCGCGCGAGTTGTTCGCGGCGGGTGACGCGCCGACGCACTTCTACATGCAGGGCTCGATGGGGCACGCGTCGGCCTTCGCGCTGGGTCTGGCGCTGCGTCCGCCGGGTACCGAGGTGGTGCTGCTCGACGGCGACGGCGCGGCTCTGATGCACCTGGGCACGATGTCCACGATCGGCGCGGCGGCTCCACCGGGGCTGATCCACGTGGTGTTGGACAACGGCGTGTACGAGTCGACGGGTGCGCAGGCCACCACGTCCGCCGGCACCGACTTCGCGGCGATCGCGCGGGCGACGGGGTACGCGTCGGCGGTGGTGTGCGCCGACGGCGCGCGGATCGACGCCGCGATGGCCGCCGCGCGGGCGGCTCCGGGGCCGCATCTGCTGGTCGTGCCGATCGGCCGGATGGCGGGTCCGGCACCGCGCCGGGCGACCTCATCGATCGGCGCGCGGGACATCCACCACCGGCTCACCGCCGCGTTGGGCGCCGGGCCGCCGTGGGCGGATCACGCCGATCGGCGGTGATACCTTGAGGCCCATGGGTCGCCCGCGCACTATCGACCGCTCCGCCATTCTTCGGGTGAGTCTCGAACTGGCCGACGAGCAGGGGCTGCAGGCCGTGACCCTTCAGGCGGTGGCCCGCCGGCTCGGCGTGACGGCGATGTCGCTCTACGGGCACATCGCGAACAAGGCGGCCCTGCTCGACGGCATCGTCGAGGAGTTGCTCTCCGAGTTCCCATTGCCGGACGCCGAACTGCCGTGGGACGAACGACTGGCCCGGATCGGGCGGGCGGCCCGGGATTCCGCCCGGCGCCATCCCGACGTGTTCCCGCTGCTGCTGACCCGCTCGGCGGCCACCCCGGGCGCGCATCGGGTGCGGCAGGCGGTGTTCGCCGCGCTGTTGGACGCGGGCCTGTCGATCACCGAGGTCAATCGGGCCGAGCGGCTGTTGAGCACGATGGTGGTCGGGTTCGCCACGAGTGAGGTCAGCGGTCGGTTCGGGCAGTCGGCGGCGGACATCGAGGCGGACTACGCCTACCTGGAGGACACCCTCCGCAAGCTGATCACCTCGACCACCGCGCCGGGCGTGGTGCCGGAGGTCGGCGACACCACCGGCTGATCCCGGCCGGGGTCCGAACGGGTCGAATCTTTTCCCTTGCCTTTCCGGTGGGTGGATTCCGCCTGCCCGCATGCCATGGAAGTCCCGCCTCGAATATCGACCGGATATCGCCGAAGCGGCGTTGACACCATGGTGCGTACAGTTATTCTATACGCCATATAGTTATTAGTTATCCTTCGCGTAAGGATATGGGGGTGCTGGATCGTGCACCAGGAATGTTGGCGTGACGGCCGTATGACCGAACTCGACGAGGTTCGGTTGTCCATTGATTCGGCCGCGTTGCGCTATGCGCAAGTGGTATTCGACGGGTGTGCCGCGGTGGCCGATTCCACCGGGACCGAACTGCGCATTCTCGACCTGGGCGCGCACCTCTCGCGTTTTCGCCGTTCCTGCGAGGGCCTGGGTTTCGCGCTGTCCTGGTCGGCGCGCGAGTTGACCGACGCGGTCGTCGAGGTGACCCGGCGCCACGACGGGCGCGGCGCGGTGGGCATCCGGCTGTTCGCCTACGCGGAGGGCGAGGGCTTTCTGGACGACGAACCGCCGGGGGTCTGCGTCTTCCTGCGCCCCCTGGACGGCTACGCACCGAACCGACCACTGACCCTGGCCACCACCGGCGAACCCCGGCCCGCGCACACCGACCTGCCGCGCTGGGTCAAGGCGACGGCGCACTACGCCGGGGCCCGGCGCGCGGTGCTGCGGGCCCGCCGGGCCGGCCACGACGACGTGCTCTTTCGCAACGAGGCGGGCCGGATCACCGAGACCTCGCGGGCCAGCCTGCTCGTCCTGGCCGGTGACCGGTTGATCTCGCCGCCGGTCGAGGAGGGCGTACTCCCGGGCGTCACACGGGAGTTGCTGGGCATGGTGGCCAAGGGCGCGCTGGGCCTGACCCCCGAACACCGGCCGCTGGAGCCGGCCGAGGTGATCGGCGCCGACGGCGTGGTGTTGTGCAGTTCCTCGCTGGGCGCCGCCGTCGTCGGCGCGATCGACGAGCACCCCCTGCCGCACGGCGCCGCCGGCGCCCTGGTCGCGGCCTTCGACCGGGCCGCCCGAGGAGGGACCGCGCACCTGGACGACGTGGTCACCTCGGTACGGCTCCTGAGCACGGGAAGACGATGAGCGGCCACCCCGAACTGGACGCGACCGCGGCCCGGTTGCGTCTGGAGACGATGCGGATGATCGCGGCGGCCGGCGCCGGCCACCCCGGCAGCTCACTGTCCGCGATCGAGATCCTGACCGTGCTCCACTACCACACCATGCGCCACCGACCGGCCGATCCCACCTGGGCCGAGCGGGACCGGTTCGTGCTCTCCAAGGGGCACGCGGCACCCGCGCTGTACGCGGTGCTGATCGACCTGGGCATACTCCCGCGCGCGTCGGCCGGCACGCTGCGCGCGCTCGGCTCGCCGCTCCAGGGCCACCCCGATCCACGCACGCGCGGCATCGAGGTCGGCTCCGGCTCACTCGGTCAAGCCTTCTCGGTCGCCGTGGGAATGGCCCTGGGCCTGGCCAAACGCGAAGTCGGCGCCCGGGTGTTCGCCCTGCTGGGCGACGGCGAGTGCCAGGAGGGCCAGGTGTGGGAGGCGGCGATGTGCGCGGCACAACTGGGACTGGCCGGCCTGACCGTGATCGTGGACGCCAACGGCATCCAACACGACGGCCGCACGCGCGACATCATGGGCGCCGCTCCGCTCACCGCCAAGTGGCGCGCCTTCGGCTGGGAGGTCGTCGAGGTCGACGGCCACGACTGCGCCGCGCTGATCACCGCGCTGGCACCGGCGCCCCGCCCGCGCGCGGTGATCGCGCGCACCGTCAAGGGACGCGGCGTCTCGTTCATGGAGGACGACCCGAACTGGCACTCGGTCGCCGATCCGGGCCGATTGGCCGAGGCAGTCGAGGAGTTGAGTCATGCGTGACACGTTCGGCGAGGCGTTGCTGCGCGCCTGCGAGGCGGACGAGCGGCTGTTCGTCCTGGACGGGGACTGCTCGCACTCCACCCGCAGCGGCCGGGTCGCCGACCGGCTGCCCGGCTCGTTCCTGAACACCGGCATCGCCGAGCAGAACATGATGGGCATGGCGGCCGGCCTCGCGCTGGCCGGCTTCCGCCCGGTCGTCTCCGGGTTCGCCTCGATCCTGGTCGGGCGCGCGGCGGAGCAGATCCTGCTCTCGATCGGCTGGCCCGGGCTGCCGGTGACCATCGCGGGCCACTACGCGGGCATGTCCGGCTCGCTGGAGGGCGCCCCGCACCACGCGATCACCGACCTGGGTTTCATGCGCTCGGTGCCCGGGATGAACGTATGGGTGCCCGCCGACGACGCGGACGCCCGGGTGCTGGGCGGCGAGGTGCTCGCCGGGATCGGCCCGGCCGGCGCACCGCCGCTCCCGGGTCCGAACTACATCCGGCTGTGCCGCAACCCGGTGCCGCCGGTGGCCGGTGGCCCACGCGGGCCGGGCGACCTGCGGGTGTGGGATCACCCGGACCCGGAGGTGGTGTTCGTGGCCTGCGGGGTGGCCGTGCCCGAGTGCGTCGCCGCCGCGGGGCTGCTGGCCGAGCGCGGAGTCCCGGCCCGGGTGCTCGGGGCGCTGCGGATCAAGCCCTTCCCCGACGCCGAGGTCTACGACCTGGTCCGCGCCTGCTCGCTCGTGGTGACGGTCGAGGAGCACACCACGGTCGGCGGTCTGGGCGGCGCGGTCGCCGAGCTGATCGCGGCGCGCGGCGGCCCGCGGGTGCTGCGTCTGGGCATCGCGGACACGTTCACCGAGACCGGGCCCTATCGGCAACTCCTGGACAAGTACGGGATCGAGGCGGCGGCGATCGCCGCCGCCACGCACGCCGCCCGGCACGCCGAGCCGGGCACGGGCGCGGCCGGACCGCGCGCCGAACTGTCGATGTCGACCAACACGTGGTGAAGGAGCGGACTGTGCGAGCGATACGCGAGGTCGGGGCCCGAGCGGTGTTCGACTCCAACGGCATTCCCGCGATCGAGGTGGAGATCCGCGCCGACGGCGGTGACCGGGCGGCGGAACTCGCGCCCCGGGGCTCGACCACCGGCGAGTTCGAGGCGTACGTCCTGGAGGACGCGGCGGCGCTGCCCGCGCTCGCCGCGGTGGCCCCGGCGCTGGCCTCGGTCGCCGACCTGGTGCGGCCGGCGCTGATCGGCCTGGACGTGTGCGATCAGCGCGCCGTGGACGCGGCCCTGCGCGCGGTGGACGGCGGCGCGTACTTCCGCCGGATCGGCGGCAACGTCGCGGTGGCCGCCTCGATGGCCGTCGCGCAGGCGGGCGCGACGGTCACCGGGCGCCCGCTGTACCGGCATCTCGCCGAGACCGCGCCCGCTCGGCTGCCGGTGCCGATGTTCAACGTCGCGGACGGCGCGGTGGGTTCGAACACGGTCTACACCGAGTTCCTGCTGCTGCCCACCACCGCGGAGCCGGCCGTGGCGCTCGAGCAGGGCGCCCGGGTGCGCGCGGCGCTGGCCGCCCGGCTCGCGAGCAAGGGGCACCGCTGCTCGGACAGCACCCAGGGCGGCTGGTCGGTGGACCTGGGCGGCTGCGAGGCGACCATGGAGATGATCGTCGCCGCCGCCGAGGACTGCGGACTGGCCGGCGGGCACGACTTCCACCTGGGCCTGGACCTGTCCGGCGCGGAGTTCGCCCACCCGCCGGGCTACGCCTTCCCGTGGCTGGAACGCCCCTTGTCGGTCGAGGAGTTGACCCGGCGCTATCTCGACTGGGTGGACCGGTATCCGCTGACCTTCCTGGAGGACCCCTTCGAGCCCGCCGACGAGGGGGCCTGGCGCGGGCTGCGCGAGCGGCTGGCGGGCCGGGCCGCGGTGGTCGGCGACGACCTGTTCGCATCCGCCGCCGAGCGCATCGACCGCGGCGTCGCGGCCGGGCTCGCCGACGGCGCGCTGATCAAGCCCAACCAGGTCGGCACCGTCACCCAGGCCCTGGACGCGCTGGCCTGCGGAGCTCGACACAAGATCACCACCGTGGTCTCCCAGCGCAGTGGCGAGAGCGCGAGCGCCTTCATCACCCACCTCGCGGTCGCCGGCGGCGCGGCCTGGCTCAAGGCGGGTGGGCTCTCGCGCATGGACCGGGTCGCCAAGTTCAACGAACTCCTGCGCATCGCCGAGGAGTTCACTCCCACCGACGGGCCACGCGGGTGAGCGCCCCGGCACCCGCCGCCGGCGCCACCCGCCCGCGTCACGCACCATGGCGCACCGCGCTGATCACCGGTGCCACGGCGGGCATCGGTCTGGCCTTCGCGGACCTGCTCGCCCGGGACGGCACGCACCTCGTGCTCGTCGCGCGGGACGGCGACCGACTGGCCGACGTCGCCGACCGGCTGCGCGCGCGGCACCCGGTCGCGGTCACCACGATCGCCGCGGATCTGCGCACCGACGCGGGCCTGGCCCGGGTCGAGGACCGGCTGCGCGACGGTGAGGCGCCGATCGACCTGTTGGTGAACAACGCCGGGACGGGCACCCGCGGCGCGTTCCACACGCTGCCGGTGCAGGCCGAGTTGGACGTGGTCGCGCTGAGCGCGGTCGCGGTGGTCCGGTTGTGCCGCGCGGCGCTGGCCCCGATGGTCGAGCGCGGCTCGGGCTGGATCGTCAACGTCTCCTCGCTGGCCGGGTTCCAGCCCGACCCGCTCACCGCGACCTACGGCGCCGCCAAGGCCTTCAGCCTGAGTCTGAGCGAGGCGCTGTACGACGAGGTGCGCGGCTCCGGTGTGCGGGTGACCGCGCTGTGCCCCAGCTTCACCGCAACCGAGTTCCACCGTCGTGCCGGCATCGACGTCAGTCGGGTGCCCGCGCGGGCGTGGCTGCCCGCCGAGCGGGTGGCCCTGGCCGGGCTGCGCGCGGTCGAGCGCGGTCGACCGGTCTGCGTACCGGGCGCTCCGTATCGGCTGCTCGCCGCGCTGTCCACCGTCGCTCCGCGCCGGTTGGCCCGGTTCGGCTCGCGCGTATTCGCCGGGGCCCGGTGATGCCCGGCGTCGGCACGGCCGACCGGATCGGCGTGGACGCGGTCCGCGTGGCCCGCCTGGCCCGCGCCGGCCGCGCGGACGAGCTCGTGGCGCGCGCCGTGCTCGGTCCCCGGGAGTTGCGCTGGGCGCTGGCCCGGCCCGCTTCGCCGGTGCGGCTCGCGGCGGGTATCGCGCTCAAGGAGGCGGCGATCAAGTGCGCGGGCGGGCGCCGCGCCGGCTTCGCGTGGCACGACATCCGGATCGATCCGGTCCGGATGGGCCGCTGCGACTGCGGCGACCGCGCCGAGGCGCTCATCCGCGGCCTGTTCGCCGACCGGCCGAGGCCGGCCACGGTGCGCGCGCCCGGCGTACCCGCGTGTTGCCCGGCCGGGCGTGGCGCGAGCGCGGCGTGGGGCTGCGGCGAAGGACTCGTGGTCGCGGTGGTGCTCACCCGCGACCCGGTACCGAGCGAGGACATCGACACGGAAGGGAGCGCGGCGTGCTGACAGCGGCGCAGGCACAGGTCCTGGAGCGGGTACGGGAGCGGCAGACCCTGTGCCGCGAGATCAAGGAGGTGATCGTCGAGCGGCTGGACCTCGACCTGGATCCGGAGTGGCTCACCGACGACCAGGCGATCCTGGGACGCGGCCTGGAACTCGACAGCATCCACGTGATCGAGGTCGTGGTCGGTATCGAGTGGCAGTTCAAGGTGAACATCACCGACGACGAACTCGACCGGTTCGGCTCGGTCAACATGCTGGCCGACTTCATCGAGTCCCGCCGCGAGGACGCCTGATGCCCGGCCCCGGCGAACACGTGGCCGAGGTCGTGGTCGCGCCGGTCTCCTCGGTGGACGCCGGCGCCATGGCCGCGTGGATCAACGCCTTCCACTGGAACCCCGGACCGCTGGGCGGCGCACCGCTGTCGGCCGCCGACTACACCGCCTTCGTCACCGAGCGCGGCGCGGTGGAGACGTTCGTGGCGCTCGCACAGGGCCGTGTGGTCGGCTCACTCGCGCTGTACCCGGTCTCCGCGCTCAAGGCCGGACAGGGCTCGGTGGTGTGGATGGACACCTTCGCGATCGATCCGGGATTCCGGCTCGGCGCGGTGCCCATCCGGCTGTTCGTCGAGGCGTTCGCGTACTGCGTGGCGCACGGCTACGACCGGGTCGACTGCAACGCCTCGCCCGCGAACCCCTCGATGGTCGCGATCGTGCGCCCCGGCGGCTTCCGACAGGCCTCCACCGAGCCGTGCGGCGACGACCGGCTGGAATTCCGCTCCCACCTGCCGTACCTCTACCGCTTCGTCATCGAGGCCCTGGGCCTGGGCGCCCGGGTGGCGGAACTGGCGCGTGTCTGGACGGACTTCGGCTCCAGTCCGTGGGTGCCCGGGCGCGCCCCGCGCAACGCCGCCGAGGATGTGGGCGACTACCACGGAGCGCCGACGTTCCGGTACTCGATGGTCGGCTCGGGCGCGGAGAGCGTCTTCGTCGTCGACCTGGCCCACGACCGGGTCTGCGCGCTGAACTGGGACGGTCTGGACATCGACTTCCACCCGACGGCCCCCGCCCGCCGGGTGCCGGTCGGCGGCTCGGCCGCGTTCACCCACCGCATCGCCAACCGGGGCACCCGAGCGCTCACCCTCGTCCTGGAGGTGCGCCGGCCCGGCGACACCGCCCCGGCGTCGGTGCGTGAACTCGCCCTGGCGCCGGGCGAGGTGGTCGAGGGCGAGACCGCGTTCGCACCCGAGCACCCGGGCGAGCAGGAGGTCGAACTGACCGTGCGCACCGACGTATCGCACGCCGGCCGGGCACATCCGGCCCGGCTGACCCTGCACAGTTGGGTGCGCGCGGTCGCCCCGGCGGTCGCCACTGACCCGCGCCCACCGCGCCGGGATCTGCCGTACCTGGACGAGCGGGACGACCGGTGGGTGCTGGGCAATCGTTGGTTGCGGTTGGCCGTGGATCGGGCAACCGGGACCTGCGAGATCGAGCCGACGCGCGAACGCGGACCCGCCATCCGGGAGTTGTGGCCGGATCTGGGCCCGCCTTTCCCGGCCGCGCTCAAGACCCCGCCGCGCCGCGACGTGCGCTGCGTGCGGGCGGACGTGGTCGACGGCCGGGCGGAACTCGCCTTGGAGGCGGCGGCGAACGTCTGGTGGCAGCGACACGGGACGGCGTACGCGGCGGCCCGGCCGGACCTGGGACTGGCCCGGGCCCGACTGCGCCGCACCCTGCTGCTGGGCGGCGACCAGGTCGTCGAGGTGCGCACCGAACTCATCGACGCGGAATCGGAGTTGCTGAGCGCGGTGGCGACCGGCGACTGTCTGCTGCGGGTGCATCCGTGGGCTCGCGGGCGGTCGTTGACGATGAGTGTGCCGTTGAGCGAGGGGGTGTTGCGCGCACCGGTGGTGTACGAGCGCTTCCCCTTCGGGATGCACTCGTTGGAGATGATGGGCTCGGCCGACCTGCCCCGCGATCCCGGCCGCTACCGGGAGCGGTGGACCGCGTTCACCGACGACGACGGGCGCAGTGTGGGTCTGGTCTGGGAGCGGGCCGCGCAACTGCGGTTCGGGTTGCAGTGGATGCCCTCGCTGCTGCTGGCCGCCGACCCGGGCGCCCCCGACGAAGGCGTGGCGCGCTTCCCCCGCTACGCCTTCTTCTGCGGTCCCGGGGACGAACGCGCGGTGCGCGAGGCATGGTCGGCGGTGACCGACCCCGCCGAGCAGGTACCGGTCACCGCCCGGCCGCCGCTCTCGGCCCCGGTCCCGGTACACATCGCGCTGGATCCGACCGCCGAGGTCGAGCCGGGCGCGGGCGCCGCGGACGGGCCGGGTGCCGTGCGGCTGCGCGGTCGGCTCACCGTGTTCTCCGCGCGGGCCCGACGCGGCCGGCTGACCGCGGCGGTCGGCGACGGGCCGGTCCGGACGCTGTTCGAGGGCGACGCGGACGGCGACGCCGAGCGGTCGTTCACCGGGCGGATCGAGCTGCCACCGGGCCCCGGGGGCCCGTTGCGGGTACGGCTCGCCTGGGTCGAGGAACTCGCCCGGCAGCGGGCCACGTGCGATGTGCTGCCCGTGGCGCGCGCGGCCGCTCCGGTGTCGGCGGTGGAGACCGGCGACGTATGGGTCCTGGGCAACGGCGAGTTGACCGCCCGGATCGCGCCCAACTTCGGCGGCGCCGTGGTCGGTCTGCGTCGAGACGGCGGCGGCGAGTTGTTGCGCTCGACCTATCCGCGCACCCGGCCGATGGGCATCGTGCCCAGGGCGCGCGGGGGCATCGGCGTGTCCACGGTCGCGCACCGCGCCGACCCCAACACCAGCGTCGCGCGAGAGGAGTTCGCGTGGACTCCGGTGCGCACCGCGACCACGGGTCTGCGCGCGGCCGGCCTGGACTGGGCCGGCATCCGACTCACCGGCAATCTGGACCTGGCCGGCTCGACCGTGGGTCTGGACATCGACTACCTGATGCCGGCGGGTGCTCCGCTGCTGATGGTGCTCACCCATCTACGCGACGACGCGGGCGTGTTCGGCCCGCCACCGGACATCTGCGTCGCGGTGCACGCGGCGCAGGACCCGCCGTGGTTCTTCCGGGGCCTGCGCGAGGGAGCCGAGTTCGAGTACCACCCCGCACCGCACGGGTCGAACCGGCCGATCGCCGGCTCCTCCGGCATCGGCGCCCTGGTCCCGGCCGCGGAGACCGGCCCGACCGGGCCCGGCCTGCTTCTGGCCGCCCCGCCGGGCGCCGAGGTGCTCGGCTTCCGGGACGGGGACGACTGGTCGGTGCGCGCGCTGGTCCGGGCCGGATCGCCTGCGGCGGGCGACGCGGTGACCGCGACGTGTCTCGCGGTCCTGGACGCGCCGCGCCCGGTGCCCGCCGGGGTGCTCGCCACGATCGCCGAGGCGGTCCGGGCCGCCGCCGCCAAGGCCGGGTGAGCCGCCGCCCACGCGCCCGCACCTCCAGCGGGTCCTTGTGCCGAACCCCCCATGAGACGAGAGGACATCACTGTGCCGGCTACACCGATGCGGACCGTCACGATCGGGCACGCGGTAGTGCCCTGGACGTACGCCGACGACGAGCGCGAGTACCACGCGCTCCGGCACGAGGCCGCGATCTTCGAGTTGAACTCCACCGGTCTGATCGCGCTGCCGGCCACGGGGAGCGCCCAGGCGTTGCTGCGTACCCTCGTACCCAGCGACCTCAAGGCGGTGTTCCCGGGCCAGTCGGCGACCTCGTTGTTGCTGGACGCCGAGGGGCACCCGCTGGACACGATCACGGTGTACCGGTTGCGCGAACGCTGGCTGATCGAGACCGCGTTCGGCCGGGGTCCGGACACGCTCGCCCACTTGACCGCGGCCGCCGCGGAGGGCTCCGAGGGGATCGATCCGGTGGACGTGCGGCCGGAGTTCACCACCTTCGGCCTGGAGGGCCCCTACGCGTGGCGGGTGTTGCGCGCGTTGTTCGGTGACGGGGTGACCTCGGTCCCGCTGGGCGGCATCGTGCACCGCACATGGCGGGACGCGCCGGTGTTGATCGCGCGCAGCGGCTACACCGGGGAGTACGGCTACAAGGTGTTCGTGCCCCCGTCACTGGGCGCCGAGTTGTTCGACGCCGCGGTCGAGCGGTCCGCGGTGCCGGCGGGGTATCGCACCCTGGAAGCGGCCATGATCGAGGTGCGCCAGCCGCTCCCGCATCGCGAGGTCGGGCCCGAGGACACCGTGTCGGGCTGCGGCTACAACTGGCTGGTCGACCTGGACCAGCCCGACTTCGTCGGTCGCGACGCGGTGTTGGCCGAGTTCAAGACCGGGCCGGCCGTACGCACGGTCGGGCTGACCATGCCGCGCGGAGCGGAACCGCCCGAGCACGCCGAGGTGTCCGTCGCGGGACTGACCATCGGGCACCTCGTGCACCACACCGACAGCCCGGGCCTGGGGCGCACCCTCGCGCTGGCCCGGGTGAGCGCGGAGTGGGCGGCGTCCGGCTTCGACTGGGAAGTCGCCGGGACGCACGGCCCGATCCCGGCCCGCTCGGTGTCCTCGCCGTACCTGGTCCCGCTGAGCTGGTCCACATCGATCGCGTGAGAGGCGGCCCCATGGACCCCATGGACAAGGACACGGAATCCGCCGACGACCGCCCTCGCGGGGTAGGCGGCGATCGGCGCGTGGCCGTCACCGGACTGGGCCTGGTGTCCGGATTCGGCGTCGGCGTCAAGCCGTTCTGGGAATCGCTGCTGGCCGGCCGGACCGCGCTGAAGCCGCTTGGCTCGGTGCCCGGCTCGGTCGGCGAGTTGTACGTCACGCGTGTGGACGACCGCGCGCTCGCCGCCGCGACCGGCGGCGAGGCGGTCGAGCGCACCTCGGCGATGCTCGGCGCGGCGGTCGCCGAGGCGCTCGCCGACAGCGGACTCGCCGCGCCGGTCGAGGACGGCGCCCGGCAGGGGCTGGGGATCGGCACCTGCCAGGGCATGTTCCACGCCGAGGGCGCCGAGTTGCCACTGCGCGCGGACCGGCACGTGGTGGACATGTACACCCGGCCCGCCGACCACGTCGCCCGCCGCTTCGGACTGCGCGGGCCGCAGGCGGTGATCTCCACCGCGTGCGCGTCGAGCACCACCGCGCTGGCCTGGTCGGCCGCGCAGATCCGGGACGGCCGGGCCGAGGTGATGGTCGCCGGCGGCGCCGAATCGTTGTGCCTGTTCGCCCTGGCCGGCTTCCACGGACTGCGCGCGACCAGTCCCAACCGCTGTGCCCCGTACACGGTTTCGGACGGAATGAGCATCGGCGAGGGAGCCGCGGTGCTGATCCTGGAGGAGTGGGAGCACGCGGTGCGGCGCGGCGCCACCGTGCTGGTCGAGTTCCTGGGCAGCGGGATGTCCGCGGACGCCTACCACCCCGTGGCGCCGGACCCCACCGCCCGGGGCGCGCTGGCCGCCGCGCGGCGCGCGTTGGCGGCGGGCGGTGTGGGCGCGGAGCGGGTCGACTACGTCAGCGGGCACGGCACCGGCACGGCGGGCAACGACGCGATGGAGAAGGAGGCGATGATCCTGTTGTTCGGCGACCGGGTGGGCTCGGTCCCGATCAGCAGCGTCAAGTCCGCGGTGGGACACACGCTCGGCGCCGCCGGGGCGATCGAGGCGGTCGCGTCGGTACTCGCGCTGCACGAGGGCGTGTTGCCGCCGACGGCGGGCGCGGGCGGGGTGCTCGACGACCGGATCGACATCGTTCCGGACGTGGGCCGGCCGGCCCGGGTGGAGGTGGTGCTGTCCAACAGCTACGCGTTCGGCGGCAACAACGCCTCGATCCTGCTCGCCTCCCCCGGCGCGGTACGCCCCCGGCCCCGACCGCGGCCTGCTCGGGACCGGGCGGTGATCACCGGCGTGGGGGCGGTCGGTCCGGGCGGGGTGGGCCACGCCGCGCTGCTGGCCGCGCTGGCCGGCGATCCGGTCCCGGCCTCGAGCACGGAACCGGTGCGACCGGAGGAGGTGTTGACCGCGCTGTGGCGCCGGATGGACGACTTCACCCGGCGGGCGGTGCTCGCCGCGTCGGAGGCGTTGCGCGAGGCGGGCATCGATCCGCGGGCCGACGACGGGGCGGCCGAGGAGGCCGCGCTGATGTTCGCCACGGCCGGTGGTCCGATGCGCAGCGTCGAGGAGTTCGGCCGGTCGTTGTCCGAACTGTTGGTGCCGGAGCGGCGATCCTCGTTCGCGCGGACCACGATGACCTCCGCGCCCGGGACGTTGGGCATCTGCCTGGGCCTGCGCGGGCCGACCATCACGTTCCTCTCCGGCGGTACGGCCGGTCTCCAGGCGCTCGACCACGCGTGCGGGGCGGTCGCGCGCGGGGAGGTGCCGTACGCCGTGGTGGTGGGCTGCGACGAGATCACCGACGCGGTCCTGGACGCGCAGACCAGGTGGTGGGGGCCGGGCCGGTGGGCGGACGGCGCGGTCGCGGTGGTCGTGGAGTCCGCCGCACGGGCTCGGGCGCGCGGGCGACGCGCACTGGCCGTGGTCGAGGGCACCGGGCAGGCCGGTGGCGCGGACTTCCGGGCCGGGCAGGCCGCGGATCCGACGGCGTTCGTGGCGGCGGCGACCCGGGCGCTGGCGGCGGCCGGGCGCGGGCCGCGCGAGATCGACTGGGTGCTGGCCGCCGGCGCACGACCCGACCGGGTCGAGGCCCGAGCGGAACTGCGCGCACTGGCACGGATGTTCCCGGACTCGACGCCGGTCGGGCGGACCCGGCCGCGGCTCGGCGAAACGATGGCCGCGGGCGGCTTGGTGGACGCGGTCGCGGCCATGGCGGCGATCCGCGGCGGGCTGCGGCTGCCCGTGGACGACGTGCGCGCCTCGTCGGCGGCCGGGTCGGCGCCGGTGCGTCGGGTGCTGATCGACACGGTCGGCTGCGGCGGGGTGATCGCGACGGTGCTCGGCGCGCCGGACGGCGGCGTGGCGGACGGGCCGCGATGAGGGGTGCCGACGGGCGGGCGGTCGACGCGGACCGCCCGCCGGCACCGACGGCGGGTCCGGGGTATCCCCCCGGGCTCGCCGTCTCGTGTTTTCGCGACCGAGGCGGCTCCGGCGTGCTGGTGTTGCTGCCGTTGCCGAGCCGGTATCCCGAGGAGGTGCTGCCGGCCGACCCGCGGACGGTGTTCTCCGCGCGCGAGAGCCTGGATCTGGCGTGCGGGCCGGCGAGTCTGTCCTGGGCGGGCAAGTACGCCGCGAAGCTCGCGGTGATCGCGTTGCTGGGGCTGACCGAGCCGGTGTGGTCGGATGTCGAGATCCTGCCGGACCAGGCCGACTGCCGGGCGCCGGGCGGGCCGTGCCGGGCGCGGCATCGCCCGAGCGTGGTCCTCGGTGGCGCGGCCCGGACGGCGGCGGGCGGGGCCGGTGGCGCGCGGATCGCGGTCACCATCACGCACGAGACCACGGCCGCCGCCGCCCTGGTGGTGTGGGATCACCCGGCCGCCGCCCCGGTCCGGGATCAGCGCGACGCGCGTCGGCCCGCCCACGCGCCGGCCGCGAGCCCGGCGAGCGCGAACCCGGCCAGCACCGTGAGCGAGACCGAAAGGCCGTGTGGGGCCGAACCGTTGAGGGCCGATCGATAGGCGCTCATCGCCCAGTAGCCGGGGGTGAGCGGGCCCAGGTGCCGCATCCAACCGGGCAGCATCGCGGACGGCACCAGCGCGCCGGCCATGATCGTGGTGACCACGGCGGAGATGTCCCCGACGGCGCTCAGTTGGGCGGAGGTGCGCACCAGGGTGGACGCGCCGGTCCCCAGTGCCAGCACGCACAACGGCCACGCCACGCTCACCACCAGGACCAGCCACCACCCGCGGGCCGGCCGCAACCCGAACGCGGCGGCGGAGAAGCCGAACAGCAACAACTGCTGGACGAGCAGGAAGGCGAACATGGGCGCGGCCTTGCCCACCAGGATCTCGCCCAACCGGGCCGGACTGGCCCGGACCCGATCCCAGGTGTGCCACGTGGTGCGCTCGTCGAGCAGGCCGGCGCCCACCAGTTTCAGCACGAACAGCGAGAACATCACCGCCATGCCGGCGGTGGCCTGGGCGGTGCCGTCGGCCATGTCGTCGGGCATCGCGTCGGACAGGAGCACCATCATCGGCCGGATCACGCTGACCAGCACCATCGGAATGACGGTGAAGGCGATCAACGGGCCGGGGTCGCCGGCCATCAGGACGCATTGGTGCCGGGCGACCGCGGAGAACCGGCGAACACCGGCGAGTTCAAGCGCCATTGCGGGTCAACAACTCCCGATACAGGTCGTCGAGGGTCGGCGCGTCCAGGGCGATCGAGCGCAGCCGTGCCGCGTGCTCCGGGTTGGCCGCGAGCAGCCGCGCGGCGGCGGCGGCCGGGTCGATCGCGGTGATCACCACGTCGTCGCCGTCGGCCCTGGTGTCGTCGTCGCGCAGGCCGTGCGGAAAGCACAGTCCGCCGCCGTCGGCGAAGGTCAGCGTGACCCGCCCGGGCAACGCGGCGAGCAGGTCGGCGCGCGCGCCCCGAGCGATCACCCGGCCGTGGTCGGCGACCGCCAATGTCGCGTCGAGTACCTCTAGTTCGGGCAGGTAGTGGGTGGTGTACACGACCGCGGCGCCTTGGTCGGCCATGCTTCGCACGGCGCGCAGGAGCAGTTCGCGGGTCACCGGGTCGGCGCCGACGGTCGGCTCGTCCAGCAGCAGTACGCGCGGTCGATGCAGCATCGCCGCGGCGGCGTGCAACCTGCGCTGCTGGCCGCCGGAGAGGTCCTCGACCGGTCGGGGCAGGATCTCGGTCAGTCCGAGCGCCTCGGCGATCTCCTCGATCCGCTCGGCCAGCAACCTCCGTCCCAGGCCGTACAACCGGCCCGCGTACCGCAGGTTCTGCAGCGCGGTGGTCGGAAACAGCGCCAACTCCTGTGGGGCGATTCCCAGTTCGTGGGGCATTCGGCGTCTTGGGGTGACCGGCCGCCCATCGATGCGCACCTCCCCCGCGTCCACCCGAATCAACGCGGCCACCGCTCGCGCGAACGTCGTCTTCCCGGCCCCGTTGTGGCCCACCAGACCGACGATCTCCCCGGCCTCCACGTCGAGTTCGAACCCGTTCAGCGCGACGACCTCGCCATACCGCTTCCGCAGTCCCAGGACGCTCAGCATGCAGTAACTATATGACGTAAGGAAACTCCGGTCAACGACCCTCGCCCCACCGAACCGCGCCACCGAACAGGGCCACGACGCGCGGGGAAGGCGGCGACCGTCGCGGCCCCGTCGGCGTCGGGTTCGTCGGCGACACGGCGGCACCGGCGGGGCGTACAGTTCCCGGCAGGTGTGGGCCGGAGGCGGGCGGTGAGCGTTGCCGCACCCGCCTTCGCAGGCATGTTCGGGTCATGAACAGGGGCCCCAGGCACGGTGGTTGGGGAACCCGCGGGCGATGGCTACGGGTTGCCTGCGGTTTCCGAGCCGAGGTGCTTTCCGGCCATCGGTCCATCATCATGTGACCCGCAATCACGACGGGTTCGGAACAGGTACGGGGGACCCGCCGCCTCCGCCGCCCCGCCCGTCCCCTCGTGGGAGGGCCCCGATCGCGCCGTGCGCACCGTCACTCCCACCGGATCCGCGACCTCCACCGCCTCCGACCCGCCCTCGATCGCGGCCCGCCCCGGCGAGAGCGCGACCGCGGTCGCCACCGCGGGCGGCGTGGCCGAGGGCGGCGTGTTGTTCGAACGGCAACCGGACGTGCCCGACGGCTACTGCGTCGGCCTGGGCTACAGCAGCACGTGGCGGGGCAGTTGCAGCCTGAGCGCGGGCGTCGTGTACTTCCACGGCGACGGCAACTACATCCAGGGTCAGAAGATGGTTCTGCTCGACCCGGGCCGGCCCAGCGACTTCCGGACCTGCCTGGGCGAGACCCGGCACGCGAACAACAACCAGCTCCCGCTCACCTACCTCGAGGTGGGCTCGGTGATCCGCACCAAGGACTTCGCGAACGGCCTGGTCGGCACGATCCGGATCAACGAGATCCCGTCCGACTCCGGCCCCGGCAAGTACCGGAAGATCTCGATGACCGTCTGGCGCGGCCCGCGCCGCCGACCCGGGCACGCGAGCACACACCGTCGAACCGAGCATCCACCGCACGCCGCCGAACCGAACACCCGCGGCACGCGGGCGAACCGGGTTCACCACCGCACGAGGCGGCGCCGGGATCACTCCCGACGCCGCCTCGTGTACGCCGAGCCCGGCCGCGGGCCGGCAGGGCCCGGTCGACTACTGCTGGCGCCCGCTGGTCACCCGGTACGCGTCGAACACGCCCTCGACCCCGCGCACCGCCTTGAGCACGTGGCCCAGGTGCTTGGGGTCGCCCATCTCGAAGGTGAACCGGCTCACCGCGACCCGGTCCCGGGTCGTGGCCACCGACGCGGACAGGATGTTCACGTGCTGGTCGGACAGAACCCGGGTGATGTCCGACAACAACCGCGAACGATCCAGCGCCTGGACCTCTATGGCCACCAGGAACACCGAGGACGCGGTCGGCGCCCACTCGACGTCGACGATCCGCTCGGACTGCTGGGACAACGACTCGACGTTGCCGCAGTCCTGCCGGTGCACCGAGACGCCGTTGCCCCGGGTGACGAATCCGATGATCGGATCGCCCGGTACCGGCGTGCAGCAGCGGGACAGCTTGACCCAGATGTCGTCGACGCCCTTGACCACGACGCCGGGATTGCCGGTCGAGCGCGGCCGGCGCCGCGTGGTGGTCGGCCGGGTGGCCTCCGCGAGGTCCTCCGACGCGCCCTCCTCGCCGCCGAGCGACTCCACCAGGCGCTGCACGATGGTCTGCGCCGAGACGTGACCCTCGCCGATCGCCGCGTACAACGACGAGATGTCGGGGTAGCGCAGCTCGTGCGCGAGGGTGACCAGAGTGTCGCCGCCGCCGGACATCAGCCGCTGCAACGGCAGGCCCTGCTTGCGCATGGCCCGGGTCAGACCCTCCTTGCCCTGCTCGATCGCCTCCTCGCGGCGCTCCTTGGAGAACCACTGACGGATCTTGTTGCGCGCCCGGGGCGACTTGACGAAGCCGAGCCAGTCGTGACTGGGCGCCGCGGTCTCGCTCTTGGAGGTGAACACCTCGACCAGGTCGCCGTTGTCCAGCCGGCTCTCCAGCGGGACCAGCCGCCCGTTGACCCGGGCCCCGATGGTGCGATGCCCGACCTCGGTGTGCACCGCGTAGGCGAAGTCGACCGGGGTCGAGCCGGCCGGCAGCGCTATCACGTCGCCCTTGGGCGTGAAGACGAAGACCTCCTGGCTGGAGAGGTCGAAGCGCAGCGACTCCAGGAACTCGCCCGGATCCTCGGTCTCGCGCTGCCAGTCCAGCAGTTGCCGCAGCCAGGCCATGTCGTTGGCCGGGTTCTCGCCCTTGCGCGCGGGCTTGGTGTCGGTCTTCGCGGCGCCCTTGGCCCCGACCGCCTCGGCCTTGTACTTCCAGTGCGCGGCAATGCCGTATTCGGCCCGGCGGTGCATGTCGAAGGTGCGGATCTGCAACTCGACCGGCTTGCCCTCGGGACCGATCACCGTGGTGTGCAGCGACTGGTACATGTTGAACTTGGGCATCGCGATGTAGTCCTTGAACCGCCCCGGGACCGGGTTCCAGCGCGCGTGGATGGTGCCCAGCGCCGCGTAGCAGTCCCGCACCGAGTCGACCAGGACCCGGATGCCCACCAGGTCGTAGATCTCGGTGAACTCGCGGCCGCGCACGATCATCTTCTGGTAGACCGAGTAGTAGTGCTTCGGCCGCCCGGTCACCGTGGCCTTGATCCGCGCCGAGCGCAGGTCGCCCTGCACCTGATCGGTCACCAGGGCCAGGTATTCGTCCCGCTTGGGCGCGCGCTCGGCGACCAGCCGCACGATCTCGTCGTACATCTTGGGGTAGAGGATGGCGAACGCCAGGTCCTCCAGCTCCCACTTGATCGTGTTCATCCCCAGCCGGTGCGCCAGCGGGGCGTAGATCTCCAGCGTCTCGCGGGCCTTGCGCTCCTGCTTCTCCCGCTTGAGGTAGCGCATCGTGCGCATGTTGTGCAGCCGGTCGGCAAGCTTGATCACCAGCACGCGCGGGTCCTTGGCCATCGCGATGACCATCTTGCGCACGGTCTCCGCCTGCGCGGCCTCGCCGAACTTGACCTTGTCCAGCTTGGTCACGCCGTCCACGAGCATCGCCACGGTGTCGCCGAAGTCGCGGCGCAGCGCGTCGAGCCCGTAGTCGGTGTCCTCGACGGTGTCGTGCAGCAGCCCGGCCATCAGCGTCGGCGGGTCCATCCCGAGCTCGGCCAGGATGGTGGCGACCGCGAGCGGGTGGGTGATGTACGGGTCGCCACTCTTGCGGCGCTGGCCGCGGTGCCAGCGCTCGGCGGTGGTGTACGCCCGCTCGATCTGGCGCAGGTCGGCCTTGGGGTCGTTGACCCGCACCACCCGCAGCAGCGGTTCCAGAACCGGGTTGTACACGCTGTTGCGCTGTACGCCCAGCCTGGCCAGGCGGGCGCGGACCCGGCTGGGGCCGTCCACCCGCAACGAGCGCGAGCGCTCGGTGCCGCTGCCCCGCGAGGCGCCTTCGGGGGGCGGCGCCGCCTTGGCGACCGGCCGCGGCCCCCTGGCCTCGGGCCCGGCGGCGCCGGCGGCCGGACCGCTGTGGCCGTCGCTGCCCCGGGGGCCGTCGGCGCTCTCCTCCGACGCGATGGCCTGAGCCTCGGCCGGCGCGTCGGCGCGGCTCTCGGCCGGCGCGCGCGTCTCGCCGGAAGCGGCGGCGGGCTGCTCGGCGGGCGCCTCGGCCGCAGCGCGGTCCGGCCCATCGGGCGCCTCGTCGGGGCGGGCACGGGCCGGAGCCTCCTCGGGGCCCCCGCCGCTCACCGGCGGATGGCCCGAGGGGCCCGGTGTGGCACGTGTGGCGTCGTCCGAGGGAGCCGCGTGTTCGACGGCATCCCCCGAGGACGACGCGACGGGCGCGACCTCGTCCGGCAAGGGAACTCCTCCCACAGATGACGGAAATTCCATCGTACTGACCCACGCCCTCACGACTCGGCCATCCGGAACGCCGGCCGCCGCGACGGCGAAGGCCGAAGGCTCCCCACCTGGGGTGCCTCCGGCCTCCGACGACACGCCTTTCGGCGGCATGTCACACGACGATGAACGACTCCAGCGTGCCTTCCGGCAGCACCGGGGCGAGCCGCGCCCGGCCGTTCAGGAAGCCGAGTTCGAGCAGCACCTCGACCCCCACCACCTCCGCGCCGGCCCGCTTCACCAGGTCGATCGTGGCCTCGACGGTCCCGCCGGTGGCGAGCACGTCGTCGATCACGAGCACCCGGTCACCGGGCTCGAACGCGTCCTGGTGCACCTCCAGGGTGGCCGAGCCGTACTCCAGCTCGTAGGACTGCGCGTAGGTGGCGCACGGCAGCTTCCCCGCCTTGCGGACCGGGACGAACCCGGCCTGCGCGCGGTAGGCCACCGGTGCGGCCAGGATGAAGCCTCGGGCCTCGATCCCGACCACCTTGTCCACCCGGCCCCGACAACGCTCGGCCAGCGCGTCGACCAGGGCCGCGAACGCGACCGGATCGGCCAGCAGCGGCGAGATGTCCTTGAACACCACGCCCGGCTGCGGCCAGTCCGGCACGTCCCGGATCCGGCTCTCCAGCAGTTTGCGCAGGTCGTCGTCGGCCATCAACGCTTCCTCTTGCCGCCGGGACGGGTCCGCGCCCGGCCGCGCGAGGCGCCCGCACGGGGTGCTCCACCCTGCGCCGGCACGGTGTCGTCGTCCGATTCCGACTCCGGCTCCGCGCCCTCGTCCACGTTCGGGTGACCCTCGGCCTGGTCCGCGGGAATGCCCGAGACCTCGGCGGCCTTGGCCGCCTTCGCCTCGGACGCGCGGCGCTGAGCCACCTTCTTCGCGAGCTGTCGCATCTCCGGCGACCGCTCCTTGAGGTCGGCCAGGATCGGCGTGGCGATGAAGATCGAGGAGAACGCACCGGCGGCCAGACCCACGAACAGCGACAGCGCGATGTCCTTGAGCATGCCCGCGCCGAGCAGACCGCCACCGACGAACAGCAGCGACGCCACCGGCAGCAGCGCGACCACCGTGGTGTTGATCGAGCGCACCAGGGTCTGGTTCAGACCCGCGTTCGCCGCTTCGCTGTAGGTGAACTTGGTCTGTTTGGTGATGTTCTTGGCGTTCTCCTTGACCGTGTCGAACACCACCACGGTGTCGTACAAGGAGTAACCAAGAATGGTCAACAGACCGATCACCGTGCCCGGCGTCACCTCGAAGCCCACCAGCGCGTACACGCCGATGGTGATCACGATGTCGTGGATCAGCGCGACCAGCGCCGCCACGGCCATCCGCCACTCGAAGGCGAAGGTGAGGTAGATCACCACCAGGATCATGAAGATCACCAGGCCCTGAAGGGCCTTCTTGGAGATCTCCTTGCCCCAGCTGGGGCCGACCACCTGCGTGTTGACCTTGTCCGGCGCGACGTCGAGGTCCTTGGCGATGGCCGCCGCGACCTGCTTGGTCTTGTCGGCGTCCGATTCCGCGATCTGGATCCGCAGGCCGTCGCCGCCGACCTTCTGCACTATGGCGTCGGCGCCGTCGGTGAACGGCTCCACCGCCTTGCGGGCGTCGTTCTGCGAGGCGGTGGTGTGCTCGATCGTGTAGACCGAGCCGCCCTTGAACTCGATGCCCTGGTGCAGCCCGCGGCCGAGCAGACCGCCGACCGCGAGCAGCAGGATCAGCGCGGAGATCGAGTACCACAACTTCTTGCGACCGACGAAGTCGAACGAGACGTCGCCGTGGTGCAACCGGACGCCGATGTTCTTGAGGTCACCGAAGCGACTCATCACGCCTCCTTGACGCCGGCAGCGCGCCCGCGCGGGCGACGGCTGCGGTACGACTGGCGCTGATTGGCACCGAGCGCGACGGGATCGAGGCCGGACCACTTGTGGCCGTCCGCGAAGAACTTGCGCTTGGCGAGGATCGTCATGAGCGGCTTGGTGAACAGGAACACCACCACGACGTCGAGCAGCGTGGTCAGGCCGAGGGTGAACGCGAAGCCCTGGACCTTGCCGACCGAGACGACGTACAGCACGGCGGCGGCCAGGAACGACACCGCGTCGGACACCAGGATGGTGCGCCGGGCACGCGGCCACGCCTTCTCCACCGCGGGTCGCAACGTGCGACCCTCGCGGATCTCGTCCCGGATGCGTTCGAAGTACACGATGAACGAGTCCACCGTGATACCGATCGCGGCGATCGCGCCACACACCGCCGGCAGGTTGAGTGCGAAGCCGATACTTCGGCCCAGCAGACACATGATGGCGTAGGTGAGGGCCGCCGAGACCGCCAGACTCGCGATGCTCACCAGGCCGAGGCCCCGGTAGTAGAACAGCGAGTACAGGATGACCAGGACGATGCCGATCGCACCCGCGATCAGACCGCCCCGGAGCTGGTCACCGCCCAGCGACGCGGACACCGTGGTCACGTCGCTCTTGGTGAAGGACAGCGGGAGCGCGCCGTACTTGAGCACGTTCTCCAGGTCCTTGGCCGAGCTGCGGGTGAAGTTGCCCGAGATCACGGCGCTGCCGCCGGGGATCTCCGACTTCACCGACGGCGCGGAGACGACCACACCGTCCAGGTCGATGGCGAAGCGGTTGGTCGGGTACTTGCCCGCCGCCAGGTCACCGGTGATCTTGGTGAACTTGTTGGTGCCCGCGTCGGTGAACTTCAGCTCGACTTCCCAGCCGCCGACGCTGCCGTTCTGCGGAAGTTGCGCCTTGGACGAGTCCACGTCCGTGCCCGGGATCAGCACCGGGCCGAGGATGTACTTCTCCTGCTCGTCGCCCTGATCGCGGCTGCACGCCACGGTCGGCTGGTCCTCCGGGGCCGGAACCGGGCCGAGGCCGCGGTTCTCCGGGAGGGAGCAGTCCAGGTTCTCGTACTTCGCGCGCAGCTCGGGCGTGATGCCGTTCGCGTCGGCTCCGGCCGGCGGGGTGCTCGCCGGAGGCGTCGCGGGCGGCGTGCTCGCGGGCGGCGTGGACGGCGGCGGGGTCGGGGCGCCGGACGCGTCCTTCAGGTTCGGGATGACCCGACCCTGCGGCTTGCCCGACTCGGCCGCGGGCGGCGTGTTCGCGGGCGGCGTGCTTGCCGGCGGGGCGCTCGCGGGCGGCGTCGACGGCGGCGTCAGCGGCAGCTTGGTACCACCCTGGGGGGTGATCTGCGCGGCCTCCAGAACGGGGCGGAAGAACAGCTTCGCGGTCTGGCCGACCTGCTCCGCCGTCTCCTTCTCGTTCTTGCCCTTGGGGATGCTGATGACGATGTTGCGATCGCCCTCGGTCTGCACCTCCGCCTCGGACACACCGAACGCGTTGACGCGCTGGCGGATGATCTCCACCGCGGTCTGCATGTTCGACTTGTTGACCGCGCCGTTACGGCCCTGGTCGGCCTTGGCGGTGAGCGTGACGCTGGTGCCGCCCGCGAGGTCGATGCCCAGACGTGGGGTCTTGTCCCCGGTCGAGAACATGATCGCGTACAACGCCACGATCACGACCCCGATGAAGGCAAGGACCCGTCCCGGGTGCCCTCGGGAACTCGATTTCGGTGCTGCCACCTTCGCCCAATCTCCCTCTCGATGCCGCCGCGGACGGGCTTGCGCCACGTCCGCCGGCACGGCACGGCGCCCGGCGGAACGCCGGGCGCTTTCGTATCCGGGGTGTCACCCCCGGTCACATGACTGTATTGCTCTGCGGTGGCCCTGGGACCACCGCACCCACCACGAGCCGAACTAGTCCTGCTTGTCGTTCTTGCGCAGCCGGTCGCCCGACTCGGACGCCTTGCTCGCGCCCTCGGTCTTGCCGACGTCCACGGTCTCGGTGTCCTCGGCCTCGGCGGCGTCGGGCTTCTTGTCGAGCTTGACGACGTCGTCGCCGGCCTCGGCGCCGTCTTCGTGCTCGTCGTCGGCCTCGTCGTCCTCGGGCTCGTCACCGGAGGACAGGACGGCGGCGATGGCGCTCTTGACGAAGCGGCAGTGCACGTCGGGCGCGACCTCAAGGATGACGGAATCGTCCTCGACCTCGGTCACCGTCGCGTACAGCCCCGCGATCGTGCGGACCTCGGCGCCCGGGACCAGCGAGTTCTGCGTTTCCATGGCCTGTCGCTGGCGTGCCTTCCCGGGCTTGATGATCAGGAAGTAGAACACCACGACGATGATTACTGGCAGGAGGAGGGTAAGCGGGTCCACGGCTTGAAACGATTCCTTCCCAAGGCCGCTCGGCGGCCCGGACGGTGACACTCGGCCGGCCACGGTGCGGCAGCCTCGGCGGAGTCTAGACGGGTACTTACTACAGGAACAACGACTACCGGCCGCGTGCGTTCCCGACGCGCACCGGCCTCACTCGGTTGCATCCTTACCGGTCACGGCCCCGTTGTCGAACAACACGCTCTGTTGTGTGCCGTGCTGCCCCGGCAGCGCGCCCCGCGGGGGGTTCAGGCCCAGATGCGTCCAGGCCTTGGCGGTGGCCACCCGACCACGCGGCGTGCGGGCCAGGAAGCCGCTGCGGACCAGGAACGGTTCGGCGACCTCCTCGACCGTCTCGGTCTCCTCGCCGACCGCCACGGCCAGCGTGGACAGGCCCACCGGACCGCCGCCGAACAGCGTGGTCAGCGCCTGCAGGACGGCCCGGTCCAGCCGGTCCAGGCCCAGCGCGTCCACCTCGTACACGTCCAGCGCGCGGGCGGCGATGTCCCGGTCGACCTTGCCGTTCGCCCGCACCTGCGCGTAGTCGCGGACTCGGCGCAGCAGCCGGTTGGCGATCCGGGGCGTGCCTCGCGAGCGGCCCGCGATCTCGGCCCCGCCCTCGGCGGACAGCTCGACGTCGAGCAATCTTGCCGATCGGGTCAGCACCCGTTCGAGTTCGGCGGGCGCGTAGAAGTCCATGTGGCCGGTGAAGCCGAACCGGTCGCGCAGCGGCGGCGGCAGCAGCCCGGCCCTGGTGGTCGCGCCCACCAGGGTGAACGGCGGCAGGTCGAGCGGGATCGCGGTGGCGCCGGGGCCCTTGCCGACGATGATGTCGACCCGGAAGTCCTCCATCGCCATGTACAACATCTCCTCGGCGGGCCGCGACATCCGGTGGATCTCGTCGAGGAAGAGCACCTCGCCCTCGGACAACGAGGACAGGATCGCGGCCAGGTCTCCGGCGTGCTGGATGGCCGGGCCGGAGGTGATCCGGATCGGCACGCCCATCTCGGCCGCGATGATCATCGACAGCGTGGTCTTGCCCAGCCCGGGCGGCCCGGACAACAACACGTGGTCGGCGGTGCCGCCGCGGCCCAGCGCCGCGGTCAGCACCAGGGACAACTGCTCGCGCACCCGCTCCTGGCCGATGAACTCGTCGAGGTTCTTCGGCCGCAGCGCGGCCTCGACGGCCTGGTCCTCACCGTCCGCCGCGGCGGTCACCAGGCGTTCGCCGTCCTGCGTCATCGTGTTCCGCCCATGGTCGTGTTCGTGCGGCCTGCGTTCATCCTGCCCGACCCGGGCGACACCGCGGTGTCACACCCGACCGCCGGTCGCCTCCGCCGGTTCACCGGCGGTTCAGGCCGCGCAGGGCCGCCTTGAGCAGCGCGCCGATGTCGGGCGTGGCGGCAGCCTCCGCCTCCGCGGTCACCGAGGCGACCGCGTCGTCCGCCTCGCGCGTCGCGTAGCCCAGGCCGACCAGGGCGGCGTGCAGTTGATCCCGCCACCCCGCGCTCACGGGCGCGCCGACGCCGAGCGCGGCACCGGTGCCGGTGGGCGCGCCGAGCTTGTCCTTGAGGTCCAGGAGCAGCTTCTGCGCGCCCTTGGGCCCGATCCCGGGCACGGCGGTGAGTGCCTTGGCGTCCTTGCCCGCGACGGCGGCCCGCAGCGCGTCCGGGCTGTACACCGCGAGCATCGCCAGGGCCAGCTTGGGCCCCACCCCGTTGGCGGTCTGCAACACCTCGAACGTGCGCTTCTCGTCGTCGTCGGCGAAGCCGAACAGGGTGAGCGAGTCCTCCCGCACCACCAGCGAGGTGGCCAGCCGGGCCGATTCGCCGACGCGCAGCGTGGCCAGTGTGGTGGGCGTGCACTGCACGGCCAGGCCGACCCCGCCGACCTCGACGACGGCGGTGTCCGGGCCGAGGCCGGCAACCGTTCCGGAGACGAACGCGATCACCTGAGTGCTCCTGCTTGGCTAGGGGTACGAGGGCCGGCTGTCGCGGGCCCGGCCGGGGAGGACGGCGGCCGGTCAGCGGCGGGTGCCGCGCGGCAACCGGCCGGCCGGGGTGCGGGCCGCGGCGACGGCCGCCGCGAGCCGGTCGGAGGCGCCGCCGCGCCAGATGTGGCAGATCGCCAACGCGACCGCGTCGGCGGCGTCGGCCGGTTTCGGTGGGCCGTCCAGGCGCAGGATACGGGTCACCATCGCGCCGATCTGGGCCTTGTCGGCACGCCCGCTGCCGGTGACCGCGGCCTTGACCTCGCTGGGCGTGTGCAGCGTCACCGGCAGGCCGCGCCGCGCGGCGCACACGATCGCGACGGCGGACGCCTGCGCGGTGCCCATCACGGTGCTCACGTTGTGCTGGCTGAACACCCGCTCGACCGCGACACAGTCCGGGCGGTGCCGGTCCAGCCACTCCTCGATGCCCCGCTCGATGCCCAACAACCGGGCGTCGATCGCGGCGTCGGCGGGGGTGCGCACCACGCCCGCCTCGACCATCCGCAGTGGCTTGCCGACCGCGCCGTCCACGACGCCGACGCCGCATCGGGTCAGACCGGGGTCGACCCCCAAGACCCGCATGCCGCGCCCCTCTCGTCCCGCGTCGTTTCGCCTTCGTGCGTTGGGCCGTTCGAGTCGAACACCACCCGATACGAACATCTGTTCGCCCTGGCAAACCCTAGTGCAGCGGCGCCGATCCCCTCGGTACCGCCACTCCGTGATCACTCGTTCGAGCGACACGTACGCTTGTCCCGGTCGATAACGCCCCGATGACAGCCCTGTGACGATCCTTCCCCAGGCGGCCCGGTCGCCGCGCGGGAGCCCGCACAGGCGACGCTAGGGTCGGTTGGAGACTGCCCCGCTCGCCGCCCGGAAGGTTTTCATGCCGTCGCCGTCCATGCCGGTCGCCGAGACCCCACCGGCCGTCGAGAAGGGTGCGACCAGGATGCCGGCGGTCCCCGACACCGCCTTCGTCGACGGTCTCCCCGAGCGCCTGCGACTGGGCGTCGTCGACTTCACGCACCGCGCGAAGACCTCCTTCCGACCGGCCCGCACGGCCGTGATCGGGTACCTGATCGCGCGCGCGATCAACCTCGTGGTGCTCGCCGTGATGGCGCTGGCCGCCGGGAAACCGTTCTGGTCCATGGTCGGCTCCTGGGACGGCGTCTGGTTCCGCGACATCGCGGACTTCGGCTACGTCGACAAGATCCCGGTGTCCCCGGCGGGCAAGCCGTACTGGAGCAACGTCGAGTTCTTCCCCGGCTATCCGTGGGCGGTCCGCCTCGTCGGCGACATCACCGGCCTGTCCGCGCTCAACGCCGGCATGGTCGTCACGCTGCTGGCCGGCGTGGTCGCGGCCTGGGGGCTGTACGCGCTCGGGCGCGAACTCACCGGCAGCCACCGGGTGGCCACCCTGTTCGCGGTGTTGTGGGGCGTCGCACCGGGCTCGATGGTGCTCACCATGGTCTACTCCGAGGCCCTGTTCGTGGCGTTCGCGTCCTGGGGCCTGCTGGCCGTGGTCCGTCGGCAGTGGACTTTGGCCTGTGTCCTGTGCCTGTTCGCCGGCCTGACCCGCAACACCGCGTTCGCCCTGGTCGCGACCCTGGGCGTGGCCACTCTGGCGATCGCGCTGCGGCGCCGCGAGGACGGCGCGCGGGTGGGGTTGTTGGCCCCGGAGACCCGGCGCCCGGTGATCGCCACGCTGATCTCGCCGCTGGCGTGCGTGGGCTTCATCGGCTGGGTGGGCTGGCTGGCCGGTCGCCCCGACGGGTGGATCTGGATCCAGGACAAGGCCTTCAACCTGCGGATGGACTGGGGCATAAGCACCGTCCAGTGGATGAGCAAGTACCTCACCCACCTGGGCCGACCGATCTACGTGGTCTGCACGTTCGTGATCATCCTGTCCGTGGCGCTGATGATCTGGTCCTTCCGCGACCGGCGGATCCCCCTGCCGGTGCACGTGTACGGCGCCGTGGTGATGTTCCTGGCGCTGACCACGAGCAACGGCTGGTTCTTCCACTCCAAGCCGCGCTTCATGCTGCCGGCCTTCACCATCGCGCTGCCGCTGGCCCGACTGATGGCCAAGTGGCCGCGCGGCGTGGTGATCGCGGTGCTGGTCGCCGGGGCGGCGTTCTCCGGGTGGTACGTGAGCTTTCTGCTGTACGTGATAAACACCAACCCGTAGCGCTCGCGAAGATACCCGAACGCGCGTGGGGCCGGCGGCAGTTGCCGCCGGCCCCACGCGCGTTCGGGTATCTCGACCGAGCCACCCTATTCGGCGTTGACCCGCTCCATGACCTCGTCCGAGACATCGAAGTTCGCCCAGACGTCCTGAACGTCGTCGCTGTCCTCCAACGCCTCGATCAGCCGGAAGATCTTGCGCGCGCCCTCTTCGTCCAGCGCGACCGAGACGCTGGGGATGAAGTTGGCGTCGGCCGAGTCGTAGTCGATCCCGGCGTCCACGAGCGCGGTCCGCACCGCGACCATGTCGGTCGCCTCGCTGACCACCTCGTAGGACTCGCCGAGGTCGTTGACCTCCTCGGCGCCGGCGTCGAGCACCGCGCCGAGCACGTCGTCCTCGCTCAGGTCGTTCTTCGGCACGATCACGACACCCTTGCGGGTGAACATGTACGACACCGAGCCGGGGTCGGCCATCGAGCCGCCGTTGCGCGTCATCGCGACCCGAACGTCCGACGCCGCGCGGTTGCGGTTGTCGGTGAGGCACTCGATCAGCACCGCGACACCGTTCGGTCCGTACCCCTCGTACGTGATCGACTGGTAGTCGGCGCCGCCGGCCTCCGCACCGGAGCCGCGCTTGACCGCACGGTCGATGTTGTCGTTCGGGACCGAGGACTTCTTGGCCTTTTGAATGGCGTCGTAGAGCGTCGGGTTGCCGGCGATGTCACCGCCGCCGGTGCGCGCCGCCACCTCGACGTTCTTGATCAACTTGGCGAAGAGCTTTCCGCGCCTGGCGTCGATGACGGCCTTTTTGTGCTTGGTGGTCGCCCACTTCGAGTGGCCGGACATCCGCCTCTACTCCTTCGGGTCGCGGGTGCGCTGCACGGGCCTGTACAGGCTGGAAGATCCTACCGGCGCGAGCACTCAGAGCGTGGCACGGACCATGTCCACGAAGTACGCGTGCACCCGCCGGTCGGGGGTCAGCTCCGGGTGGAAGGACGTGGCGAGCAGGTTGCCCTGGCGCACCGCGACGATCCGGTCCGCGTACGGCTCGGCGGTCAGCCGGGCGAGCACCTCGACCTCGGCACCGACCGACTCGACCCACGGGGCGCGGATGAACACGCCGTGGATGGGGTCGCCGCCCGCCAGGCCCTCGAACGGGACGTCCGCCTCGAACGAGTCGTTCTGCCGACCGAACGCGTTGCGCCGCACGATCATGTCGATCCCGCCGACCGTCTCCTGGTCCTCGCGGCCGTCCAGGATCTTGTCGGCGAGCATGATCATGCCCGCGCACGAGCCGTAGACCGGCATGCCGTCCGCGACCCGCTCGCGCAGCGCCGGAAACAGCCCGAAGGACACCGCGAGCTTGGACATCGTGGTCGACTCGCCGCCGGGTATGACCAGCGCGTCGAGCTCGGCGAACTCCTCGACCTTGCGCACCGGACGCGCGATCGCGTCGAGTTCGGCCAGCGCGATGGCGTGTTCGCGGACGTCGCCCTGGAGGGCCAGGACACCGATGATGGGAGTGGTGGACACGTCAACCTCGTCCGGTCGTAGGTACCGAGCCGGGCCCGAACGCGGTCGCGTTCGGGCCCGGCACACAGCTTTCCGAGTGTTCGAGTGCTTCGAAGTCGTCGGCGGGGCGGGAACTACTACCAGCCGCGGCCGGCGTAGCGCTGCTCCGCCGGGAGGGTGTCGATGTTGATGCCGACCATCGCCTCGCCCAGACCGCGCGAGACCTTGGCGATCACGTCCGGGTCGTCGAAGTGCAGCGTCGCGTCCACGATCGCCTTGGCCCGCTTGGCCGGGTCGCCGGACTTGAAGATGCCGGAACCGACGAACACACCCTCGGCGCCGAGCTGCATCATCATCGACGCGTCGGCCGGGGTGGCGATGCCGCCCGCGGTGAACAGCACGACCGGGAGCTTGCCCGCCTCGGCCACCTCCTTGACCAGCGCGTACGGCGCCTGGAGGTTCTTGGCGGCGACGAACAGTTCGTCCTCGTCCAGCACGGAGAGCTGCTTGATGTCCTTGAGGATGGTGCGCATGTGCCGGGTGGCCTCGACCACGTTGCCGGTGCCGGCCTCGCCCTTGGAGCGGATCATCGCCGCGCCCTCGGTGATCCGGCGCAGCGCCTCGCCCAGGTTGGTCGCGCCACACACGAACGGGGTGGTGAACTTCCACTTGTTGATGTGGTTCGACTCGTCGGCCGGGGTCAGCACCTCGGACTCGTCGATGTAGTCCACGCCGAGCGACTGCAGGACCTGGGCCTCGGCGAAGTGGCCGATCCGGGCCTTGGCCATCACCGGGATGGACACGGCGCCGATGATGCCGTCGATCATGTCCGGGTCGGACATGCGCGCGACGCCGCCGTCCTTGCGGATGTCGGCCGGCACGCGCTCGAGCGCCATGACGGCGACCGCGCCCGCGTCCTCGGCGATCTTGGCCTGCTCGGCGTTGACGACGTCCATGATCACGCCGCCCTTGAGCTGCTCGGCCATGCCGCGCTTGACCAGGTCGGTGCCGGTCTGGGGGCTTGCGGGGGTGGTGGACACGGATGACCTCACACAGATGCGAACGACGACGGTTGGCTCCATCGTACGGGTGAGGTGGATCCTAATGTCATGCCACCCCGGCGAAATACCCGGGCCAATCTGTCCAGGGTGGCCTTTGCGTGGCTCCCGTCAGGACCCACCGGGCTGCAATGTGCGCGGCTCCTCGTCGTCCATCTCGAAGGTGACCGGGTACGGGGCATGGCCCGCCAGGCGCAGATAACGCACCAATCGGTGTCGGCGCACCGCACGGGCGCCGCGGACCGCGTCGTTGTGGAAGCGCCGTGCCATCGGCACCCGGCGCACCGCGGTCTGCAACTCGGCGACCAGTTCCGCGCCGCCGGGCCGGGCCCGCAGGTCGTCCGCCTGGGCCGGGTCCTCGAACAGGATCCGCAGCGCGCGGGTCAGGTCGCTCTCCGCCACCTCGCGCTCCTCCTCTGCGGCGTTGCGCGCCTCGTGCGCGGCGCCGGCCAGCACGAGCGAGGAGGCCGGATCGAGCAGCCCGGACGTGGCGATCTCCTGCGCGACCGCGGAGCGCCGCAACAGCTGCGCGTCCAGCGCGGCCCGGCTCGAGTCCACCCGCGCGTGCAGGCGGTCGAGCCGCCCGGCGGTCCAGCTCAGATAGACACCGATCGCGAGCACCGCGAGCAGAATCCAGATGACAGTCATCACCCGGCGACCCTAGTACCGCCGGCCCGACCAGCCCGACAGCCCGGCCGGCGTTCGCGGCCACCCGACCAAGCAACCGAACAGCCCGGCCGGCGCTTGAGGCCACCCGTCAACCCGACCAAGCGACCCGACAGCCCGGCCGGCGTTTGAGGCCATCCCAGCCCGGCCGGCGCTTGAGGCCACCTTTCAGCCCGACCAAGCAACCGAACAGCCCGGCCGGCGCTTGAGGCCACCCGTCAACCCGACCAAGCGACCCGACAGCCCGGCCGGCGTTTGAGGCCACCCTTCAGCCCGGCCGGCGTTTGAGGCCAACCCAGCCCAGCCGGCACTTGAGGCCAACCCAGCCCAGCCCGGCCTGCGCGTAAGGCCAAGGCCAACTACGCCGCGGGCGCCCCCGCGGTGACCGTCTCGTACACGCCCAGGATGTCCGTACCGACGGTCTCCCAGTCGTACCGCTGCACATGCTTGCGCCCGATCTCGCGCAACGCGTCCCTCCGCACCGGATCGCGCAACAGCGCGACCGCCGCGGCGGCGAGCGCCGAGGCGTCCTCCACCGCGAACAACTCCCCCGCCCGCCCGCCGTCGAGCACCTGTCGAAACGCGTCCAGGTCGCTCGCCAGCACCGGCGCGGACGCCGACATCGCCTCGACCAGGATGATCCCGAAGCTCTCGCCGCCGGTGTTGGGCGCCACGTACACGTCCACGCTGCGCAACAACCGCGCCTTGTCCAGGTCGCTGACCATGCCCAGGAAGGTGACCTGGCCGCGCAACGCCTCGGGCAGGTCCTCCACCGCCTCCTCGGCGTCGCCGCGCCCGGCCACCAGCAGTCGCACCCCCGGGAACGCCTCGACGATCCGCGGGAACGCCTCGATCAGCGTGGGCAGTCCCTTGCGCGACTCGTCGATCCGGCCGATGAAACCGATCGTGGGCGCCTGCGCGGTGCCCTGCCACGCGGGCTCCACGGGGGCGTCGGCGAAGAAGCCGACGTCCACACCGTTGGGGATGACCACCGCGTCGCCGCCGAGATGCTCGACCAGCGTGCGCCGCGCGTACTCGCTGACCGCGATCCGCGCGCTGATCTTCTCCAGCGCGGGCTGCAGGATCGGGTAGGCCGCGATCATCGCGCGCGAGCGGGTGTTGGAGGTGTGGAAGGTGGCCACCACCGGTCCGGACGCGGCCCAGCACGCGAGCAACGACAGGCTGGGCGTCGCCGGTTCGTGGATGTGCAACACGTCGAAGTGGCCGTCATGGATCCATCGGCGCACCCGCGCGGCGGACAGGAAGCCGAAGTTGAGCCGGGCCACCGAGCCGTTGTAGCGCACCGGTACGGCCCGCCCGGCCGGCACCACGTAGTCCGGCAGCGGGGTGTCGTCGTCCGCGGGGGCCAACACCGAGACCTCGTGCCCGCGCGCGATCAGGTTCGCCGCGAGGTCACGTACGTGGTACTGGACACCACCGGGCACATCCCACGAGTAGGGGCATACGACGCCGATCCTCACTTGGCCTCCCCGATCCGGGCGAGCCGGCCGGCGTCCAGGTCGGCGAGCCACAGCGGCTGCAACATGTGCCAGTCCTGCGGGTCGCCGGCGACCCCCCGGGCATAGGCGTCCGCGACCTGCTGGGTCATGGTCGCGATCTTCTCCCGGCGGGTGCCCTCGGCGGGCACCTCGATCTCCGGGTGCAGCGTGGCGCGCATGACCGCGCCGTTCCACGCGAGGGTGACCGGAATCAGCGCCGCGCCGGTCTGCACGGCGAGCGCGGCGGGCCCCGCCGCCATCCGGGTCGGCTCGCCGAAGAAACTCACCGGCACCCCGCCGGCGGTCAGGTCACGGTCGGACAGCAGGCACAACAGCCGGCCCTCTCGCAGCCGGCGCGCCAGTGTGCCGAAGGTGTTGCCGTCGCCGCCGGTGAGCGGCAGCACCTCCATGCCCAGCGACTCGCGATAGTCCAGGAAGCGCTTGTACAGCGACTCCGGCTTCAGTCGTTCGGCGACGGTGGTGAACGGATAGCCCATGAGCGTGATCCACGCGCCGGCGTGGTCCCAGTTGCCCATGTGCGGCAGCGCGAAGATCACGCCCTTGCCGCGCGCGCTGCACTTGTCGAGCAGGGTCAGATCGCACTCCATCCGGGCCAGCACCGTCTCGCGGTCCCAGACCGGCAGGCGAAACGCCTCCTGGTAGTAGCGCAGATAGGACCGCATGCTCATCCGGGAGAGCGCGCGCACGCGCTCGGGCGTGGCCTCCGGGCCGAGCACCCGGCGCAGGTTGGCCTCCAACTGCAGGACGCCTTTGCCGCGCTTGCGCCAGACGGCGTCGGCGATCCGCCGGAAGATCGCCGTGGCGACCGGTTCGGGCAGGCGCTTGACCACGGACCAGCCCAGGGCGTACCCGGTGTCGGCCAGCCGCTGCCCGACTTCGGTCATCCCTTGTCACCTCCGGGCAGCGCGTTGTCGATCGCGGACGCCGAGCGGCGCACCGCGATCATCCGCTGGAAGACGGTGATCAGGCTGCCCACCGCGATGAACCACAGCGCGGCCTCCTGGATGTAGGGCACACCCAAACCGTCGAGACCGGTCGCCACCAGCGAGATGACCAGTCGCTCGGCACGCTCGATCAGCCCCGAGACATCGCAGGCCAGGCCCAGGCTCTCGGCCCTGGCCTTGCAGTACGACACGACCTGGCCGGACCCGAGGCAGACGATCGCCAGAATGCACATGCGCAGGTTGTCGCCGTCGCCGGCGAACCAGATCGCCAGCGCGCCGAAGATCGCGGCGTCCGCGACCCGGTCCAGGGTGGAGTCGAGGAAGGCGCCCCACTTGGTCGAGCGGCCCAACTGACGTGCCATGTTGCCGTCGACCAGGTCGGAAAAAATGAACGCGGTGATCACGAGCGTGCCGGTGAGGAACCAGCCGATCGGGAAGAACACCAGCGCCGCGACGACCACCCCGAGGGTGCCGATCAGCGTCACCGTGTCCGGACTCACGTTGTGGCGCAGCAAAAAGCTCGCGAACGGGGTGAGCACACGCGTGAAGAAGGCACGAGCGTATTTGTTGAGCATCGCCTTCCCGAAGGATTGCCGGGGCGGCGGGGGATCCGAAGGACTCGACCCGCCTGGTGCGCCCATCGTACTGACGCGGTCGCGCCTCCCGAGCCCCCCGTCGTCCGGGCGTGCCGTACCCGGGCGCGCCGCGTTGGAGAACAGCCCGTACGGCGAGGACACTTGTACTCGGTCGGACGTCGGGGCAATGCTGCCGTTCAGGAATCGATTTGCGGACGTTGGCGTACCGACGACCGACAAGAGCCTGTCCGTCCGATCTCGGCGGACCCGTCGGGATCGACCGGACAGGCCCTGGCACCTGTGCGTCCGGAGACGTCGACGACGACCGCACGACATGGACAACCAGGAGGTGGCACATGGCGGACAAATCCGGAGCTAGCGCCGGAACCGTCGGCAGGGTAACCGCGCCGGCGAGCCCGGACTCGGTGCGCAACGTGGTGCTGGTGGGCCACACGGGGGCGGGCAAGACGACATTGGTGGAGTCCCTGCTCGTGGCGACCGGGACGATTCCCCGGGCCGGTCGCGTCGAGGACGGGACGACCGTGTCCGACTTCGAGGACATCGAACACCGCCAACACCGCTCGGTGGCGCTGTCGCTGTCCCCCGTCGAATTCGACGGCGTCAAGATCAACCTGCTCGACACCCCCGGCTACGCGGACTTCGTCGGCGACCTGCGCGCGGGCCTGCGCGCCGCGGACGCCGCGCTGTTCGTGGTCTCGGCCGCCGACGGCGTGGACGGCTCGACCCGGATGATCTGGGACGAGTGCGCCGCGGTCGGCATGCCGCGCGCGATCGTGATCACCAAACTCGACCAGGCGCGCGCCGACTTCGACGAGATGGTGCTGATCTGCCAACGGGTGTTCGGCGACCCCGACGCGGACACCGTGCTCCCGCTCTACCTGCCGCTGCACGGCGAGGACGAGAGCGTCGCGGGCCTGATGGGCCTGCTGACCCAGCGGGTGTACGACTACTCCTCCGGCACCCGCGAGACACTCGACCCGGACCCCGAGCACCTGCCGCTGATCGAGGACGCCCGCAACCGGCTGATCGAGGGCATCATCGCGGAGAGCGAGGACGAGTCCCTGATGGACCGTTACCTCTCCGGCGAGCAGATCGACGTGGACACGCTGATCACGGACCTGGAGACCGCGGTCGCGCGCGGCTCGTTCTACCCGGTGCTCGCGGTCGCGCCGAACGGACTGGGCACCATCGAACTCCTGGAAGGCATCGTCCGCGCCTGTCCGGCACCGCCCGAGCACGAGGTGCTGCCGGTGACCACCCCGGACGGCAAGCCGCACGACCCGCTGACCTGCGACCCCGAGGGCCCACTCGCGGCGGAGGTGGTCAAGACGACGTCCGACCCGTACGTGGGGCGGATCTCGCTGGTCCGGATCTTCTCCGGCACCCTGCGCCCGGACATGACCGTGCACGTCTCCGGCCACGGCATGGCCGACCGCGGCCACGAGGACCACGACCTGGACGAGCGGATCGGCGCGATGTCGATCCCGCTGGGCAAGCAGCAGCGTTCGCTCAACCGGGGCATCGCCGGCGACATCGTCGCGATCGCCAAGCTGACCCGGGCCGAGACCGGCGACACCATCTCGGACAAGGACGATCCGCTGCTGATGGAGCCGTGGATGATGCCCGACCCGCTGCTGCCGGTCGCCATCCGCGCGCACAGTAAGGCCGACGAGGACAAGCTCTCCCAGTCGCTCGCGCGCCTGGTCGCCGAGGACCCCACGCTGCGCCTGGAGCACAACACCGACACCCATCAACTGGTCCTGTGGTGCATGGGCGAGGCGCACGTCGAGGTGCTGCTCGACCGGCTGCGCAGCCGCTACGGGGTCGCGGTGGACGCGGTCACGCACAAGGTGTCGTTGCGCGAGACGTTCGCGGAGAAGGCCAGCGGACGCGGTCGGCATGTGAAACAGTCCGGCGGACACGGCCAGTTCGCGATCTGTGAGATCGACGTCGAGCCCCTGCCCGGCGGCTCCGGCTTCGAGTTCGTGGACAAGGTGTTCGGCGGCTCGGTGCCACGCAACTTCATCCCGTCGGTGGAGAAGGGCGTCCGGGCGCAGATGGAGAAGGGCGTCGCCGCCGGCTACCCGATGGTGGACCTGCGCGTGACGCTGACCGACGGCAAGGCGCACTCCGTCGACTCCTCCGACATGGCCTTCCAGATGGCGGGCGCGCTGGCGCTGCGCGAGGCCGCCGCGAGCACCCGGATCCACCTGCTGGAGCCGGTGTCCGAGGTGCGGGTCACCGTCTCCGACGAGTACGTCGGCGGCGTGCTCAGCGACCTGAGCTCGCGCCGCGGCCGGGTGGTGGGCACCGAACCGACCGGCTCGGGCCGCACCCTGATCCGCGCCGAGGTCCCCGAGATCGAGATCAGCCGCTACGCGATCGACCTGCGCTCGATCAGCCACGGCACGGGCCAGTTCGCCCGCGCCTACTGCCGGCACGACCCGATGCCCCCGCAACTCGCCGCGAAGGTCACCGCCGACACCGACGCCTAGACCCCACGAGCCGATCCGGTCCGGCGGCCGGGCGCACCCCGTCGCGGCCGTCGGACCGGCTCGTGCGCCGCCGGATCGTCCCGTACGGGGATGCCGGGGCGCTTCGGCGGCGCACTGGGGGAGCCGTGCCGGTGGGGCGCGGTACGGATGGGGGGTCGGCCGACCCGGGAGTGCGCCCGTCCAAAGGGTGTCGTGCCGCGTGGGGCGCGGGGCGAGCCGCTCGCCGGGCCCGGGGCCGGTCGCGCGGGTCGGCCGATCGTGCCCCGCCCGCTCAGGGGATCGGCAGCGCCCGGTCCAGCGCGACCAGCGACAGCAGCACGGTCGCCGACGTCCACGCCAGCGGGGCCACCGAGGCCGGCTTGCCGTGCGCGTCGACCTTCTCCGGCAACGATCCGGCCGCCGTGCGATGGTCGGCGAGCCAATCGAGCCGGCTGCGCGCCCCGGCCCGATCCCCGCTCGCCGCGCTGAACAGCGCAAAGGACGCGGTCTCCGGGGTCCAGGCCGCGGTGGGATCGCCGCCCCAGCGCTCGCCCGGCAGGATCCCGCCGTTGGGCAGGGTCAACAATTCGGCGGATCGGCGGACGGCGCCGGTGACGCCGGCGTCCGCGCGCGCGAACGGCGGGCCCAGCCACGTCACCGCGGTGTCCGCGCCGCCCTCGGCCGACGCCGTGCGCGGATAGCCGTGCGGCCCGAATTCCTCGCGGACCGCACGATCGAGTCGCGTCGAGGCGCCCGTCCAGCGCTGCTCCTCGGCCCCGCTGCCGGTGCGCCGCGCCAGGTCGGCGGCCGCCCGCAGCCCCGCCGACAGCGGCGCGGCGGTGCCCAGGGTGACCTGGTCGGTGCGGGTCTCCCAGTAGTCCGAACCACGCGGCGGCAGCCCGTCCGCGCGCAACCGACCGGCCACCGCGTCACCGGCCCTGCGCACCGTCGGCCACAACTCGGCGAGCGCGGCCGCCGTCCCCGGAGCCCGGGGGTCCTGGTGGACGTACCAGAACCAGACCGCCCACGGCACCCAGCCGTTGCCGTCCAACTGCGCCGCCCGCTTGTCGCCGACCGGTCCCCCGTCCAGGCGGTAGCGCGCCTCCCAGGTGCCGTCGGCCCGTTGCAGCGCGGCCAGTCGGCGCAGCACCGCGAGCGCTTCCCGGTCGTGGCCGGTGACGGTGAAGGCCGCCGCGACCCACGCGGCGTCGCGCGGCCAGACGTACTTCCAGATCCCGAACCACGCCGCGGCGACCGAACCGTCGGGCTGGGTCAGTACCCGCATGTCCAGCAGCGCGCGCTCGGCCATCGCCCGGAAACGCGGGGTGTCGCCCGGGACGCTGCCCTGCGCGAGCCAGGCCCGCTCGGCGTCGGTGGGCGGTACCGGCGGCGCGTCGGTGGGCAGCGCGATCGGTCCCTCGGGGCCGGGTATGACGCCGCCGAGGAGCAGCGGCCGGGTCGTGGGCGGCGGGGGTGCCGCGCCGCCGACGGTGACGACGATGCCGATCGCGACCAGCAGACCGACCGCGGCGAGGCCGATCGAGCGGGCCCTGCCCGGGAAACGGAACCTGCCGAGGCCGCGGGCCTGGTCAGGGGAGGTATCGCCGTCGGCGGACCGAGCCTTGCTGCCCATGCGTGCCGTCTCCGCCCCCGGCCCCCTCGCCGCCTCGCCGGCGACCGGGCCGCTCCCCGTTCGGCTCAGTCTAGGCATGATCGGATCATCACTCGAACCGTCGTGCGGCCCGCGCCGAGCCCACCGCCCGGCCACTCCCCCACGACTCGGGCACCGGTGCGCGAACCGGGCGCGGCAACGATCGGGGCGACCACCCGCAGCGCCTTCGCCCACATCGCGCCCGCCTCGCCGTACGACCCGCGATCACCCGCCGTGGCGGCTGGAACGGATCACCTGAAAGTACGACGAGTCTACGAAGAGGGATCCGGGTCGGGCTCGGCGGCCGGGGTCAAACCGGTCGAACAGGTGAAATGCCGGCGATCCGCGACCAGCGCCCAGGCGGCCACGGCCAACCCGGCCACGGCGACGAGCACGTACGCGTTGCCCACGATCAATTGCCAACCGTGCAGGTCCAACTCGGCGCCGTCACCGAACGGCACCGTCCACACGATCCCGCTCGGCAGCACCCCGGACACCCGGGCGCGCTCCATCGGATAGGCCGCGGCGACCGCGAACACCGCCGCGAGCACACCCCAGGCCGGCCACGAGCGGGTACGCCGGACCCGGTCGGCGAGCACGATCACCAGCGGCAGCGCCCATACCCAGTGGTGCGTCCAGGAGATCGGCGACACCAGCAGCGCGGTCAGCGCGCAGAACCCCATCCCGGCCAGGGCCGCCCCGCGTCGCGCCGCCGCGACCGCGAGCGTCATGCCCACCGCCGCGACCAGGACCGCCAGCAGCGGCCACAACCATCCCGGCGGCGACTGCGCGCCGAACTGGCGGGTCACCGCGCCGTGCACGGACTGGTTGCCGGGGAACTGGGCCAGCCCGATCCGGGCGTCATCCAGGAACAACCCGCCCCAGTAGTCCGCGCATTCGCGCGGCAGCACCGCGAACGCCGCCGCGAAGGTACCGACGAACACCCCCAGCGCGGTCAGCCCCTCGCGCACGCGCCCGGTCAGCAGGAGGTACGGGATGAAGATCGCCGGGGTGAGCTTGAGCCCGGCCGCCAGACCGACGCCGACCCCGGCGAACCGCGCGCCGCGCGGGCGCGCGAAGTCGGCCAGCACCAGGACCAGCAGCAACAGGTTGATCTGCCCGAAGCGCAGGTTCTCCTGGACCGGCTCGGTCCACAACAGGGCGGCGGCGCTCAGCGCGGTCGCCCGTACCCGGTCGTCGCCGCGCAGGCCGAGGATCCCCCACGCGAGCCAGGTCGCCGTACCGAGCAACGCCAGGTTGCCCACCACCCCGAGCACCTCGACCGCGCCCCACGGCAACCACGCCAGTGGCGTGAAGGTCAGCCCGGCCCACGGTGTGTAGGTGAACGGCAGCCGTCCCGGCCGGATCGTGTACAGCTCACCGTGGCCGGCCAGCACGTCCACCCCGCCCTGCCGATACACCTTCAGATCGCCCAGCCACCACATGTCGGCGGACCCGAAGGTGCCCAGCAGGAGATACGCGGTCAGCGAGCACGCGGCCACCGCGAGAGCCGCCCGGCGGGTCACCCTGCGGCGTTGACGGTGTCCGGCCGCAAGTGGGCCGGCATCGCGCACGCGGGAGTGCCGCCGGGCATGCGGTCACGGTTGTCCGCGACCAGGCGGTACACGCCGTGCGCGGCGATGCTCACCGGCTGCACGCGCAGCGCGGCACCGGCGAGGGCCCACGGGCCGCCGGCGTTCATGAACAGCTTGGCCACCGCGTGGTGTCCGCCGTAGACGGTGCCGATGGGGGTCACCCACAACACCTCGTGCTCGGCACGGTGCTGCTCGACCCCGAGCTCCTCCAACTCGGCGAACTGCCAGGCCACCACGTCGGCGTCGAACGGGATGTGTTTCTGCGCGAACTCCACCGACCGGGTACAAAAACCGCAGTCGCCGTCGTACACGAGAACCGGTCGTGCGCTCAAAGCTCTTCTCCTTGACAACAGCCGCTTGGATCCTGCCACCGGGCCCGGGCACGCCCACCGCGCCCGCGGCGGGTCCGCGCCCCCGGAACGCCGACCGCCCCGGTCAGTCGACCGGCCAGGCGGCGGCCAACATCTCGCGCGTGTCCGCGAGCAGTTGCGGCAGCACCTTGGTGTGCCCGACGACGGGCATGAAGTTGGTGTCGCCACCCCAGCGCGGCACCAGGTGCTGGTGCAGGTGCGCGGCGATCCCGGCCCCGGCGACGTGGCCCTGGTTCATCCCGATGTTGAACCCCTGCGCGCCGGACACCTTGCGCAGCGTGGCCATCGCGAGCTTGGTGAACCGGGCGAGTTCGATGGTCTCCGCGTCGTCCAGGTCGGTGTAGTCCGCGACGTGCCGATAGGGCACCACCATCAGGTGACCACCGTTGTACGGGTACAGGTTCAGCACCGCGTAGACCTGCTCGCCCCGCGCGACGACGAGCCCGTCGACATCGCTCAGCGCCGGAATCCGGCAGAACGGGCACCCGTCGTCGGGGGTCGGCCCCGACGGCTTGTTCTCACCCTTGATGTACGCCATCCGATGGGGAGTCCACAGCCGGGCAAAGGCATCCGGCCCCCCAACCCCATCCTGGATCTCGGGCTCGCTCGTCATGCCAGGAAGCATATGCCGTGGGCCGGGAAGGGCCGCGACCCGGTAACCGCGCGCTGTCGCACGGTCCCGGGCCGCGGTCGGTGACACCACGTCAGATCTGGATGCGGTCCTGGACGGCCTTGACGATCTCGGCCACCGCGTCGTCGATCGCGACACCGTTGTTCTGCTCGCCGCTGCGGTAGCGGAAGCTCACCGCGCCGGCCTGCACGTCCTCGTCGCCCGCCAGGAGCATGTACGGGATCTTGAACTTGTTGGCGTTGCGGATCTTCTTCTGCATGCGGTCCGCCGAGTCGTCGATCTCGACCCGGATGCCGTGCGCCTTGAGCTTGGCCGCGACCTCTTCGAGGTAGGGCACGTGCTCCTCGGTGATCGGGATGCCGACCACCTGGACCGGCGCGAGCCACGGCGGCATCTTGCCCGCGTAGTGCTCGAGCAGCACCGCGAAGAAGCGCTCGATCGAGCCGAACAGCGCGCGGTGGATCATCACCGGCTGCTGCCGGGTGCCGTCGGAGGCGGTGTATTCGAGGTCGAACCTCTGCGGCAGATTGAAGTCGACCTGGATGGTCGACATCTGCCAGGTGCGGCCGATCGCGTCCTTGGTCTGGACCGAGATCTTCGGGCCGTAGAACGCGGCGCCGCCCGGGTCGTCGACGAGCTCCAGACCCTGCTTCTGCGCGGCCTGGCGCAGCGTCTCGGTGGCCTCGGTCCAGTTCTCATCGGTGCCGATCGACTTCTCCGGATCCCTGGTGGACAGCTCCAGGTAGAAGTCGTCGAGGCCGTAGTCGCGCAGCAGGTTCAGCACGAAGGTCAGCAGCGAGTCCAGCTCGTCCGCCATCTGCTCGCGCGTGCAGTAGATGTGCGCGTCGTCCTGGGTGAAGCCGCGTGCGCGGGTCAGCCCGTGCACCACGCCGGACTTCTCGTAGCGGTAGACCGTGCCGAACTCGAACAGCCGCAGCGGGAACTCGCGGTACGAGCGCCCCCGGGCCCGGTAGATCAGGTTGTGCATCGGGCAGTTCATCGGCTTGAGGTAGTAGCTCTGGCCCTCGTCCAGCTCCATCGGCGGGTACATGCCGTCGGCGTACCAGTCCAGGTGGCCGGACAGCTCGAAGAGCTTCCCCTTGGTCGCGTGCGGCGTGTAGACGAACTCGTAGCCCGCCTCCTCGTGCCGCCGCCGCGAGTAGTCCTCCATGGTGCGGCGGATGATGCCGCCCTTGGGGTGGAAGACGGCCAGGCCCGAGCCGATCTCCTCGGGGATGGAGAACAGGTCCAGCTCGGCGCCGAGCTTGCGGTGGTCGCGCTTCTCGGCCTCCTCGAGGAAGGTCGTGTAGGCCTTGAGCTCGTCCTTGCTCGGCCACGCGGTGCCGTAGATGCGCTGGAGCTGCTTGTTCTTCTCGCTGCCGCGCCAGTAGGCGGCGGCCGAGCGCATCAGCTTGAACGCGGGGATGTTGCGGGTGGTGGGCAGGTGCGGGCCTCGGCAGAGGTCCTTCCAGCACAGCTCGCCGGTCTTCGCGTTCAGGTTGTCGTAGATGGTCAGCTCGCCGGCGCCGACCTCGGCGGAGGCACCTTCGGCGGCCTCGGCGGCGGAGCCCTTGAGCCCGATCAGCTCCAGCTTGTACGGCTCGTCGGCCAGTTCGGCGCGCGCGTCCTCGTCGGTGGTAACCCGGCGGGCGAAGCGCTGCCCCTGCTTGATGATCTCCTGCATCTTCTTCTCGATGCGCTTGAGATCGTCCGGGTGGAACGGCGTCTCGACGTCGAAGTCGTAGTAGAAGCCGTCCTTGATCGGCGGACCGATGCCGAGCTTGGCCTCGGGGAACAGTTCCTGGACCGCCTGGGCCATCACGTGCGCGGCCGAGTGGCGCAGGATGTTCAGACCGTCCTCGGAGCCGATCTCGACCGGTTCGATCTCGTCGCCGTCGACCACGACGTACGCCAGGTCCACGAGCCGGCCGGCCACGCGCGCGGCGACCACCGAGCGGTCGCCTTCGAAGAGGTCGGCAGCCGTAGTGCCCGTGGTCACCACCCGCTCGTCCCGGTCCGGGTCGCGGCTGATGGTCACTCGGGCTTCGGACACCGTTCGTCTCCTGACGTGTGGTTGGCGTGTGCTGCAAGGCGAGCCGGCATCGCTCGCACACCGATGCTATCGAGCCGGGAGCGGGAACCTTGCCTCGGTTTCCCGCCCCCGGGCGGGACCCGGCCCGGGCCCGGCGCGCGTCGGTACGGCCGCCGGTGGAGACACCTGCACAGTCACGGCCCAGTCACGACGACGAAAGATCGCGCCCCGACTTCCCACAGGGTCACTCCTTCAGGTGACAATAGGGCCCGTGACGCAACGGATGGCCTCGCTGGCAGTCCCGCTGCGGCCGGTGATCCGGCTGTTGGCCGGGGCTGCTCTGGCGTGCGCCGCGCTGCTCGGCAGCGCGTTCCCGATCCACGCCGAGTCGGTGCCCTCGACCGCCACGATCCCGACGGTGTGCCCGTTCCACCACACCGCGCACCAGGACCGGGACAGTGGCGGTCCGGACGACAAGGGCGACGGCTCGGGGCAATGCGGCGACCGCACGCACGCGTGCGTACCCGCCACCGTTCCGCCGCTGCCGCCGGTGGTCGCGCCCGCGCCCAGTTCGATGCTCCCGCCGTGGTTGGCCGAACCGGACGCCCTCGGTATCGCGCTCGCGCCGACGCCCGCCAAGGACGCCCCCGATCTGACGGTGCTCTGCGTCAGTCGTACGTGATCCGCGCGGCACACCCTCGCACGGTCCACAAACGAATCCGGAATCGGAATAAGGCGGAGCCATGGGGCAACAGTCCCCCAACACCTCGAAGAAGCAGAGCAAGGCGCAGCGGTCCGCCCGGATGGCGGCGACCCGTGAGCGGGTGGCCGCTCAGCGCGAGCAGGAGCGCAAGGCCGCCAAGCGCCGCTCGGCGATCATCTTCACCGCGTCGGGCCTCGCGGTCATCGCCCTGGTGGCGGGGCTGACCGCCGTGGTCATGTCCTCCAGCGACGACGACGGCGACAAGTCGAGCGCTTCGAACGTCATCGCCGACGTCAAGCCGGACCCCAGCGTCAAGAGCGACATCGTCGGGGTCAGCGCGTACACGGCGTCGCAGGGGCACATCGCCAAGCCCAAGGACGTCACCTACAAGCAGATCCCGCCGGTCGGCGGCGAACACGACCCGGTCTGGCAGAACTGCGGGATCTACGACTCGCCGATACCGAACCGCAACGGCGTGCACTCGCTCGAGCACGGCACCGTGTGGCTCACCTACCAGTCCAACCTGCCCGCGGACCAGCTCGAGATCCTGAAGTCCAAGGTCAAGGGCAAGACGTACATGATGCTGAGCCCGTACGAGGGCCTGGACAAGCCGGTCGTCGCCTCGGCGTGGGGTCTGCAGCTCAAGCTGGACAACGCGAGCGACCCGCGTCTGGACCAGTTCATCAAGGCGTACAAGGAAGGCAAGCAGACCCCGGAGCCCGGCTCGCCGTGCACGGGTGGGGTCGGGAAGCCGACCTCGTGAGGCCCCGAGCACGGGTCGCGATGATCGTCGCGACCGGTCTGCTCGCGGTGCCGGCGCTGGCCGCGTGTTCGTCGGACGACTCGAACAAGCCTGCCACGGCGACCACGCCCACCCGGTCCCTCGGTCCGGCGCCGGCCGCCGTGCCGAACCCGCCCGCCGACGACTCCGTCGACGCCGGGTTCGCGCGTGACATGCGCACGCACCACGCGCAGGCCGTGCAGATGGCGATGATGATCCGCGACCTGACGCAGGACGACGCGACGCGAAAGCTCGCGTACGACATCGCGCTGACCCAGCAGGAGCAGATCGGCCGGATGGCGTCCTGGCTCCAGATGTGGGGCCTGACGCTCGGTTCGACCCGGCCGGTCATGCAATGGATGACGCCGGGCTCGATGCCGAACCACTCGGGGCACGGTACGCCGGCGGCCGGCGCGGACACCCAGTTGATGCCGGGCATGGCCACGCAGGCGCAGTTGGACCGGCTGGCGACGTTGCACGGCAAGGACGCCGAGGTGATGTTCCTCCAGCTGATGATCGCGCACCACGAAGCGGGAGTGGCGATGGCCCGCGAGGGTCAGACCCGCGCGCAGGTGCAGCAGGTCCGGGATCTGGCGAACACGATGGTGATGGGCCAGAGCTCGGAGATCGACCTGATGCGCTCGATGCTCACGGAGCGCGGGGCGGGGTAGTTCGAGCCGGGACGGTCGGGGCGGGACGGTCGCGGTGGAGCGAACCGGCCCCGAGACGAGTGGGGCGCGGGATCGATGGTGATCCCGCGCCCCACTGTCGCTCGTCCCGCCGGCTTCTCAGACCTCGACGGTGGCGGCGGTCGTCTCGCCGGCGTGCCGCCGGCGGCGGAGCTCACGCACGACACGTGCCGGCACGCCCACGATCACCGGTACGGAGGCGCCCAACGCCATCCCGCCGAGGGCCACGAACAGCGGGCTGTCCTGGACGATGCGGCCGGCCAGCGTGCCGACGGTCATCGCGTACGACACCGAGATGGTCGCCCCGACCAGAGTCGCCGCGCGGAACTGCGGGCGCGGGTAGCCCAGTCGGCCGGCGAGCATGTTCACCGCGGTCCGCCCGCCGGGCAGGAAGCGGGCCGCGATCAGCGCGGACATCCCGCCCTTGGCCAGCGCGCTGCGGGCCAGATCCATCGCCTTCTGCCGGCGCGGCCCCAGCACGGCGTCGCCCCCGCGACGCAGCCGTGCGCGGCCCACCGCGTAGGCGCATTGATCCCCGATGAACGCGCCGACCCCGGCGGTCAGCAGTACCAGGACGATGTACCGGAGGTCACCGTCCGCGACCGCCGCGGCGGCCATCACGAGTTCGTCACCGGGCACGATCGGAAGCACGGCGTCGATGGAAACGATCAGCGGCATCGCCAGCCAAAGCCAGGGAGAGAACAGCAGTCCGGTCCCGGCGCCGGTCACTGGTGTACCCCCGTGCACGCGCAGCGGATCGGTAGACAGGTATCGGTCACCGGGAGATCATCGCGCGATCCCCCATCCGGCGGAACATCGGGTCCTGGTCACCACCGGTCACGTGACGTGATAAGACCTGAAAAAACACCCATCTCAGAGCCCATCCACCCGAAAATCTCACCCATCACCGTGTCGACTTCCCGACATCGACACCACACATTCGGCCCACACCCCAGCCAACCCCCAACTCGGCCCGGCCTGCCCACAACGCCAAAATCAGCCCGGCCGGCACTCGAGGCCAACCCAGCCCGGCCGGCGCTTGAGGCCAGATCAGCCCGGCCGGCGCTTGAGGCCAGATCAGCCCGGCCGGCGCTTGAGGCCACCCCAAGCCCACCAACACCCAAGCCCAACCGGCATCACCAGCCCGGCCGGCGCTTGAGGCCAAACCAGCCCGGCCGGCACTTGAGGCCAGATCAGCCCGGCCGGCGCTTGAGGCCACCCCAAGCCCACCAACACCCAAGCCCAGCCAAGAATCCAACCAGCCTGGCCGGCGCTTGAGGCCACCCCACCCGCGACGCTTCACGAGGAGCACCGCTCAACCAACGTCGTCGGCAACACCACAGACGCCGCGCCCACCCCACCCCCGATCCGATCCAGCAACAGCCGCGTCATCAAACGCCCTTGCTTCGCCACGTGTTGCCGCACCGTGGTCAGCGAAGGCTCCGCCCACCCCGCAACGTCCGCGTCATCGAATCCGACGACCGCCACGTCCTCCGGAATTCGCCGACCCGCCTCCCCCAACACCGCCATCGCCCCGACCGCCATCAGATCCGACGCCGCGAACACCGCGTCCAGGTCCGGATCCTCGGCCAACAGCGTGCGCATCGCCGCCGCCCCGCCCGCCCGACTGAAGTCGCCATGCGCCACGAGCGGGCGCCCCGGTACCGCGTCCAGGTAGCCGCGCAGCCGGTCCACCCCCGCACACATGTCCTGTGGTCCGGCAATGGTCGCGATCCGCCGCCGCCCACGCACGCTCAAATGCTCGATCGCCGCACGCGCACCGCCCACATTGTCCGCGTCGACGTAGACGAAGTCGGCGTCCGAACCCAACGGCCGCCCACCCACCACCACCGGCATCCCGGCACCGTGCAGCCGCCCCGCCAGCGAGTCGTCGCCGTGCAACGACACCAGCAGCGCCCCGTCCACGTGCCCGCCACGCAGGTACCGCTCCAGCCGATCCTGCTGCTCGATGGTGCGCACCATCATGAGCACCAACTGATGGTCCGTATCCGCCAGTTCCGCACCCACCGAACGCACGATCGCCGACAGGTACGGATCGCCGAACAACCGCGTCTCCGGCTCCTGGACGACCAGCGCCACCGAGTCGGTGCGCCGAGTGACCAGCGTGCGAGCCGCCCGGTTGGGCACGTATCCGGTCCGCGCGATCGCCGCCTCGACCACCTCGCGCACCCGCGGGCTGACCTTGGGCGAGCTGTTGATCACCCGCGAGACGGTGGCGCGGGACACCCCGGCCACCGCCGCCACCGTCTCCAGGGTCGGCGGCTCGGCCGCCGAGGCGGCCTTGCTCCGACCGTCAGTCCTGGTCAATGCTCCCCATTCCGTCCGAGGCCGGATCGGCCCCGAGCACCCGATTGTCGGCGATCACCGCCGCGTACCAGCGTGCGCTGCGCTTGGGTGTACGCCGACCGGTCGCGAAGTCCACGTGCACGATGCCGAAGCGCTTCGCGTATCCGTACGCCCACTCGAAATTGTCCAACAGGGACCACACGAAATAGCCCCGAACATCCACCCCGTCGTCGATCGCCCGGCCCACCTCCGCGACGTGCGCCGCGATGTAGGCCGTGCGTTCGACGTCCTCGATCGCGCCCGTCGCGTCCACCCGGTCCTCGTACGCCGCGCCGTTCTCGGTCACCATCAGCGGCAGCCCCGGCGCCTCGGCCCGCAACCGGGTCAGCACGTCGTACAGCCCGCTCGGGTCGATCCCCCAGCCCATCGCGGTGCGTTCGCCCGGCGCCTGCGCGAACCGCACGTCCGCGCACGCGGGCCACGGTGAGTACGCGCTCGCGCCGTGGCCGTCGTCGCGAGGCGCGGCGGCTCGGCCGGCCTCGGTGGCACCGTCCTCGGCTCCGCCCACCAGCAGCGGCGTGTAGTAGTTCACCCCGAGCATGTCGATCGGCCGGGCGATCTCGGCGAGGTCGCCGTCCCGGACGAACGCCCAGTCGGTCACCGAGGCGGTGTCCCGAAGCACGTCCGCCGGATACTCGCCGCGCAGCAGCGGGCCGACCTGGATCCGGTTGGCCAGGCCGTCCACCCGGCGCACGGCGTCCAAGTCCGCCGGCCGGTCCGAAAGAGGCCGTACCGCCGCCGGGTTGAGGGTGATCCCGATCCGATGCCCGGTCGGCAGTTCGGCCCGCAGCGCCCCGACGCCGAGCCCGTGCGCGAGCAACAGGTGATGGTTCGCGCGCAGGGACAACTCCTGGTCGGTCGACCCCGGCGCGTGTACGCCCGATCCGTATCCCAGGAACGCGGAGCACCAGGGCTCGTTGAGCGTGGTCCAGTCGCGCACTCGGTCACCGAGCCGCGCCGCCACCACCCGCGCGTACTCGGCGAATCGGGCCGAGGTGTCACGCGCGCCCCACCCGCCCGTGTCCTGGAGCGCCTGGGGCAGGTCCCAGTGATAGAGCGTCGCGTACGGATCCACGCCGTGCGCGAGGAGTTCGTCCACGAGCCGGTCGTAGAAGTCCAGCCCGGCCGCGTTGGCCGGGCCACTCCCGGTGGGCAGAACCCGAGCCCAGGCGATGGAGAACCGGTAGGCGCCCAGGCCGAGTTCGGCCATCAGGGCGACGTCCTCGCGATAGCGGTGATAGTGATCGGTGGCCACGTCGCCGGTGTCGCCGGCGTGTACCCGGCCGGGGATCCGGCTGAAGGTGTCCCAGATCGACGGTGCTCGACCGTCCTCGGCCGCGGCCCCCTCGATCTGATAGGCGGCGGTGGCGGCACCCCAGACGAATCCGGGTGGAAAGCCGCCGTCAAGGCGGGTCGACAGCGCCGGTCGGGCGGTCAGGGCGTGGTCGGTCATGATGGGAATTCCTTTCCTGATGGCTTCGTCGGCTCGATGGCTTCGTCGGCTCGACGGCCTCGTCGGCTCGACGGCCTCGTCGGCCCGGGGCCTCGATGGCGTCGGCTGTGGTCAGCCCTTGACCGCGCCCTGCATGATGCCGCCGACGATCTGCCGGCCGAGCAGGCCGAAGACCACCAGGACGGGCAGCGTTCCCAGCAACGTTCCGGCGAGGATGATCGACTGGTCGTGCACGTAACCCCCGCCGAGCGAGTTGATCGCGACCTGCACGGTCGGATTGCTCGACGACAACGCGATGATCGGCCAGAAGAAGTCGTTCCACGTGGTCATGAAGGTGAGCAGGCCGAGCACCGCCATCGCCGGGCGGGCGATCGGCACGACGATCGACCAGAAGATTCGCGCGTAGGACGCGCCGTCCACCCGGCCGGCCTCGATCAGTTCGTCGGGCAGCGCCTCCAGCAGGTACTGCCGCATGAAGAACACGCCGAACGCGGTAACCAACGTGGGCAGAATGACGGCTTGCAACTGGTTCACCCACTGCAACTTCGCCATGATCATGAACAGCGGAATCAGCCCGAGTTGCGGCGGGATCATCATCGTCGCGACCGTGATCCCGAGCAGGATGCCGCGCCCCCGGAACCGCAGCTTGGCGAAGGCGAATCCGGCCAGCGTCGAACACAGCACGGTGCCGGCGGCGACGGTGGCCGACACGATCGTCGAATTGATCAACGCCTGGACGATGTCGGCCTCGTCGAGCGCCTTGTCGAAGTTGGAGAGCAGGTTGCCACCCGGCGTGAGGGGCGGCGGTACGTGGTTGATGTCGGCATTACTGCGAGTGGCGGCGACGATCGACCAGTAGAAGGGGAACACCGAAAGCAGGGTCGCGAAGCCCAGGATCACGTACACGAGGGGACCGCCGTGGAGCTGACGGGAGTGCTTGGATCGGCGAGTACGGCCCCACCCCGTCCGCGGCGCCGGCGTCGATGGACCGTCGGATTCCCGGCCGGTGGGGTGCGAGGGGGCAACGGGTGTACCTGTCGTACCTGCCATGTCAGCGGCCCTCCCGGGTCTCGCGGCGCGAACGACTCCTGGAGACGAGCGCGTTGACCCCGATGACCAGAAGAATGATCAGGAACGTCGTCCACGCGATCGCGGATGCCTTGCCGAGCGCGTAGTTGCTCCACCCGGTCTCGTACATGTAGAGCCCGATGGTCTGGTACTGGTGGGAGGCCCCACCGCGTACACCGATCGGTCCACCCTGAAGCAGCAACGGCTCGGCGAAGATCTGCATCGCGCCGATCGTCGAGACCACGACGGTGAACACGATCGTCGGCCGCAGTCCGGGAATGGTCACGTGCCGGAACTGGTGCCAGGACTTCGCCCCGTCCAGCGCGGCCGCCTCGTAACGATCGTGCGGAATGGCCTGCATCGCGGCGAGATAGATCAGCGTGTTGTAGCCGACCCAACGCCAGGTGACGATGGTGGAGATGGCGATCTGTGAGGTCCAAGTGCCGTTGTACCAGTCGACGTTGTCGACGCCGAACAGGCCGAGGAACCAGTTGACCATGCCGTAGTCACGCCCGAACAGGCCACCGAACACCAGCGTCGCGGCGGCTACGGACGTCGCGTAGGGCATCAAAATCGCGACCCGGAAGAAGGTCCGCCCGCGCAGCCGCCGATTGAGCAGATGCGCCAGGCCGAGCGCCATGCACAGCTGCGGCACGGTCGAGATCACGCCGATGGTGAAGGTATTGCGCAGCGCCTTCCAGAAGAACCGGTCGTGCCAGAGGTTGGTGTAGTTCTCCAGGCCGAGCCAGGTCATCTCGTCCGGGTTCTGCAGGCGAACGCGGTGCAGCGAGATATAGCCCGTGTAGAGGAGCGGGAACAGCCCGAAGGCGATGAACAGGACGAAGAAGGGCGCGACGAAGGCGTAGGGCGACGCGGTGTTGGCGCGTCGTCGCCACATTTGACGGGGAGTCAGGAGGGAAGTGGGCGTTTGGGGAAGGGAGTCGGGCCGGGGGTCGGATGGGGGCTCGGGTCGGGATCGGGCCCCGGATCGAAGTCGGGATCGGGCTTCACGAGCGGGGGGTGGTGCCGCCATCGGGATCACTCCGGGCCGGGTGAGGTGGGTGGGCGGGCGTGGGGGTGACCCGACCGAGGAGGGACGGTCGGGCCACCGAAAGGGGCGGCCCGGAGGGGCGGGTCCGATACGGCGTCACGGACGCCGGCTGCCCTGCTGCCGGCACGGACCTTGGTGCGGGCCGTGGTGCGGGCCGTGGCATGAGCCGTGGTGCGGTCCCGGGCCTGGTGCGTTGTTCGGCGCCCCGAGCGGGCGCCGCGGACCGTGGCCGGCGCGGCGCCGGAGTCCGTAGCCGGCTGTCGGCTTCGTCGCGGGTGGTCGCCGTCAGCTTGCGAGGGCGTTCTTGACCGCGTCGCGCGCCTGCTTCCACGCATCGTCCGGCTTGACTCCCTGTGCCTCCACGGAAGTCAGCGCGGTGGTGATGTTCTCCTTGATGTCGTTGTGCCGAACTCCGGTGACCTGCACGGGCATCCGCTCCGCGGCCGTGCTGAAGATCGCGCCGATCGGCGCATTGTTGAAGTAGGGATCCGTGGTCGCCTTGACGCTCTCGATCGCGCCGGTCTTGGACGGGAAGTTCCCCTGCTTCTGGAACATCTTGGTCTGCTGCTCGGGCGCGGTGAGCCAGGCGACCAGTTCCGCGGCTTCCTTGTGGTGCTTGCCGCCCTTGGGAATGGCGAGGTACGAGCCACCCCAGTTGCCGGTGCCACCGGGGCCGGGAGCAACATCCCACTTGCCCTTGCCCGCGTCACCGGCCTGAGTCTTGATGTACCCGATCATCCATGCCGGGCAGGAGAGCGACGCGAAGCCGTCGGCCGCGAACGCCTGGTTCCAGTCGCTCTGGAACTGCTGCAACGTGGCGGACAGTTTGCCGTCGGCAGCCTGGGTGGCCAGGTCCCACGCATGCTTCACGGTCGGGTTGGTGTCGTAGATCGGCTTGCCGGCCTGATCGTAGTAGGACTCCTGCTGCTGCCCGATGATCGCGTTGTACAACCCGGTCACACTGTCCAGGTAATGCGTCTTCTTCGGGGCGTTCGCCTGGAACTGCCGCCCCAGTTCGACGTATCCCTCCCACGTGGACCAGCGCCGTGCCAACTCGTCCCGATCGGTGGGCAGTCCGGCCGCCTTGAACAGGTCGCTGCGGTAGCAGATCGCCATCGGACCGGTATCGGTCCCGGCCCCCAACACCTTCCCGTCGGCGGTGGTCGCCGCCTTGCTCTTCCACGGCAGGTACTGGGCGTTGCCGGCGGACAGGCCCAGCGAGTTCAGATCCACCCACTTGTCGGCCTGGTTCTTCACGACGTCGGCGATCCGCCCGACCTCGATGCCCTGAATGTCGTCGATCCCACCCCCACCGGCAAGCCGAGTCTGCACGGTACGCCAGTAGTCCTCCTCCTTCTCGGTGTCGTGCTGAACGATCTTGATGCCCGGATGCGTCTGCTGATACTCGGCATACAGCCCGGCCTCCTCGAAGCCGAACGTCCCGAACAGCCCGACATTCAAGGTGACTTTGCCATCCCCCGAGCCGGACCCCCCACCATCCCCACACCCGGCGAGCCCACCCCCGACCAACAACACGGCACACAGCGCCGCCACCGCCCTGACCCGACCACGAACGTGACGCGTACGCATGAACGACCTCCTGAAGACGTGCATCCAAAAAGCAAGATCTCCACCCCCACCGCCCCGAACGCAATGGCGAAGGAGCACAACCCATGGCGGTGCGGCGGTGCGGCGGTGCGGCGGTGCGGCGGTGCGGCGGTGCGGCGGTGCGGCGGTGCGGCGGTGCGGCGGTGCGGCGGTGCGGCGGTGCGGCGGTG
>NZ_JBITJP010000026.1:126068-160580 GCF_044460165.1 Embleya sp. NPDC050154
CGGCGGATCGAATCACGGGCAGCACAAGTCACGCAGTATCGGAGCGCCGAAACCTGAACGGTGAGAGCGCTCTCACGACATGCACAGGAGCCTGTCCTCCCCAAGCATCCCTGTCAATACTTCAACCCCTGAACGCACCACCCCGACAACCCGCCCCCCACCTAAAACTCCTGAACCCCCACCCCGCCCACCGCCCGACGCCCGCTCACCTCAAGAGGTGCCGAAGCGTCACGTGCCGGAGCCGCGTTGTGGAATGCCCGTGACACGCATCGCCGGGCCATCGACCTTCGTTGCGATGCTCCACCGGAGCAGGACAAGGTTGTCCACCTCGCCCATCGGGGTATCCGCAAATTCGGTTCCGAAGCGGATGTGGTGTGTGAACGCGGCAGAGCCCCGGATCATTTTCCTGATCCGGGGCTCTGACCTGTGTGGGCGATACTGGGATCGAACCAGTGACCTCTTCGGTGTGAACGAAGCGCTCTCCCGCTGAGCTAATCGCCCGGGCGCAGGGAGAACATTACCGCATGGGTGGGGGAGGTCGCGCCCACCCTCCTCCGGGCGCGTGCGGCCGGGCGCCGGGCACCTCGTGGTGGTGGCCCGGCGGCCGGGCGGGGTCAGAAGGGGAGGGCCATTCCGTACTTCCACAGGTACAGGGCCACGGCTGCGGCGATCAGGATGAGGCCGATCGCGAGCATGATCATGTTGCGGCGGCGCGTCTTGGGGTCCAGGGCTCGGTTGGCGGCCTTGGTGACCTTGTCCTTGGTCCACAGGAGGGTGCGTTGGGCCCAGACGAACTCGGTGCCCAGGACGGCCAGGCCGAGGAAGATGACCGCCCAGCCGGGGCCCGGGAGCGGGAGCATGATGATGCCGCCGACGATGATCGCGAAGCCGATGACGGCGACGCCGATCTGCCAGGTCATGTGCAGTGGCTTCGAGCGCTTGATGAATGCGGGAGCGCGGGAGCCGAATGGTTTCGCCTGCTTGCCGGCCGGATCGCTCGGGGCGTCCTGGTCGGCGGCGGGTTCCCGTGTGGCGTGCGCGCTGTTCTCCGCGACCCCCGTGTCCATCGTTGGCCTTCCTCTCTCGTCGTACCGGCCGTCGTTCACCGGGCACCTCCGTCTGGCCTGCGGCCGGAGCCGACCATGGCTCGGCCTGGCTTGACAACGCTACAAGGGGGCAGACGTTCGGTGCAGGCCCGAGGGTGCGGAGCGGGTCCGCTCGTGGCATGAACTGAACGCCTGTTCCCTTCCGGAAATCATGCGGGCGAACGTTACACCTCCGCATCGCTCTTAAGGAGTACCCAGACGCCCGTATATCGGGCAGAGACGTTTACAAGAGGTCCGCAGGTGGGATGTTGCGAACGCCGACGTGCGAATCCCCGAGCGCACACTGAGCGAAAGGCCATGGCGCTTATGAACACCACGGTCAGCTGTGAGCTGCACCTGCGCCTCGTCGTCTCGAGCGAGTCTTCATTGCCAGTCCCCGCGGGACTGCGCTATGACTCGTCGGACCCGTACGCCGTGCATGCGACCTTCCACACGGGTGCCGATGAGACGGTCGATTGGGTCTTCGCCCGCGACCTTCTCGCGGACGGGCTGCGTCAGCCCTCCGGCACCGGCGACGTTCGTGTGTGGCCCTCCCGGAGCCACGGACAGAGCATCGTCTGCATCGCCCTCAGTTCGCCGGAGGGTGAAGCCCTGCTCGAAGCGCCCGCTCGGGCGCTGGAGTCGTTCCTGAAGCGTACGAACGCTGCCGTCACCCCCGGCAACGAGCATCGCTTCTTCGACCTCGACCGGGAACTTTCGCAGATCCTCGCCGAGAACTGAGCTCCCGGAACGGCGGGCACGCCCCTGTCCGCAGCGCCGGGTACGTACGTCACCGCTCCGCCGCACCCACCGTCCACAAGGTGGGGGCGGCGGAGCGTTTTCACGTCCTGTTACGGGACATCCGTCCACCCCTCCCCCGCCCGCCGCGACCGCCCGCTTCCGCCCGCGACCGCCGGACGAGTGAATCGAACACACCGAGCGATCGGTCGGTCCGAATACGTACACGATCCGCACATGGTGCAAACAAAGCGCGCAGTCGAACACATTTTCCGGCATCGGCATCGGCCATCGACAACGCGCGTGGGAATGCGTTCACATTCACCACCCCGGGGCGTGGCCTGTTGTGCACAGCGCGTGTTTCCCGGTTCATCCGGTAACCCACGTCAACCGGCGGTAATCGGCAAATCGGGATTCCCCGACTTCAGATCCCGCGTTTGCGCAACAGTTCCTCGATCTCCGCGAACTCGTCGTCGACCGCACCGCGCGCCGCGCGCCGCGAGCGTGGAGCGGCGGCCGGCTTGGGCTGTTGGCTGCGGGGCAGGGCGCCACCCGCGCCGGTCCCGCCGGTGAGCGCGGACAGGTCCGAAGAGCCCGCCGTGCCGGTCGAGTCCGGGTTCTTTCGACCGCCGATCATCCGGGCGATCATCAGCAGCATCACGGCGAACGCGAGGATCGCGACGCCGCCCCACGCCTTGATCCCGAAGGCGAGGTCCGTCGCCCAGTCGGCGGCGGCGCTGCCCACCCGGCGGCTCAGTGTGGCCAGGCCGGTCAGGTACAGGCCGATCGGGAACAGCGCCGCGGCGGTCCACCGCGTCGCTGTCAGGAAACGTCGTTGGCGAGCCTTCTGTACCGCGATGACCAGGCCGAGACCCGTCAGCGCCATGCACAAGGCGCCGGTCACCACATCTGCGCCGGACATGCGCTCGGCCTCCTCGTTCGCAGCTTGTTCGCAGCTTCGTTCACGGCGTTCGACTTTCGAGGCGTTCGACTTTCGAGGTGTTCGAAGCCTCGAGGCATCGGTCCTCCCCCCATCGTCGCCGCCTCCGCCCCCGGACGCCACGATCGGCGGTCGGTTCAGTACTCGGGGAGGACACCGACCGCTCCATCTCCTCCCCGTGGAGTACATCCAGGATCAGGGATGTACCCCACCCTCACAGGATGGGTTTCCCCCAATAACGCGTGCGCGGCGCGAATCCCGCCGCTGTGCAGGCCTTCGTGTGGGTGTCGTCGGAGAGGTCGATGGCCATCTCGTGCAGGCCCTGGCTCGCCGTCACGTGGCCGGCCGCGCGGAGCAGCGTCGCGGTGGCCTCCGGGTTCGGCGCCGTCAGCGCCAGGATGACGCCGTGCGCCACCCACACGGCCGCGCCGTCGCCGAGTGTGTACGGCGCGGGCGCGGTGGGGTGGTCCAACCGGGCCTGCGCCCGGGCCTGCGCGGCGGGGGCGGCCCAGCCCGCCGCGCGCAGGCTCTCCGCGTAGCGGTGCAACTCCGCGGCGCACCACTCCTCGCGTTCGTCGGTGTCCATCATCCGCACACCGGAGGGCAGGCCGGTGGCGCGTACGCCGGCCGCGAGTCGGCGACTGTCGGGGGCGTAGCCCAGCGCCTGCACGAGGCCGGTCGCCGCCCGGTTGCCCTCGGGGACGGCCGCTGCCATCCGGGTGCACCGCCGGCCGCGCATGACCTCCTCGGCCGCGAGCATCGCGACGCACGCGTGGCCGCGGCGGCGGCGGGACGGCAGCACCTGGATGTGCAGGATCCATCCGGTGCCGACACCCCACGGGCCCAATGGGGTCAGGTGCACGCCGCCGATGGCTCGGCCGTTGGCACAGATCGAGTACACGCCGTCACGGCCGGGTCCGGCCGGTCGCAAAGTGGTCGTCATCGGGTGCCCCCGCCTTCCCGGGCGCAGCGCCCCGTTACCGGCAGTGCTGCCCGCGCGCGGACCCGGCCAACCTGGCCGGGCCGCGCGGGGTGATCACGGGTCGATGTCGGCGGCGGCGCGGGCCGCGAAGATCTCCATCGCCTTGCGGGTGAGCGGTCCTGGGGCGTCCGGCGTGTGCTCGTCGATCCGGTGTACGGCCTGGATGTCGCGCAGCGACGAGGTCAGGAACACCTCCTCGGCGTCGGCGAGCACGGCCAGTGGTACGTCGATCTCCTCGGCCCCGACCCACTCCAGCACCAACGCGCGCGATACGCCCGCCAGGCAGCCAGCCGACAGCGGCGGGGTGACCACGTGGCCGTCGAGTACGACGAACACGTTCGAACCGGTGCCCTCGCACAGGTTGCCCGCCGTGTTCGCGAACAGCGCCTCGCTCGCGCCGCGTTCGGCGGCGTACGCGAGCATCACCACGTTGTCGGCGTAGCTCGTGGTCTTGAGCCCGGTGGTCGGCGCGTGCTCGTTGCGGGTCCACGGGACGGTGACCACGGCCGTACTCTTGCCGCGGGTCTTGGCCGCGGCCAGGGCCACCACCAGGGTCGGCTCGGCGTCGCCGCGCTCGGAGCCCAGCGGCGACCGGCCGCCCGTGTAGGTGATCCGCAGTCGGCCGATCCCCGGCAGCGGGTTGGCCGCCAGCACCTCGGCACACGCACGGCGGATCAGGTCCGGGTCCGGCGCGGGCAGCCCGAGACCGCGCGCGGAGCGGGCCAACCGGTCCAGGTGCCGGGTGACGGCGAAGGCCCGCCCTCCGCTCGCCTTCATCGTCTCGAAGACGCCGTCGCCCACGGTCAGGCCGTGGTCGTCCACCCGAACCACCGCGTGCTCGTCGTCGACGAGGCGATCGTTCAGCCAAATCCTGCTCATGCGCCCTCCGAGGCGTCGCGCGGGCCGTGCACATCGTTCTTGTCGTACGAGGTCATACGGGTTGTACGGGTTGTACGGGTCGTACGGGTGCTACTCCGGTCCCGGCGGGTCCTCCCACCCGGGAAGGTGATCCCGCGCGCCCGGAGCCTGATCCCGCGCCGCCACCGCGAGCAGGTTGCGGGCCTTGAGCTCGGTCTCGTCCCACTCGCGCTGCGGGTCCGAGTCGTACGTGATGCCCGCGCCCGTGCCGAAGTGCAGTCGGCCGTCCCGGACGAAGAAGCTGCGTATGCCCACCGCGAGCGAGCCGTCGCGGCGGTCCGCGTCGACCCAGCCGATCGCGCCGCAGTACGGGCCGCGCGGAACCGGTTCGAGTTCCTCGATGATCCGCAACGCGCTGCTCTTGGGCGCGCCGCTGACCGAACCGGGCGGGAAGGTCGCGGCGAACAGCTCCGGCCAGCCCACCCCCGGGGCCAACGTGCCCGCGACGGTGGAGACGAGGTGGACCAGGCCCGGGTGCTTCTCGACCACGCACAGGTCGGGCACGGTGACGGAGCCGATCGCGCTCGCCCGGCCGAGGTCGTTGCGCACCAGGTCCACGATCATCACGTTCTCGGCGTAGTCCTTGGGCAGCAGGTCGGCCTCGGTACGGCCGGTGCCCTTGATCGGGCCGGACCAGACCCGGTCGCCGGCCCGGTGCAGGTAGAGCTCGGGAGACGCGCACGCGACGTGCACATCGTGGTCGGGCAGCCGGATCACTCCCGCGTACGGCGCCGGGTTGCCGTGCGCGAGCAGGCCCGCGAGGCCGACGATGTCGGCGCCCTCGGGCAGCGGCGCGCCGAGCAGGCGACACAGGTTGACCTGGTAGACGTCGCCCGCGGCGATGTACTCGCGGATCCGGCGCACCCCGGCACGGTACGCCTCGGCGCCGAGCGAGTCGGTCCAGGTGTGGGCGGGCGGGCCGATCCACGGCGCGGGCGGCAGCGGGGCCGGTCGTACCTCGTCGAAGCGTGCGCACAGCAGGTCGCCCTCGAAGTCGGCGACGACGGCCCAGAACCCGTGCGAGTCCAGCGCGGCCGGGTCCCGCGTGACATCACGCAGGCCGGTGGCCAAGCGCCCGCCGAGGTGGGCGAGAGGGGGTGGCTGACTCACTGGTTCGTTCCGGGGGTCGCGACCGCGGCACCTGTGGAGGATCGGCGCGCGGATCAGATCGTCCATTGTAGAAGGCCGTCCCGGCGTCCGTGGTGGGCCGTCCCGAGGCTCCGAGCCGCCCGCGCGCGGCGGCCGGAAAGGGCCCGCCCGCCCGCATCGGACGCGGCCGGAACTGCCCCGAAACGATTCCGCGTTCCCGCGTGCCGGTCGGGCACGGCATGATGCGGCACGGTGGGTAGGAACCCGGCAGCCCCGAGTCCGGCGACCGCACCTCCCCGGTCGGTTCGCCCCGACCCGTCGAAGTCTCCACAGCACCACGCGATCGAAGGACGTTCATCCGTGCACTGTTCCGCCTGCGACACCTGGTCTACGCGGGCCGACCGCTGTTCGTACTGCGGCGCCGTCCCGGCCGCTGCCGCATCGCAGCAGCCCGGCGCCGGGTCGGCCCCCGTGGGCACCGGGCCCGCCGCGGCTCCCGCGGCGCCCATCCCGCTGGATCCGTACGCCGCGCCGGCGCCCGCTCCCGCTCCGACCGGCGTGTACACCGGTGTCTATCCGCACGCGCCCGGACAGTTCGCGCCGCAGGCCCCCTACGGCATGCCGGGAACGTATCCGGTCTCGCCGTACGCCGGCTGGCTGCCGCAGCCGTTTCGCGCGTTGCGCGGCATCGCCGTGACGTTGTACATCCTGCTGCCGCTGTCGGCGGTGTTCGCCGGGCTGTGCGCGGCGGCGTTCCTCCATCGTGCGGACGTCCTGCGGCAGATCGCCGACGCCGGTGAGCTCGGTATGACGGACGCGCTGCGGACGAAGGCCGAGGACTCGGACTCGCTCGTGGCCGCGGCGACCACGTTCCTCGTGTTGTCGATGATCGCGACCGCGGTGCTGTTCATCATCTGGATGTACCGGGCCCGCGCCAACGTGGACCTGTTCGGCCCCTCGAAGCAGCACCTTTCCACCGGATGGGCGATCGGCGGCTGGCTGGTACCGGTGGTCAGCCTGTGGTTCCCCAAGCTGATCCTGCACGACGTGTGGCGCGCGAGCGACCCGCGGACCGCCGAGCGCGGCGGCCGGACTCCCGGCCGCCTGCCGCTGCTGTGGGCGTGGTGGGTGTTGTTGGTCGCGTCCGGTGTGCTGTTCTTCGCGAGCCGGCTGTCCTACCCGCTCGACGAGGACATCGAGCTGTCCGACGCCGACCGGCTGCGCACCATCGACATCCTGTCCGGCGTCGCGGACCTCGTGCTGGTCCTGGCCGCCGTCGCGGCGATCTTCGTGGTCCGGAAGATCACCACCTTCCAGCACGAGCGCGAGGCGCTGGCTTTCGCGTCGGGTCTGACCCCCGGCGGCGTTCCGGGCGGGATGCCGGGGATGCCCGGGATGGCGGCCGGGTTCCCGACCGGGGCGCCCACGCCGTGGGCGGCCTATCCGGCGCAGGCGCCGACCGGCCGATACTTCGCGCCGCCGGTGCCGCCGGCTCCCGGGATGCCGGGCGTTCCGCCGGTACCGCAGGCGCCTTATGCGGTGGCCTCGGGTCCGGAGGCTCCGGCCGCGACTCCGGCCGCTGCCGCACCTGCCGCTTCGGAGACTCTGATTGCTCCGGTCGTACCGGTCACTCCCGACGCTCCGGTCTCGTCCGACGCTTCGGTCTCATCCGACGCTCCGGCTTCGTCTGGTACCGGTACCCCGGCTTCGTCCGATGCTCCGGACTCGGCCGACGCGACGACGGTCCTGCCGGTCGACGACGTACCACCGGCCACGCCGGCCAAGCGCACGCCGCCGCCCCGGCCCGCCGCGGCGCCGACGGCCGGGATGGGGGTACCGGTCGAGGCACCCACCGTCGCCGCACCGGAGGAGCAGGTGTCCCTGACCAAGCCGGTCCAGGCTGCGGAGGACGCTGCCGCCGAGAGGACGGGCGTACCTGCTGCCGAGGGCGGGAGCGAAGGCGAGGCCGAGGCCGCGAGCAGGACCGAGAACACCGAGGACGAGGCGGAGAGCGAGGCCGAGCCCGGAGCCCAAGCCCCGGCGGAGCCCGCGGCCGAGCCGGCCTCGTCTCCGGAAGCCGCAGCCGACGGCGAAGAACCCCAAGCCGAAGCCGAACCCGTCGCCGAAGCCACGCCGACCACACCGCCCGTCGCCGACTCCACACCGGACGCCGGCGACGAACGGGGCGAAACCGACCGGGTTCCGCCCGTCGCTCCGACCGCCGAACTCCCCCAGGTGCCCGCCCAGGCCCCGGCCCAAGCCGACCGCGTCCAGGACGCGCCGTCGGCGGCACCGACCGACGAAACCGAGAACTCCGAGAGCGCAAAGAACTCCGAAGGCTCCGAGGACACCGGGGACGCGGCAGCCGAGCCGGCCCCCTCCGGCGAGCGCCGCGGCTGACCTGAGCACACCTGTCGCGGGCCCGTCGCAAGCCCGTCGCGAAGGGTCGACAATCCGTCAAGTGCCCGTCAAGCGCCCGTCGGAGATCATCGCAAGAACATCGGGAGACCGTCGAGGAGACGTCCGGGACATCCCGGCAGCTCCTCGACAGCCCCTCGACGGCCCACCCGAAGCCGCGCCGAAGGCCGGTTCGAACCCTGGTGGTTCGGGCCGGCCTCGGTCGTTTTCGCAGGTTGCGCGGGTCGCGCGGTGAGGTCCGCGGGGAATCGGTTTTTGTGATGGCCCTCGGATCCGCTAAAGTTCTCAACGTCGCCGGGACGCGGAAACGCAGCCCGGGCCGACAGGCGGACGTGGCTCAGTTGGTAGAGCATCACCTTGCCAAGGTGAGGGTCGCGAGTTCGAATCTCGTCGTCCGCTCGGAAGAAGTAGAGGAATGTAGTGGGTAACCACTATGGTTCCTTCACTTGGTGGAGTGGCCGAGAGGCGAGGCAACGGCCTGCAAAGCCGTCTACACGGGTTCAAATCCCGTCTCCACCTCCAAGAGACCCCGAGGCTCCGTGCCGAGGGTGAACTTCCCGCGCGATTAGCTCAGCGGGAGAGCGCTTCCCTGACACGGAAGAGGTCACTGGTTCAATCCCAGTATCGCGCACGCCGCACAACCGAACACGTACCACGCACCACGGGTCACCCGCAGTACGCAGTACCCTCGCGCGATTAGCTCAGCGGGAGAGCGCTTCCCTGACACGGAAGAGGTCACTGGTTCAATCCCAGTATCGCGCACCAGCAGTATCGAAGGGCCGGAAGATCTCGATCTTCCGGCCCTTCGACGTTGGTGACCGCGATGGTGTGGATCACACCCCCGGATGCTCATGCGGCGGGCTGGGTACGAAGTCGGGCGCGGCGAGTCGGGCCAGCGTGGCGCGCGACTCCTCGTCCTGCGGCACGTAGACGTTCAGCCGCTGCCCCGGGAACGCGGTCAGCTCCGACGAGATCGCACGTACACGCAGCACACCGACGTCCAGGTTTCGGAAGAGCTTGACCCGGGTGCGGGTGAGCGAGATCGGGTGGGCGGCCCAGGCCTTGGCGAACTCGGGGCTGGCCTCGATCAGTTCGTCGATGAACGCGGTCCAGACCGGATCGCCGACGTTGCGGGCGTAGGTGCCGCGCAGGACGCCGACCACGCCCTGGCACTCCCGGCTCCACTCGTGGAACGGGTTGCAGCACTCGGGCCGGGTGAACAGCTCCCAGATCATGTTGCGTCGTACTCGCCGCGTCACCGTCAGGGCCGGGAAGACCTTCGCGAACAGCTCGTTGAAGGCCGGCACGTCGTAGCGCCCGTTCAGCACGACCGCGGGCAGCGTCGCGAAGTCGTCGAGCAGGGCCTGGGTGTCCGCGTCCACCTCGTCCTCGGCGCGCAGCGTCGCCGTGCTCGGTACGCAGGCCAACCGCTTGACGTGCTCCACCTCGACGCCGTCCAGGCGCAGCGTGCGGGCGATGCCGGAGATCACCTGCGCGCTGACGTTGATCGGGCGGCCCTGTTCGAGCCAGGTGTACCAGGTGACGCCCACGCCGGAGAGCTGCGCGACCTCCTCGCGGCGCAGGCCCGGGGTACGACGTCGGCGGCCGACGGGCAGGCCGACCTGCTCCGGGGTGATCCGCTCCCGGCGGCTGCGCAGGAACGCGCCGAGCTCGGCGCGCGACGCGGCGCGGGCGGGTCGGACGTACTGCGGTGTGGGCCGGTCGGGCTCGGCCGGTCGGGGCGGGTCGACCCGACCGGCGGCGGGCCCTTCCGGGGTGGTCCGGCTCTCTTCCGGGGCGCCCGGGCTGCCTGTCGAGGTGCTCGGGGCGTCCTCCCGGTCGGAGTCGTCCCATTCCCGGAGGTCGCGTTCGGGGAAGGCATCGAGATGCGGGCGGGCGGTCATTCGCCCATCCTGTGCTCGGGTCGGAGTCGATTGCCAGGTGCCTGGTTATACCCGGATAACCGGGCTACTGGTGCGGGTATTCGCGACCGACCACAGTCTTGGCCATGACCGATACGAATCTGCGGTCGGGCAGCGACGCCCGACGCGAGGGGGACGTGGAGCGGGTGGCGACCGCTCTCGGGGGCACGAGCGAGGAGACCGAAGGAGAGCGGGGCGCGGTCCGGCACCGGGCCGCGAGCACGGTGTTGCTGGTGGTGCTGGTGGCCGGGCAGTTCATGGCGGTCCTGGACGCGTCGATCGTCAATGTCGCGGCCCCGGTGATGCGTTCGGACCTGCACGCCTCGGGGGCCGGATTGCAGTGGATGATCGCCGGCTACACGATCGCGTACGCGATGTTGCTGATCACCGGATCGCGGCTGGGGGCGATCTTCGGGTACGGCCGGGCCTATCTGGGTGGGCTCGGGCTGTTCACACTCGCGTCGTTGGCGTGTGGACTGGCCACTTCGACGGGCGAGTTGGTGGCGTTCCGGTGTCTTCAGGGTGCGGGCGCCGCGTTGCTGGTGCCGCAGGTGTTGACACTGATCCAGCGGCGGTTCGAGGGACGGCGGCGGACCGCGGCGATGGGGCTGTACCAGACCGCGATCGCCGGCGGCGCGGTCGTCGGACAGATCCTCGGCGGAGTGCTGGTGAGCGCGGATCTGCTGGGTACCGGCTGGCGGCCGGTGTTCCTGGTCAACGTGCCGATCGGCGTGCTGTTGCTGGTGGTCGGATGGCGTGCGCTGGGCGGGGACCGTCCCGATCCCGCCGAGCGGACGGGGTGGGACCGGTTGGACGTGCCGGGCGTGCTGGTGCTCGCGCCGGCGATGCTCGCGGTGGTGGTGCCGCTGGTGATGGGACACGAGCAGGGTTGGCCGGTGTGGGGGTGGGTGTTGCTCGCGGCCGGGGTCGCCGGGTTGGGCCTGTTCGCGCTGGTCGAGCGGGCGGTGGCGGCGCGCGGCGGGTCGCCGCTGGTGCCGGGGGCGGTGTTGCGCTCCCCCGGGCTGCTGTCCGGCGGGATCGCGCTGTTGATCGCGGTCGGCAGCTACAACGGATTCCTGTTCACGCTCGCGCTGCACCTGCAATCCGGTCTCGGTGACAGTCCGCTGCGGGCGGGCTTGACCTATGTGCCGTGCGCGATCGGGTTCGCGGTCTCGGGGTTGTGGTGGGGACGGCTGCCCGAGCGGATCCGGGCGCATGTCGGCTATCTGGGCTTCGCGCTGGTGTCGGTCTCGTACGTCGGCATGGCGGCCGCCGTGCACGGGGGTCGCGAGGGCGGGTTCGCGCTGGCGATCGGGCTGGCCGGGATGGGCCTGGGGCAGGGCGCGGTGATCGGGCCGCTGATGGCGAGCGCGCTCGGCCGGGTCCGGGCCGAGCACGCGGGCGACGCGAGCGGCGTACTGGTCACCCTCATGCAGGTCGGCGCGGTGTTGGGGGTGGCCACGTACGGCACCACCTTCCTGTCCGCGACGGGCGTGGGTGCCCATGCCTCGGCACACGCCGCGGTGGTGACGTTCGTGGCGCTGGCCGCGGTGAACCTGTGCGCGGCGGTGTGGGCGTGGCGCGTGGTCGCGCGGCGCCGGGTCACCCGGGTCGCCTGATCGGATGGGAGGCCGAGCGGACGGGCGAACGGGCCTGCGGGCGGCGCGGTGCGATCCGCCCCGGCGCCGGGGCGCCGCCCGGCCGATCCCGGACCCCGCGCACGCACGCATGTGTGCACCCCCACCGGCCGGGCGGGCGGTTGGTCCCGTTCGGCCGGTGCGGGTCGCGCTTTCGCGGGTAGCCCCAAGACCCCGCGTCGGGTGGGGTCCTCGCGTTGGTTCGCGCGGGTGGTCGGCTCCGCGAGGTCAGTCCCGTTCGGGCCAGCGGCGGCCCGCCGCGCGCCGCGCGTCCTGCTCCGGCGAACGGCTCGGCCGCGAGCCCGATCCGGCTCCGTTGCCGCTTCCGGCCCCGGTTCCGACACCCGAGCCGGACGAGCCCGGATCCGCTCCCGCGGCCACACTCGAACCCACCTCGGATCCCGCGTGCGCACCGGCTCCCGACCCGGCGCCGGCCCGCTGCAAGAGCTCGCCGTCCCGAGCGGGGTCGACGGATGCCGCCGCCGATGCCTGCGCGTCGGCGAGTTCCTCCGCCTCCGCCGCGGCCTTCGCCTGGAGGCCGGACATCGTGCGCAGCGGCACCTCCTTGATGAAGAAGACCAGTACGAACGCGACCGCCATGACGCATGCGGCGATCAGGAACACCAACTGCATCGCCTCGGAGAAGCCTTCCTTGAACGGCGCGGCCAGGCGCGGGTCCAGGTGCTGGATGAAGGACGAGTCGCTGAGCACGCCGGAACCCTGCGCGCCGCCGGGGTTCGGATTGCGGACCATCTCGATCACCGGCCCGTTGGCCGGGTCGGCGAGCACCGAGGGATCGGCCAACGCCGCCTGGAACTCGGGCGTACGGGCGTCCCGGGTGAACGCCTTGGCGATCTCCCCGGAGACGTTGCTGAACAGCACGGACAGGAACACCGCGGTACCGGCGGTGGCGCCCATCTGCCGGAAGAAGGTCGCGGCCGAGGTGGCCACGCCCATGTCCCGGGCCGGGACCGCGTTCTGCACCACCAGGATCAGCGTCTGCATGCACTGGCCGAGGCCGATGCCGAGCAGGACCATGAACAGGCTCGTGGTCACCAGCGACGTCTCGGTGTCGACGTACAGCGCGAACAGGGCCATCGCGATCGCCGCGATGCCGGTGCCCAGGATCGGGAAGATCTTGTAGCGGCCGGTCTTGGAGGTGATCTGCCCGGACAGGATGGACGAGCCCATCATCCCGGCCATCACCGGGATCATCAGCAGGCCGGCCTCGGTGGGTCCGGCGCCCTTGACGATCTGGAAGTACTGCGGGATCAGCATGAACCCGCCGAACATGGCCATCCCGAAGATCACGCCGATCAGCGACGCGAGGCTGAAGATCCGGTCGGCGAACAGGCGCATCGGGATCAGCGCGTCCTCGCCCATCCGGCGCTCGACCAGGATCCAGGTGATCACGCCGATGCTGCCGATCAGGTAGCAGGCGATCGAGGTGCCCGAGCCCCAGCCCCATTCGCGGCCCTGTTCGGCGACGATCAGCAGCGGCACGACGCCGAGGGTCAGGGTGATCGCGCCGAACCAGTCGATCCGGTGCGGGCGGCGGGTGTGCGGGATGTGCAGCACCTTGGCGACGACCAGCAGGGCGAGCACGCCGACCGGCACGTTGACCAGGAACACCCAGCGCCAGCCCGCGATGCCGAGGATCTCGCCCTGCCCGGCGAAGAACCCGCCGACCAGCGGGCCCAGCACGCTCGAGGTGCCGAAGACGGCCAGGAAGTAGCCCTGGTAGCGGGCGCGTTCGCGTGGCGGGACGACGTCGCCGATGATCGCGAAGGCGAGCGACATCAGACCGCCCGCGCCCAGGCCCTGGAGGGCGCGGAACCCGGCGAGTTCGTACATCGACGTGGAGAACGTGCACGCCGCGGATCCGACCACGAAGATCGTGATGGCCGCGAGGTAGAACGGGCGGCGACCGTACAGGTCGGACAGCTTGCCGTACAGCGGCGTGGCGATGGTCGACGTGATGAGGTACGCGGTGGTCGCCCACGCCTGTTGGCTGAGGCCGTGCAGGTCGTCGGAGATGGTCCGGATCGCGGTCGAGACGATCGTCTGGTCCAGCGCGGCCAGGAACATGCCGGCCATCAGGCCGTACAGGATCGTCATGATCTGACGGTGGCTCAGGGCGCCTTCGCTCACGGCCTGTTGCGGGCCGGACTGCGGTTGCGGCTCGGTCATGCGGTAGTGCCTTCCGGGGCACCGGGCGCGGCGTCGCGCGTGGGTGCCTGGTCGCGTTCGAGATCGTCGTTGAAGCGGCCGAGGAGGTGCACGAGCGTTCGGCGCTCCTCGGCGGACCAGTCGCGGGTGACCCGGTCCAGTTCGGTCTGCCGGCGGGCGCGGTAGATCTCGAACGCCTGGTTGCCGGCGTCGGTCACCGCGAGCAGGGTGCCGCGACCGTCGTTGGGGTCCGGGCGGCGTTCGACCAGCCCGCGCTGGACCAGAGAGGCGATCTGCCGGCTGACCGTGGACACGTCCAGGTAGGTCATCGCGGCCAGGTCGGTCACCCGGCGGGGTCCCTCGAGGGCGAGGTAGGCCAGCAGCAGCCGGTCTCCCCCGTCGGGCACGGGGCCGCCCTCGGCGCGGTTGCGCGCCTTGGCGGCGGCCGAGAGCCGCATGAGACGCGCGAGTTCGCGTCCCAGTTCGTCGGGTGCGCGGCCGGCTGTCGGCCCGTCACACGGTGTCGTCGCGGTATCGATGACCGCCCCCCTTGTCGCTCGCCACGCGTTAACTGCATGGCTCAACCAACAATAGCGCCCTTCACCACCGCGCCCGATTCGCGCCTCAGCGGCCGAGGCCCGACCAACGCCCGGGCAAGGCCGCGGCCCAGGGGATCTCGGGAGCACGTCCCGTGGCCCCGGGGATTCTCGGGAGCGCGTCCCGTCGAACCGGCCATCCCCGCTCGACCATCCCCGCTCGACGATCGCGGCCCTGTCGCCTCCGAAGCGGGCAGACCAACGGGCCGTCGCCCGGGACGGCGGCAACCGGGCGGGGCCGCCCGGCGGACCCGCTATCGGGCGACGGCCGCCTCGGCGGGTGCCGCGTCGGGCCGGTCGGCCGACCGCTCGATGGTCTCGGCGGCCGGCGCGGACGGCTGAGCGCCGGGACCGACTGCCGGTGTCACGCCCGCCTTCGGCCCCGAACGCGGCCCGGGCTGCGGCACCGGCGACGCGCCGGGGCGTACCGCGGCGGAGGGGTCGAGCGCACCCTCCCCGCCCGGACCGACGCCCGAATCCACACCCGCGTGCACATCCGCGCCCCCACCCGCGCCCGGCGTGGGCGCACCGTCCGCGCCGAGCAGCCCCTCGGGCATGCACTCCGCACCCGCCTCCGCGAGGTGCGCGTCATCGACCGCATCGGCGACGTCGGCCGCACCACGACTCACAGCAGCCGCATCCGACTCGTCCGGGCCCGCGCTTCCGCCCGCCTCGCCCGTACCCGTGCCGACGTCCGCCCGACCCGCCACCGGAGTGGCCCCGCCGGCCCGCTTCGGCCCGGCCTTCTTGGCCCCCGGACGCTTGTCCGGCTCGCGGTAGCCCAACTTGCGCAGTTCATCCGGCGTCCAGCCACCCGCCAACGCGTCCGCCCACGCCTTGAGCGCGCGCTGTTCGCCCTCGGCGGCGGCCTTGAGCAGCGGTTCCAACTCGGCCGCCGACGTGGCCAGTTCGCGGATCAGTTCGATGCGCCGGTCAAGGAGGGCACGGGCGGCCACCTCCGCGTCACGAATCAATGCGTCATCGGTCATGCACGCACCGTAATGGACATGTCGGTGCGCCGGAAAATCGACAAGCCGATGACTCGCCCGCCCATCACCCTTCGAACGACCCCGCCCCCTCCCGCGAAAGCCCTCCCGATCCGCCCCCACCCCCATCTCCCGGCCCGCGTGACGAGCGGCACGGAACTCGACCCATGCTCATCTGACTGTCCGTCAGCTATGGTGACGAGGTGCCTGTCTCGCGACTATTGGGCGCTCGTGCGAGGTACCCGACGGGTGTCCCGCCGGGTCCCGGGCATCACGGCTGCAGCAGGTTCGGCCGGCCGGTCGACCGCGCGGCACACGTACGACCGCACAACAGGGAGTGAGTGACCATGCGCGTGGGAGAGGTGGCAGGCGCGGACCTGCAACGCTTCGGAAAGCCGCTCGACGGGATCCGGGTCCTTGCCATCGAACAGATGCAGGCGCTCCCCTACGCCACGCAGATGCTCGCCCGACTGGGCGCGGAGGTCATCAAGATCGAGTCGCCGGGCGTCGGCGAGTCCGGGCGCGCCGCGCTGCCGATGATGACCGACCCGCTCGGCCGCCGCGTCGGCGTCACCTTCCTGCGCAACAACCTCGGCAAGCGCAGCGTCACGGTCGACCTGAAGCACCCCGAGGGCCGCGAGATAGTGCTGCGCCTGGCCGAGAAGGCGGACATCGTCTGCGAGAACTTCAAGCCCGGTACGGCCGGCCGGCTCGGCCTGGGCTTCGAGGACATCGCCGCCGTCAACCCGCGCGCGATCTACCTCTCCGTGTCCGGCTTCGGCAACACCACCGAGTCGCCGTACGCGTCCTGGCCCGCGTACGCCCCGGTCGCCGAGGGCATGGCCGGTCTGTACGACTTCAAGCGCGACCCGAACACCGCGCCGGTGGTGTCCCCGCTCGGCGCGCTCGGCGATTCGGGCTCGGCGCTGTTCGCGGTGATCGGCGTATTGGCCGCGCTGCGCCATCGGGACGCCACCGGCATCGGTCAGTACGTGGACATCTCCATGTTCGACGCCATGGTCGCGCTCAACGACGCGGGGATCAGCTACTGGTCGATGGGACTGAAGGACCCCGGCCTCGCGCCGCTGATCAACCACTCGTTCCGGGCCTTCGACGGCTACTTCCTGATCCAGTGCGCGCGCCCGCACATGTTCGAGGCGCTCGCCGACCTGGTCGGCAAGCCGGAGTGGAAGAGCGATCCGCGTCTGAGCGGCCCGCAGGAGTGGTTCGACCACATCGAGGACATCCTGCGCCCGGGCATCGAGGAATGGGCGGCGGACAAGTCCCGGTTGCAGGCGTGTGCGGCGCTGAGCGGAGTGGGCGTCGCGTCCGGCCCGGTCTACAACCCCGGCGACGTGATCGAGGACGAGCACGTGCGCAATCGCAACATGATCGTCGAGATGGAGCGCACCGACGGCGACCCGGCGCCGGTCCTGTCGCCGGGCAACCCGGTCAAGCTCTCCCGGGTCGCCGAGGGCCCCGAGACCCGGGTGCCCTGGGTCGGCGAGCACACCGCCGAGGTGCTCGGGGCCGAACTGGGCCTGTCCCGCGCGGAGATAGACCGCCTCGCGGCCGACGGCGCGATCGGCTTGGAGACCCCCTAGCCGAGCACGTACTCCCCCAACCCATCCCGCACGGCGGCCCGCAGCGGCGGGCGGCCACGCGACAACGCGACGAACCCCAAGTGGAACGAGGCGGAAGCGGAGAAATGACGACTGACGGAACCGCAGTTTCGACGGGACGCGGCATCCTCGGGTACGGGGCCTATCTCCCCTACCGGCGCCTCGACCGCAAGAGCATCGCCGCCGTGGCCGGCACCGGCGGCGGCAAGGGCACCCGCACGGTCGCCTCCTTCGACGAGGACACCACCACGCTGGGCGTCGAGGCCGCCCGCAACACGCTGCGCGCGACGCCCGGGATCCGCCCGCGCGCGCTGCTGTTCGCCACGGTGGCACCCGCGTACGCGGACCGCACCAACGCGACCGTGATGCACGCCGCGCTGCGCCTGGACGGTTCGGTGCCCGCGATGGACGCCACCGGCTCGGTGCGCTCGGCGGCCGGTCTGCTCCGGCTCGCGCTGGACGGCGCCAGCAGCTCGCTCGTGGTCGGTGCCGACATCCGGGTCGGCCTGCCCGGCAGCGGCGACGAGGCGGCCGGCGGCGACGGTGCGGCCGCGCTGCTGGTCGGCTCCCCCGCCGACGGCCCGGTGCTGGCCGAGTATCTCGGCGGCGCGTCCGCCACGGCCGAGTTCGTCGACCGCTGGCGCACTCCGGGCGATGTGCGTTCGAAGTTGTGGGAGGAGAAGTTCGGCGAGAACAACTACCTCGCCGCCGGTCGGCAGGCCTGGACCGACGCGCTCAAGGCGACCGGGCTGACCGCCGACCAGGTCGCCCACGCGGTGATCGCCGGCCTGCACGGCCGCGCGGTCGCCGGGCTGGGCCGCAGGCTCGGGGTGCGCGAGGGTGTCCTGGGCGACGACCTCGCGAGCACCGTGGGCAACACCGGCGCGGCGCACCCGGGACTGCTGCTGAGCGCGACGCTGGAGCGCTCCGAGCCGGGCGCGGTCGTCGCGCTGGTCGTGCTGTCCGACGGCGCCGACGTGTTCCTGTTCCGCACCACCGACGCGCTCGCGGCCTACCGGCCCACCCGCACGGTCGCCGAGCAGATCGCCGGCGGCGCGCCGCTGCCGTACGGCAAGTACCTCGCGTGGCGCGGGCTGCTCCCGGTCGAACCGCCGCGCCGACCCGAGCCCGCCCGCACCTCGTCCTCGGCCGCCGTGCGCTCGGTGGAGTGGAAGTACGGCTTCGTCGGCTCGCGCGATCGCGAGAGCGGCGCCGTACACCTGCCGCCGCAACGGGTGTCGATGACCGGTGGCAACGTGGACGACATGGAGCCGGTGCCCTCCGCCGACGTGCTCGGCACGGTCAAGACGTTCACCGTGGACCGGATGGCCTACTCGCCCAGCCCGCCGGTGGTGTTCGCGGTCGTGGACTTCGACGACCCCGCGGGGGGCGAAACGACGTCCGACGAGGGTGGTGGGCGACGGGTGGGCGGCCGGTTGCCGATCGAGCTGACCGACATGGACGCGACCGAGGTGGCCATCGGCGACCGGGTCGAGCCGACCTTCCGCCGGCTGGGCACCGCCGACGGCATCCACAACTACTTCTGGAAGGCCCGCCCCGTGCGGACCGCCCGAGCCGCCGAGGAGGCATAGGCATGGGATCGCACGGCATCAAGGACCGCGTCGCCATCATCGGGATGGGTTGCACCCCCTTCGTCGAGCACTGGGACAAGGGCACCGACGACCTGCTGATCGAGGCGACCACCGAGGCGTTCGCGAACGCCGGCGTGGCGCAGGAACAGGTCGACGCGTACTGGCTGGGCACCGCGCAGTCGGGCATGTCCGGACTGACCCTGGCCAAGCCGCTGCAACTGCAGGGCAAGCCGGTCACCCGCGTGGAGAACATGTGCGCGACCGGGTCCGACGCGCTGCGCCAGGCCGCGTACGCGGTCGCGTCCGGCGCGTACGACATGGCCATGGCGGTCGGCGTGGAGAAGGTCAAGGACGGCGGCTTCCAGGGGCTGAACGCGTTCCCGATCCCCGGCGACGGGACCGCCCGCACGCTCACCGCGGCGGCGATGTTCTCGATGGTGGTGCCCGCGTACGGCGACAAGTACGGCGTGTCCGAGGCGGAGATGCGCGACGTGCTGTCGCACATCGCGTCGAAGAACCACTACAACGGCGCGCGCAATCCGCGCGCGCAGTTCCGCAAGGAGATCGCGCCGGAGAAGATCTCCGCGATGCCCAAACTCGCGGGCCAACTCGGCGTGTTCGACTGCGCGGGCGTCGCCGACGGCGCGGCGGCGGCGATCGTGGTCCGGGCCGAGGACGCACACCTGTACACGGACAAGCCGCTGTACATCAAGGCGCTGTCGCTGGTGGCGGGCAACGGCTCGGGGGTGATCGACCCGGAGTACGACTACACCACGTTCCGGGAGATCGCCGCGTGCGCGCAGGACGCGTACCGTCAGGCCGGCGTGGGCAACCCGCGCGAGGAGCTCGCGATGGCCGAGGTGCACGACTGTTTCACGCCGACCGAACTGGTGCTGATGGAGGATCTGCAGTTCGCCGATCGCGGGACCGCGTGGAAGGACGTCCTGGCAGGTGCCTTCGATCTGGACGGCCGGTTGCCGGTCAACCCGGACGGCGGGCTGAAGAGCTTCGGTCACCCGGTCGGCGCATCCGGACTGCGGATGATGTTCGAGGCCTGGCTACAACTGCGCGGCGAGGCACCGGCGGATCGACGGATCCCGGCGGACGGTCGCAAGCTCGCGCTGACCCACAACCTCGGCGGCTATCCGGGCGAGATGGTCTCCTTCATCTCCATCCTGGGCAACGAACTCGGCTGACCGCCGTTCCCCCACGCGTTGTTCGAAGACCGTCGAACCGCGTCGGGTTTTGCTCGTCAAAGCTGGTGAGGGGCTCGATCGCGGTCGCGATCGAGCCCCTTTCGCCATCTCCGGACACCGGAAATGGGCAATCTGCCACAAGCATCATGGTTACCGTGGTTTCATCCGCGTCCGGGCCTTTGATGTGCGACAGTCATTGCACCCTGCCTCGTCATGTCCGGAGGAGCGCGAGCGGATGCGCGAACGGCCCGAACACCCCGTGGACGCACCCCTCGTGGTGGACCCGGCGCAATGGCTCGCGCACATCGACCGAATGCGGGCCGAACTCGAGGCTCTGCGCGGTGGTTTCGGCCCGCGCCCGGGTGCTGCCGGCGGCGGTTCGGGCGAGGACGCGGCGGCGATCGAGGACGCGCACCGCCGGGGCATGGTGTGCGATCTGCTCGCGGGCAGCCTCGGCCGGACGGCGGAGTATCTGGCCCGATTGAGCCTGGACACCGACGATCCCGAGCACCGCCAGGCCGACGATCCGGGCCTGGCGGCCAGCACTCCGGCACGCAGCTCGGTCCGGCCGCCGGACGTCGGGCCCACCGCGCCGTTCGCGCTCGGTGACGTCGAGGACGCGGTACTGCCGTGGCGGCACCTGCGCCGGTTGTTCGTCGAACCGGACCCGCACGGGCTGTTGCCCGAGCAGCGCCGCACGGCCGTGCCGCCGGCGCCGGGTTCGGGACCGGTGGCCAGCGCCGAGTGGCATCTCGATCGCGACGACGTGCGCTGGTCCGACGAGATGTACGCGCTCTTCGGCCGAGACCGCGCGCTCGGCCCGCTGCCGCTGGCCGAGTTGCCCGACCACGCGGCGGCCGAGGATCGGGCGTTCGTCACGGACCTGCTGCGCGAACTGCTCGAACAGGCGAACGGCACCGAGGGCGAGTTCCGGATCGTGCGCGCCGACGGCAGCCGGGTGTCGGTCCAGTTCGTCGGCGAACCGGTGCTCGGCGCAGACGGAACCCCATTTGCGGTCTGGGTGTTGCTCCGCGATATCACCGAACTGCGGCGCACCCAGGAGGCGTTGACGGAGGCCCGGGCGCAGTTGCTGGCCCAGCGCCGACTGGTGCGCTCCGAGCACCGGATCGCCGCCGAGTTGCAGCGCGTGGTGATGCCGTGGTGGACCCGGCCGATCAGCCTGCCCGGCATCGAGGTGGCCACCCGGTACTTCCCGGCCGAGCAGGACTCGAAGGTCGGCGGCGACTGGTACGACGCGCTCGCGCTGCCGAGCGGCGACGTGTTGCTCGCGGTCGGCGACATGTCCGGGCACGGGGTCGCCGCGGCGTCCGGGATGACCACACTGCGCGGGGCGTTGCAGGGGGTGGCGATGACGGGGGCCGGGCCCGCCGCGATGCTGACCGCGCTGAACCGGATCGTGGTGCACACCCTGCCGGCGGACAAGGTGGCGACCGCGGTGTGCGCGCGATTCGACCCGGAACGGCGAGTGTTGACCTGGGCCCAGGGCGGCCACCCGCCGCCGCTGCTGTACCGCGACGGCGTGGGACGGGCACTGTCGGCACCCTTCGGCGTGTTGCTGGGTGCGCTCGACGAGCCCGAGTTCGTCGAGGACCGGGTCGAACTACTCCCCGGCGACGTGCTGTTGATCTTCACCGACGGCTTGGTCGAGCGACGCGGGCGCGGCACCGAGGAGGCGGTCCGCGCCCTCCTCGGCCTGGGCCCCCGAGTACTCGGCGCGGACGCCAGGACATGCGTGGACGTGGTGCTGAGCCGCCTGGGCCACACCCGCTACGAGGACGACGCGTGCGTGATGGCGGTGTGCGTGCGGTAGCGCTGCGCTTGGGCTCGGGGTTTTGTGCCCACCCATTGCGGATCCCGGGCGTCAGGAGCCTTCGGCGAGTTCCTCGCGGAAGACACGCACCTCCGGCACGTCCCGATACCGGTCCGTGAGTCTGCGCAGTACCTCCAGGCGGTCCCACGTGCGTTTCGAGCTGACCTCGCCGGCGGCGTGGACCGCGAGACGCGCCTGGTGGGCACCCCGGTCGGGTTGGCCATCCAACAAACAGGCGGAGGCCAGCGAGATCAAATCGAAGGTCTTGGAGCGTTCGTGCCCGCGAGCACGCAACTCCAGTGCCCGCTCCGCGTGTTCCTGGGCACGACCGGCCGCGGTGGGATCCACCTCGGCGAGCGTGCGGTACACCAGCGCCTGCATGCCGTGCAGATCGGCCGAGTCGAAGAAGGCCACCCAGTCCGGATCCTCGTCCGGGCGCGACCGGCCGAACTCGGCCTCGGCCCGACCCAGGGTGCGCCGGCAGTCCGCGGCCCGCCCGAGCGCCGCCTGCGCCCACGCCTCCACGGTGTGGAACATCGCGCGTGTGGTCGCTCCCGCCCGATCGCCCGCCGTACGCTGCGCCAACTCGATCAGCGCGAGCGCGTCCGCCGGGCGCTCCAGGTGCACCATCTGCCGGGCCGCGCGGGAGAGCGCCTCGGCCGCCCGCGGCAGGTCGCCCGCCTCCCGGGCCGCGTGCGCCGCGATCACGAAGTAGTTCTGCGCGGTCGGATCCAGCCCGACGTCGTGCGACATCCAGCCGGCCAGCGCGGCCAGGTTGGCCGCCACGTTCCACAGCCGACGGGTGACCGGCAGCGGATTGGGATAGGTCAGCAGATTGCCGACCTCGTTCAACTGCCCGATCACCGCCTTGCGTTGCAGACCACCTCCGCGATCGGCGTCCCAGGTCCGGAACACCGTGACCGCGTTCTCCAGCGCGGTCACCTCCTCGGCCCCGATCGGACCCGCGTCGGCGAGCCCGTACGAGACCGGGTCGGCCGGCGCGCCGCGCGGGTGGGGCAGGCCCGGTCCGGGGGTGAGCCAGCGATCGAAATTGGCCACCAGGGCCGGCCCCGCGACGAGTGCGAACCCGCTGCCGGCGAAGCCGTGCCGGTTGAGCATCAGGTCCATGCCGGTGAACTCGGTCAGCGCGGTCACCGTGCGCTCGGTGCTCCACGGCAGGTCCTCCTGGACCACCTGCGCGTTGTGCCGGGGGCGACCGGTCAGGCCGAGGTCCTCGGAGGTGACGACACGCCCGAGCCGCTCGGTGAACAGGGCCGCCAGAACCCGGGGTACCGGATCCCTCGGGCGCTCACCGTCCTCCAGCCAGCGCCGGACCCTGGAGGTGTCCGTGGCAAGCTGGGGATGGCCCATCGCGGCGGCCCGGCGGTTGACCAGTCGGGCGAGTTCGCCCTTGGACCACCCGGTCAGGGCGAAGAGGTCGACCAGTTTGGTATTGGGTTCCCGGCGCATTGCAAACCGCCCGTTGATGTGGGGACCGTGGCTCGAAAAGCGTCCTGTACGAGGTCGCCTGCCGGACCGAGGCTAGCCCGGTCCGGAGCAGCCGGCTCCGATTCGCCATGGTTCGCCAGGGTCCGCCACGTGGATCACCACCCGGTTCTCGGAGTGTTGTGGATGGTGGATCCGGCACGTGGGCCCCCACCCGTCGCGCGGCCGGATCCGCCCCTCGGCAGCGCAGGAAGGTTTACATGTCATCCACGACGTCCACCACCCCCGGCCGCCCGACCACGCCCGGTTCCGCGACCTCCCGGCCGGTCACCCCCGGTCCGAACAGGCGTTCCCCATCCGGTGGTTCGGCGCCCGGCACGGTGGCGTCGACGAACACCGTGGTCGCGGCCAACGCCGCGGTCGCGACCGGCACGGCCGGGGCCGCCGGTGGAGCGGGCCCGGGAGCATCTCGCATGGCGCAACAGGTTCCGGGTCCGGAGGCGGTGGCCACGATCGCGGCCCGAGTCTGTCCCGGCTTCACCGCGGGCGCGGTGTTGCGGAGAACACCGCGCTCCCTGCTCCTGTCCGGCGCGGTCGGTCGCGGCCCGGTGGTGGTGAAGTACCTGACCGACCCCTCGCCGCACTGGCTCCAGCGATTCCGACACGAGGTCAACGCGTACCGCACCTTCACCCGCCAACGACCGCCCGTGCGGGTCCCCCGCCTGATCGCCGCCGACCCCGAGCGCCGCATCCTGGTGATGGAACACGTGGCCGGCCGACCGGCCGCCAACGAACGCCACCCGGGCACCGCGATGGCCCGCGCCGACGTCCGCGCGGTCCTCAACGCGTTCACCACGCTCAACCGATGGAAGCCCCCGCCCGGGTCCTTCCCGCTCGCCTTCGACTACCCGGCCCGCGTCGACCGCTACCACAAACTCGGCCTGCTCACCGACCGCGACGCCGGCGACCTGGCCCAACTCCTGCGCGGCCTCAGCCGGGTGCCCGCGCAGTTCTGCCACGGCGACGCGGTCCTGTCCAATATCCTGCTCACCGCCCAGGGCGCGGCGCTGGTCGACTGGGAGTCCTCCGGCTACCACCTGCCCGGCTACGACCTGGCCGTCCTGTGGACCCTCCTGGCCCGCGACCCGATGACCCGCCGCCAGATCATCCAGACCGCCCAACAATCCGGCTCGCTCTCCCGCGACGCGTTCCTGGTCAACCTCATGCTGGTCCTCGTCCGCGAAATCCGCCTCAACGACGTGGGCCCCGTCGCCGAAGACCAACGCCGCCTCCTCCGCCGCCTCCACGACGATTGCGGCATGGTCCGCCGAGCGGTCCGAGCCGCAATCGGCACCCGCTGACCATGCTCGTGGCCACATGGCCCTGATGGGACCACCCGACCCACGTTCACCGGCTGCGCTCACAAAGCACTCGGCTTGGAAGCGGTGCGATGCTCGCGGCCACATGGCCCTGACGGGACCACCCGACCCACGTTCACCGGCTGCGCTCACAAAGCACTCGGCTTGGTAGTGGTGCCCACCCGCCCGCCCGTTGCGTGTGCGAGTGAGGGCTGCGGGTCTTTGGGGGTCGGTGGGGCTGGTCTGGCCCGGTGAGCATGCTCTGTGGTTTGGCGGGGTTGGGTGTGGTGGGGTGCGGTTGTCTGGTGGGTTGCGTTGGGTTGTGTACCCACCCGCTCCACCCGTTGCTTCTGGGGCGGGGGTTGGGGTTTTAGGGGCGGCGGTGTGACCTGGTCTGGCCCCGCGGCCCTCCTCGGGGTGGTCGGCCGCTGCGGCGGGGTGGGGGGTTGGGGTCTTTCCCTGCGGCTCTTGTGGTCCCGGCCCTCGGGGTGGATGCCTGAGGTTGCGCGGGGGTGGGGTTTCAGGGCGACGCGAGGGGTCCGGTCTGAATGTTGCGGTCCCCGGTGTGGCTGCCTGCCGGTGGGTGGGTTGGCTGCGGGAAGGGGTGGGCTTTCCCTGGGCCGCCGAGCTTGGCTGCGCTTTGGCGCGTCAGCGCCCACGACTCCGGTGAGACCTCGTGATCGACGCGCGAAGCGCGGAGAGCGGCGGAGCCGCAGAGTTTGGGCTTCGTGGCCCGGAGCGAAGCGGAGGGACACGAAGCCCCGAGCGAGGGGCCGCTTTTTTGCGGAGGAGCGTAGCGGGGGAGCAAAAAAGTGGTGCCTCGCGAGCCGGCGACGAAGTCGCCCAACAAGCAGCAACGCCGCCGAACACGACTCTGGCCACCCCGACACGCTCCACCCGCGACCCCGGCTCAGCCCGCTCCACGCGCGACTCGGGCCACCCCGACGGGCCCCACCCGCGACTCAGCCCACCCCGACCCTCATCCCCCGAACGAGTCCGAAGGGATCGGCTTCAGCAACTGAAAAACGTCATCCGTGATCGGTCGATCCCACGTCACGATTCGCACCAGGACGTTGTCGCTGCGGTCGAACTCCACACACGCGAGGCGACCCTCGGCGTACTTGACCTTGCGGATGATCAGCAGGTCGTCGCCGAGCATGATCGGGGTGTCCTCGGTGGACAGCTCCTCGGGCATCTCTTCGTGGCCCAGGGCCGCGACCAACTGCTGGGCCTCGATCCGGCCGACACCTTCCTCACGCGCGGGCGAACCCGGGGGCAGGTTGCCGATCAGCATCGCGGGGCCGCGGTTGGCCAGCAGGTCGTACCGGACGAAGATCCCCTGGCAACTGCCGTCCTCCCCCGGCAACATGGCCACGATCACGGAGCCGGGCCAGTCGGTGAACGGGATGGCGAGAACGTCGAAATCCGGCCCGGACGGGGGGCGGCGGCGCAGGAAACCCATACAGACATGCTAGTGGCCCCTCGCGATGCGGCCGGCCACCCACCGGGGACCCCCACCACAGGACCCCGAACCCAAGCTCGGCCAAAGCCCGGCCAAAACCGGAAGCCAGAACCCGAGACTCCAAGTCCGCAACCCCAAGCCCGGAAGCCACAGCCGGAAGCCAAAGCCCGAAAAGCCGAACCCCAGCCCCCACTCACCCAAACCAACCCAAACAAACCCAAAAACGCCCCAAGGCCCGCACCCTGCACGGGCGCGGGCCTTGCTAGGTCTGCGGTCCGTTGCCGGAGCCGCGGGACCGATTCAGAGCGGGCGAACCATCTCGGCCTGCGGGCCCTTCTGACCCTGCGTGACCTCGAACTCCACGCGCTGGTTCTCCTCCAACGAACGGTAGCCGTTCGTCTGAATGGCGGAGAAGTGGACGAAGACGTCAGCGCCGCCGTCGTCCTGCGAGATGAAGCCGTAGCCCTTGTCGGCGTTGAACCACTTGACCGTACCGGTGGCCATGTCTTGATTCCTTCACGTAACCCACAGACACCACACCTCGTGATGCCCGGGTCGCGAACCGTCGAGTGGTCCCACTCCCCGCGTTACCCCGGGATGCCCTCGCTGTGAGGAGCGAAAAACGCCCACGGCTGTTGATGTCCGCAGGCGTTGGACGTGCGAGGGAACTACATCTACTGCTGCAACCGCGGACAACGCTACATGCCAACGACTGCTCCGCAACAGCCCTTCGCAGCGCGAATCCGACCGTCACCAAAGCGGTTAACGGGGGGCATAGCCGGCACACGCCGCACGGTTCATCCGCGTGGGTGACACAACTGGGCGCAACCAAGGGCTGACCAAGCGTCAGTCGAGACCGCTACTCGATCACCCTCCGACCAACCTCCGACCACCCTCCGACCACCCTCCGAACCCACCCGCTCGCTCCTCGATCACCTTCCGAACCGCCCCCACCCCACCCTCAAACCAGCTCCGCACCACCCCAAACCGGCTCCGCACCATCCCCAGAGCCCCCCGAACCACCCCCAACCCCTCCGCACTTCTCCGAACCATCCCGCACCCTCTGAACCACCCCGCACCCTCTGAACCATCCCGCACCCTCTGAACCACCCCGCACCCTCTGAACCACCCGATGAACCACCCCAACCCTCCAAACCACCCCAACCCCCTTCGACCGCACGGATGTTCACTCCCCCTTCGCACCCGCGCCACCGATTGATGGCCGGCCCTTCGCGCCGCCTGCCTACCGTTTCGGTATGGCCGCCCCGACCGCCCTACCCGCGCCCCCGAAGCCCGCGCACGTGCCATCACCGTCGCGGGTCGTGCCGGGTGCGCCCGGCGCGCCGGTCGTGCCGGCTCCGGACGGGACGCCCCGAGTACGGCTGCGGCACCTGCGCCACGTGGGCGCGGTCCCGGCCCGGGTGTACGGGTTCGTCGCGCTGGTCCTGGTCGGCATCATCGCCCTGGCCGCGGTGATCGCGGTCGGCGCCGACAACGCCCGGTCCGGGCTCGGCGAGGTCGCGGACACCTCGGCTCCGCGCGCCGCGGCCGCCGCGGACCTGTACTTCGCGCTCGCCGACCTCGATGCCCAGGTCGCCAACGTCCTCCTGGTTGGCTCGGACGAGACGATCGGCAACCGACAGTTGGCGCTGCGCCAGATGCGCGAGCGGCGTGCCCGGATCACCGTCGACATCCAAGCGCTCTCCTCCGGGGGCGCGCCCACCGCGACCGTCGGCGCGCTGATCAACGGACTCGGCCGCTACGACGCGTACGTCGCACAGGCACGGCTGGCCGACGAGCAGGTCCAGGACCGTCCGGCCGGGCGCCCGCCGATACTCGCGCTCAACTACTTCGCGAGCGCGACCACGCTCCTGCACGACGACCTGCTGCCCGCCGCCGACGCGCTCGGTCGCGGCGCGGAGGAGAAGCTCGCCTCCGACGCGGACTCGGACGGCACGCACGCGCGTTGGGCCGCACTGGCGGTCGGGCTGGTCGGCCTCGCTCTGGTGGTCTGCCTGATCATCGGCCAGGTCTGGTGGGCCCGCCGGTTCCACCGCATCCTCGTGCCGGGGTTGGCCGCGGTGACCATCGCGGTGGCCGCGCTCACCGGCACCGCCGCCGTCCTGTTCACCGACCACGCGTCCCGCCTGCGCGACGCGCAGACGCAGGCGTTCGATCCGTTCCTGTCGCTGGCCCGGGCCCGGGCGACCGCCTCGGACGCGAACGCGGACGAGAGCCGGTTCGTGATCCTGCCCGACCGCGCCCGGGCGTACGCCGAGAGCTTCGCCGCCAAGTCCGCTCAACTCGAGCGCGTCGTGCCCAACGAGCGCGTCGCCACCCGGCTGGAAGCCTTCCGGCGGGACGACCGCACGCTGCGCGCGGCGGTTGCCGAGGGCCGGCTGGATGTCGCCGTCGGCCTGGCCACCAAGGTGGGTCGAGGCAACCTCGCGTTCGACTTCTACGACTACCAGACTTCACTCGCCCAGGTCGCGAACGCGAATCTGGCCGATTTCGAGCGCCGCACCGACAGTGCCGACGACGCGCTCAGCGGCTGGCCGTGGGTCCCGATCGCGATCCTCGGGGTGTGCGTGGTCCTCGTCCTGGCAAGCGCCCGCCCGCGTCTGCGGGAGTACGCGCAGCGCTGACCGCGCCCGTGTCGAGGCCGGCCCCCGAGCCATCGCGGCAGGCCCGCCGGGCCCGTCGGGCCACCCCCACCGCATATCTTTGCCCCAGTCAAGTGTTCCCGACGGTCGACAGCGTCACAGTTTCCGAAGGGCCTCCAAACGATATTGCCTCTGGAATATCGCCGGGCCCACGCCTTACGCTCCGCCCATGGAATTCAACCTTGCCGACCTCTTCGAGCGCGCGGCCGGGGAATACCCCGAACGCGAGGCGATCGTCGCGAACGGTGAACGCCGTACATATGCCCTTCTGGAGGAGCGGGCGAATCGCCTCGCCCATCACCTTCGGGACTCCGGTGTGCAGCCGGGTGACCATGTCGCGGTCTACGCCTTCAACATCATCGAATGGGCGGAGGCGATGCTCGCGATCTACAAGATCCGAGCCGTCTGCATCAATGTGAATTTCCGCTATGTCGCGGATGAGCTGGCCTATCTGCTGGACCAGGCCAAGCCCGTCGCGATGGTCTTCCAGCGGCAGTTCACCGACCGGGTCGCCGAGGTCGCGCCCAAGGTCGCCTCGCTGCGCCACCTGCTGGTGGTCGAGGACGACACCGAACCGGCGGCCGAGGGCACGGTCACCGCCGAGTCGCTGGGCGCGGTGCGGTACGAGGACGCGATGGCGGCGGGCTCACCGGAGCGCGACTTCGAGCCGCGGTCGGCCGACGACCTGTACCTGCTGTTCACCGGCGGGACCACCGGCCTGCCCAAGGGCGTCGTGTGGCGCCAGGAGGACGTGATCTTCGCCCTCGGCGGCGGCATCGACCCCACCAACGGCGAGCGCATATCCCGGCCCGAGGAGATGGTCGAGAAGGGCCGCAACGGCCAGATGACCACCTTCCCGATCGCGCCTCTGATGCACGGCGCAACCCAGTGGGGGGTGCTCCAGAACCTGGCCAAGGGCCACCGCGTGGTGCTGATCGACAAGTTCGACGCGCACGGCGTGTGGGAGACGGTGGTCGCCGAGCGGATCAACGTCGTCCTGATCACCGGTGACGCGATGGCCCGCCCGCTGCTGGAGTCGCTCGACGAACCCCGCGACGGTCGCGAGTCCTACGACCTGTCCTCGCTGTTCGCCCTCTCCTCCAGCGCGGCGCTGTTCTCGCCGTCGCTGAAGGAGGAGTTCATGGAGCGCCTGGGGATCGTGGTCAGCGACGCCATCGGGGCCTCCGAGTCGGGCGCCAACGGCGTGGGCGTCGCGGTGAAGGGCCAGACCGAGCAGCAGAGCGGGATCACCGTGAAGGCGGTGCCCGACTCGGTCGTGCTGGACGAGGACCTCAACCCGCTGCCCGCCGGGGTGGTGGGCCGCCTCGGCCGCAAGGGCAACATCCCGCTGGGCTACCTGGGCGACCCGATCAAGACCGCCGAGGTCTTCCGGACCGGCCCGGACGGCACCCGCTATGTGGTGCCCGGCGACTACGCCCGCCTGGAGGGCGACGGCCGGATCACCCTGCTGGGCCGGGGCTCGGCGACGATCAACTCCGGCGGCGAGAAGATCTTCACCGAGGAGGTCGAGGGCGCGGTCAAGGCCCACCCCGAGGTCTACGACGCGATCGTGGTCGGCGTCCCGCACCCGCGCTGGGGCCAGACGGTCGCGGTGGTCGTGCAGCCGCGCGAGGGCCGCTCGCCGAACCTCGCGGACATCCAGGAACACTGCCGCACCAAGATCGCCGGATACAAGGTGCCCCGGGTCCTGCGCATCGTCGAGCGGACGCAGCGCACGCCCACCGGAAAGCCGGACCTGCAATGGGCACTCGCGGTGGCCTCCGCCCCGGAAACCGCATCCGGCGATACGACGGAAGCCGCGCCGGAATCCGTCTGACGAAACACGGTTCGAAAAGATTCGTCACCCGCGAGAAGAATGCCGAATACACCGCCCGGGACTTCCCGGGCGGTGTATTCGTATATCGCCTCAGACCGCCCGCTCGCGCCCCTCCCAGTAGGGATCGCGCAACCGCCGCTTCTGCAACTTCCCATTCGGGTCGCGCGGCATCGCGTCCACGAAATCGATGGTGCGCGGGCGCTTATACGTGGCGAGCTGCTCCGTGCAGAACGCGAGCAATTCCGCGGCCAGATCCGGCCCTGCCGCGAAGCCCTCGTTCGCCTCGACGACCGCCTTGACCTCCTCGCCCCAGTCCTCGTGCGGGATGCCGAACACCGCGACGTCGCCGACCGCGTCATGCCGCAGCAGCGCGCTCTCGATCTCGGCGGGGTAGATGTTCTGGCCACCGGAGATGATCATGTCGATCTTGCGGTCGCGCAGGTACAGGTAGCCGTCCTCGTCGAGCAGGCCCACGTCGCCGACGGTGAACCAGTCACCGATCCGGCCCTTGCGGGTCTTCTCCTCGTCCTTGTGGTACTTGAACTTCCCGGCCCGCATCAGCATGTACACGGTGCCGATCTCGCCCGCCGGCAGCCGATTGTCGTCGTCGTCGAAGATGCCGATCTCGCTGATCGGCCAGGCCTTGCCCACCGTGCCGGGCCGATCCAGCCACTCCTGCGCGGAGCAGAACGTACCGCCGCCCTCGCTGGCGGCGTAGTACTCCTCGACACACAACCCCCACCACTCGATCATCCGCCGCTTGACGTGATCGGGGCAGGGCGCGGCGCCGTGCACGGCGTGCCGCATCGACGACACGTCGTACTTGGCCTTGATCTCCTCGGGCAGTTGCAGGAGTCGGTGGAACTGGGTCGGCACCATGTGCGTGTGGGTGACCTTGTAGCGGTCGATCACCCGCAACATCTCCTCGGGCCGCCACTTGTCCATCAGCACCACGGTGTGCCCGATGTGCAGCGACTGCTGGGCGTGCTGAAGCACGGCCGTGTGGTACAGCGGCGAGCCGACCAGGTGCACGTTGTCGTCGTGCGGCTTGACACCGTAGATCAGCAACGTGCCGCCGTACCGGGCGTCTTCGGGCAGGCCTGCGGACAACGGCCGACGCACGCCGCGCGGGCGACCGGTGGTGCCCGAGGTGTAGTTCATCGTCATGCCCACGCCGCGCTCGGCGGGTAGCTCCGCCGACTGTCCGTCGGTCAGCTCGACGAACGGCCGGAAGCCGGGCATCGCGCCGACCGCGAACCGCGCCGCCGCGGGGAGCTTCGCCTCGTCCGCGGCGGCCACGATCGTGTCCGCGAACCGCTCGTGGCCGATCACCACCTTCGACTCGCTGTCCGCGAGAATCCAGGCGATCTCGGGGCCGACCAGGTGGTGGTTGACCGGGACCATGTACATGCTGGCCTGCGCAGCCGCCATGTACGCCACGATGTACTCGGCGCAGTTCGGCAGGATCACGCTGAAGACGTCGCCCGCGCCGAGCCCTGCCGCCCGCAGACCGTGCACGAGCCGGTTCGACGCGGCGAACAACTCCCCCGCGGTCCACTCGGCGCCATCGGGGTCGACCAGCGCCAGCCGGTCCGGATTGGCCTGCGCATGGGCCCAGAAGCCGTTCGCCACGTGCGGTTCCCTTCGAGCTGACCGGTTACTTGACAATGTCGTACATTGTGGCGGCAGCACGCGCAGAAAGAAAGGGGACCTTACTTATTACCGACCGCTCTCCCTTGTGGCCTCCGCGACAGCGCCGACAGCGCCGACAACGTCGGCAGAACCGGCAGTGCAGGCAGCCTCGAGGCGGGGCAGCCGGGAGACCGACGGCTCGACCTCCGGCCCCAGTCGCTCCATCGCGCCGCGGATGTGCGGCGACGGGTACACGGCGCGAATCACCGGCGTGGCCGCTCCCACCGCCCGACGCAACACATTGAGTCCGGGCCGGGCCACCACCGACGGCAGCCCGCGGTACCCGTACAGATCCTTGGCCCACCGCGGCAGCGCGGCATACGCGGACTCGGCCACCTGGCGCCACAACACCTCGCGCCCGAGCACGAGTACGAACGGCACCGGCGGTCGACGCAGGAAGTCGAAGACACCGCGGGCCTCGTCCGACATGGCCAGCGCCGGTCGGATCTCCTCGAAGTAGCGCTCCAACTCGGCCACGGAGCCCGGGACTTCCTCACGCCCGAGCCCGACCAACTCGGCCGAGCGGCGCTGTTCGGCCAGATACAGATCGGCGAGCTCGTCCGTCAGCGGGAACCCGGCCTGCCGGGCGACCGAGAGATACGACCCGACCTCGGCACAGTGGATCCAGCGCAGCAACTCCGGCTCGTCTATTCGATACGGCTGCTCCGTAACCGGGTCGACCGCCTTGATCACGGAATGGATCCGCCGCACCCGCGCCCCCGCCCGCTCGGCGTCCGTCCGCGTCCCGTAGGTCGTGACCCCGACGAAGTCGGCGGTCCGCATCAGCCGCCCCCACGGGTCCTTGCGGAAGTCGGAGTTCTGCACGACCCCGCGCACCGCCCGCGGATGCAGCGCCTGGAGATAGAGCGCCCGGACACCGGCCACCCACATCACCGGGTCGGCGTGCAACTGCCACGTCACCGAATCGGGCCCGAACAGCCCGATCTCGTCACTCTCGCGGCTCTCCTGGCTCTCCCGACTCTCCCGACTCTCCTGTGGAACGCCCACCGGCACACCTTCCCGAACACGAATCCCGCCTGGGACTACGAGCGTACGTCCCTCACAGAACGGGCTGGGGCACCGACGATACGAGGCCATCGCCCCAGCGGGGATGGGGCCCATCGGGCCTGCTCCACGTCGGGACGGTGGTGTTGGTGTTGAGCAGTTGGTAATCGGATTGGTGCGGTGGGCATCGGCGGCGTCCGTTCGCGATGCCTGGCGGGTGGGCGTGGGTGGGTGTCGATGGGCCCGGTCCCGGTGTCGCCCACGGTCGGGGCCTTGGGATTTCCGGCGAGATGTGGGTGTTGGTCGGCAGAAAAAGCATCCAGGGGCGGTGGCGGGGGGAGGAGGTCGGGTTGCGTATGCCGAAGTGACGTTTCCGGGTGGGTGGGTTTTCGGGCGGGGGCGGTGCCGTGAGGTACTTCGGCGGGCGTTTCCGAAGGGGGCGGCGGGGCGCTTGGTCGTCACGATCCGGATCCCGAGGACCGCTTCGCGTACCTCGCTCCGCGCTGACCTGGGGTTTTGCGGTTACGAGCCGATGAGAGTGGGTGTCGAAGGCCCGTTTGCGTCTCGGGGAGGTGGAGCCCGGCCCCTTGGAGGTGCTTTCTGGCCGCCCGGGTGTACTGGGTCGGGACTTTCGCCTGGGTCGGCGTCGTGGGGTCCTTCGGGGGGCGGCGGATCGGGGCGTTTTGGCGTGCGGTGGGTGCGAGTTCAAAGGACGTGCAGCCTCGGGTGCGGGTCTTGGCCTCCGCGAGACGCGAACCCGCCCTCGACACCCGCTTTCGCCCTGCCCACGATGCAAAACCCCAGGTCAGCAGCGATGGCTCGCGTCTGGAGTCGTCCCGGGATCCGGGTGGTGACCTCCCAAACGCACCGAAGGTGCCTCCACAGGGCCCGGCCCCGGCCCCGTCGGAAACGCTCGCCGAATGCGGACCTTGGCCTCCCCGAGACGCGAACCCGCCCTCGACACCGTTCTCACCGGCTCGTGACGCCAAAACCCCAGGTCGGCGAGGAGCAAGGTGCCCGAAGTCGTCCCGGGATCCGGGTGGTGACCTCCCAAACGCACCGAAGGTGCGCCACCCGGGCCCGGCCCCCTTCGGAAACGCCCGCCGAAGTTCCTCACGGCACCGCCCCCGCCCGAAAACCCACCCACCCGGAAACGTCACTTCGGCATACGGAACCCGACCCCCTCCCCCCGCCACCGCCCCTGGATGCTTTTTCTGCCGACCAACACCCACCTCTCGCCGGAAATCCCAAGGCCCCGACCGTGGGCGACACCGGGACCGGGCCCATCGACACCCACCCACGCCCACCCGCCAGGCATCGCGAACGGA
>NZ_JBITJP010000027.1:0-154381 GCF_044460165.1 Embleya sp. NPDC050154
GCCTCGCTCGGGGCTTCGTGTCCCTCCGCTTCGCTCCGGGGCACGAAGCCCACGCTTGCGGCTCCGCCGCTCTCCGCGCTTCGCGCGTCGATCACGGGGGTGGGCTGGGTCGGGGGCGCTGACGCGCCGAGGGTGGGCGTGCGGGTGGGCGTGCGGGGTTGGGGTTCGGGGTTGGGGTTCGGGGTGGGTGTGTGGGGTCGGGGGTGGGGGTGAGGTTTGGGGTGGGGGTGGGGTTCGGGGTGGGGCTGCTTGGGGTGAGGGGTGGTGGGGGCGGGTCTACAGTCGACGGGTGGATTTCAGCGGCAAGAGCATTCCCGATACCGGTTTTCCCGATGACGACGGCAGTGCGGACCCGGCGCTGGCCGAGGCCCTGGCGGCTCGGGAGGTGGACGACGAGGCGGTCTCGCGGGCGCTGTGCCGGGCGCGGCTCCTGGTACCGGTCGTGGCGATCCTGACCGAGGAGGAGGACGTCGCGCCGGGGGAGCTGCGGCGGGAGAAGTCCAGCGACATGGCGGTGCCCACGATTCAGGGGCCGGACGGGCGCCGGGCGCTGCCCGCGTTCACCTCGGTGGCGGCGTTGGCGCGCTGGCGCTCGGACGCCCGGCCGATTCCGGTCGAGGCCGCGCGCGCCGCGCACGCCGCGTACGCGGAGGAGGCGGACACGCTGCTTCTGGATCTGGCCGGGCCGCACCCGTACGAGCTCACCGGGAGTCGGCTGCGGGCGGTGGCGGAAGGGCGCGCGCACGTGGCGCCGCACCGGGATCCGGACATCCTGGGCGCGGTGCGGGCGGCGGTGGCCGAGGAGGTCGCGGTCTCGGCGGTGTACCTGACCGAGGGCGGCGGCCACGAGTTGACGCTGAGCCTGGTCGCGGCCGCGGCGCCGACCGAGGTTACCGAGGCGGCGCGGCGCATCGTGGGGCGGTTGGCCGAGGACGACGTGGTGCGGGCGCGCCTGGATCGCGGCCTGGACCTGGCGATGTTGCCTCCCGGCAGCGCCCTCGACGTGGAACCACTCTTCGCACGATGAACCCGGGTGGGTGCCTCCGGCGGCCGGATTGTCCGGCCGGGTTGCTCCGCGTGGGTGCCGGGCTGGGTCGGTCGCGGCCGGGTGCGGTTGCTGCGCGTCCGTCCGGGGTGGGTCGGCCTGCGGCCTGCTTGTCCTCGAGCGCCGGGCGGGCTGAGGGGGATGGCCCGGTCCGGTTGGAAGGCTTGCTTCCGTGCGGGTCGGGTCGAGTGGGTCGGCCCGGCCGGGCGGGTTGCTTCGTCTCGGTCTGGTGCGGTGGGCCTGCGGCCTGCTTGTCCTCAAGCGCCGGACGAGTTGAGGGGGATGGCTCGGATCCGCTGGAGGGCCTTCCCCGCGTCGGCCGGGTTGGGTTGGTGGCGGCCGGGTGCGGTTGTTGGGCGTCCGTCGGGTGCGGTCGGCCTGCGGCCTGCTCGTGCTCAAAAAACGCCGGAGGGGCTGGATGGTGTGGCCCAGACCGGCTGGATGGGGGCCCGCGCCGGCTGGGTTGGAGGGTTGCCCCCGTGTCGGCCGGGCTGGGTGGGGTGTTCCTGTGCCGGTTGGGGTGGTGGGGTGTCCCCGCGCCGGGTGGGTTGGGCCGGCGCGGGGTGGGGGTCAGGTCAGGGGTGGACTGGGCCGGTGAGTTTTTCGCCGGGGCCCTTGCCTGCCTGGTCCGGGTGGGTGGAGGCCTCGCGGAAGGCGAGTTGCAGGGTCTTGAGGCCGTCGCGCAGCGGGCCCGCGTGGTAGGAGCCGACCTCGGGGGCCGCGGCGGTGACCAGGCCCGCGAGGGCGGTGATCAGCTTGCGCGCCTCGTCCAGGTCCTTGTGCGCCTCGCCATCCTCGGCCAGGCCCAGTTTGACCGCCGCCGCGCTCATCAGGTGCACGGACAAGGTGGTGATGACCTCGACGGCCGGCACGTCCGCGATGTCCCGGGTCATGGTCTCGACCCGGTCGGGGTTGCCGGCGAAGTCGTCGGTGTGGCCGGGTGAAGTAAGTGGGGCGCTCTCGCTCATGTGCCCAGTCTCGGGTATGCCCAGGAATCGGGGAACAACGGGGCCCTTCGCCATGTTCCAGCCAGTGGTAGAGTGATGTATCGACCGACCGGGCATCTGCATGCCCGGCCTGCAAGCGGAGGCTCCGTCTCCCACCCGATCGACCTCACGGACGACGGGTACCGGTCCGGTGCGACGCACTTCGTGTGCGTCCGTTCCACGTTCGCCGCCCTGTGGGCGGCTTCGTCAGCCGGTGGTGGAGCCTCGCATGCAACCGTGCGAGGCTTTTTCGCGTTGCCTGGATGGCTTCACGGAAAACCTGGCTCGGGGGGAAGTTACACCGAGACACATGTGGCCGCTTCGCCCGCGGTCGCTTCAGGTATGAGGAGGCCCCATCAGCGCCGAGCCCCGCATCAACGACCGGATTCGCGTCCCCGAGGTGCGACTCGTTGGTCCTGGCGGCGAGCAGGTCGGAATCGTCCCGCTGGCCAAGGCCATGGAACTTGCCCAGGAGTACGACCTCGACCTCGTCGAGGTCGCGGCCAACGCCCGGCCGCCGGTCTGCAAGCTCATGGACTACGGCAAGTTCAAGTACGAGTCGGCCATGAAGGCCCGTGAAGCGCGCAAGAACCAGGCGCACACGGTCATCAAGGAGATGAAGCTCCGGCCGAAGATCGACCCGCACGACTATGACACCAAGAAGGGTCACGTCGAGCGGTTCCTGAAGCAGGGCGACAAGGTCAAGATCACGATCATGTTCCGTGGTCGCGAGCAGTCCCGGCCCGAGTTGGGCTACCGACTGCTGCAGCGCCTCGCGACGGACGTCCAGGACCTCGGGTTCATCGAGTCGAACCCGAAGCAGGACGGCCGCAACATGATCATGGTTCTCGGCCCGCACAAGAAGAAGACCGAGGCCATGGCCGAGGCCCGTGAGGCCCAGGCGGCCCGCAAGGACGCGCGCCGTGTGGCCGTCGAGTCCGGGGACGATCACCCCGACGAGACGGAAACCGCGGACGCTCCCGAAGCCGCCCCGGCCGAGGCCGCTCCGGTCACCGAGACCCCCGTCGCGAGCGACGCGGAGTCGAAGGCCGACGAGCAGGTCTGACCCGGAACGGGTCGCCCCGCGCCCGATTTGCAAACACACCTGTGCCTGCCCGGTCACCGCCGGGCGGGTGCGGCACGACGAGGAGACTGCGGCGACATGCCGAAGAACAAGACCCACAGCGGTGCCAGCAAGCGCTTCCGTATCACCGGCTCCGGCAAGGTGCTGCGTCAGCGTGCGGGTCGCCGTCACCTTCTCGAACACAAGCCCTCGACCCTGACCCGGCGCCTCGCCGGTGTCGTCGAGGTGGCCCCGGCCGACGCCAAGAAGATCAAGAAGCTGCTCAAGAAGTAGTAGGCAGCAGCAGTCGTCGCACCGGCTGACGAGAACCCACCGGTCGGCGACCGGCGACGGTCCCAGACTTACCCGGGCCGCGGTCGACACACCGCGGTCTGACATCAAGGAGTTCATCAAGTGGCACGCGTCAAGCGGTCAGTCAACGCCCACAAGAAGCGCCGCGTCATCCTCGAGCGGGCGTCCGGCTACCGCGGCCAGCGGTCCCGTCTGTACAGGAAGGCCAAGGAGCAGGTCACCCACTCCATGGTCTACAACTACAACGACCGCAAGAAGCGGAAGGGGGACTTCCGTCAGCTCTGGATCCAGCGCATCAACGCCGCTGCCCGCCTGAACGGGATGACCTACAACCGCTTCGTGCAGGGCCTCAAGGCCGCCGGTGTGGAGATCGACCGCAAGATGCTCGCCGAGCTCGCGGTCAACGACGCCCCGGCGTTCGCCGCCCTCGTCGAGGTAGCGCAGAAGGCCCTCCCGGCCGATGTCAACGCGAAGAAGGAAGACGCCGCGGCCTGATCGTCGACTCACGTCGTCGATGTCGCAGTACTTCTTACGTCGTTACAGGCCGAGAGCAGAGAACGGTAACGCGATGGCGAGCCCCGAGCTGACGTCCACCCGATCACCCCGAGTGGCGGCGGCCCGGCGGCTCGCCAAACGTGCTTTCCGGGCCCGTGAGCGGTTGTTCCTGGCCGAGGGGCCGCAGGCGGTCCGCGAGGCCGTGGCCCTGTCCGGGACGCTGCGCGAGTTGTACATCACCCCCGAGGTGGCCGAGCGCTACCCCGATCTGGTCGCGGGGGCGTCCGCCGCCCGGGTCCCGGTGTTCACCGCCACCGACGAGGTGGTCGCGGCGATCAGTCAGACCGTGACGCCGCAGGGCGTGGTCGCGCTGTGCCGGTTCGTGGACGTACCGCTGGAGAGCGCGATGGCCGCGCGGCCGGACTTGGTCGCGGTCCTCGCCAACGTGCGCGACCCCGGCAACGCCGGCACCGTGCTGCGCGCGGCCGACGCGGCCGGCGCGGAGGCCGTGGTGCTCACCGACGCGTCGGTGGACCCGTACAACCCCAAGGCCGTGCGCGCCTCCGTGGGCAGCCTCTTCCACCTTCCCGTGGTCACCGGTGCCCGGATCGAGGACACCGTGGCCGCGCTGCGTGCCGCCGGGCTGCGGATCCTGGCCGCCGACGGCGCCGGAGAAGCGGACTTGGACGGCGAGTTGGACGCGGGCGGGCTGAGCGGGCCCACCGCGTGGGTCTTCGGCAACGAGGCGTGGGGATTGCCCGAGGAGACCCGGGCGCTGGCCGACGCCGTGGTGCGAGTCCCGATCCACGGGCGGGCCGAGAGTTTGAACCTGGCGACCGCCGCGGCCGTGTGTCTGTACGCGTCCGCCCGCGCGCAACGCGGGCGCGGGGGTTGCCGCTCCGGGGTGCGAAGCGAGCGATGACCCCGACGTACCCGGCTTGACCACCGGTCGTGGGGGAACGAGACCGTTGCGTCCGGCGCATCCGGACGGCACGTCGCGCGTTGGGATAGTGTGTCCGGCCCGGAACTCCCTCGGGCCCGAAACGGGAAGGGGGCCGATGGACGCCGACATGCTGCCCGACGGCCTGGTGATCGCGGACGAGAACGGCATGGTGGTCACGTTCAACACCGCCGCCGCCCGGATCACCGGGACGCGTCCCGAGGACGCGCTCGGCAAACACATCGCGGACGCGCTGCCGCTGGAGGACCTCGAGGGCAGGCGTTGGTGGGTGTGCACCGACCCGTACGGCGGTCTGGGCACCCGGACCCGGCAGCCGGAGCGCAATCTGCTCCTGGCCGGCCGGGAGATCCTGGTCACCGCGTCCTTCGTGCGCGCAGACGGGCCGCACAGCCCGCTGGCCAAGCTCGTGGTGTCGTTGCGCTGCACCGACGCGCGCAGGCGGATCGAGCGCGGCCACTCCGATCTGATCGCCACCGTCGCGCACGAACTGCGCTCGCCGCTGACCTCGGTCAAGGGCTTCACCGCGACCCTGCTGGCCAAGTGGGAGCGGTTCACCGACGAGCAGAAGCGGCTGATGCTGGAGACGGTCGACGCGGACGCGGACCGGGTCACCCGGCTGATCACCGAGCTGCTGGACATCTCCCGGATCGACGCGGGCCGGCTGCAACTCAACCGCCAGGTCGTGGACATGGAAGAGGCGGTGCACCGGCACCTGCGCGCGATGGAGTGCAACGGCCTGCCCGACGAGCGCTTCGTGCTGGTGGTCGACGGGCCGCTGCCGAGCATGTGGCTGGACGCCGACAAGCTCGACCAGATCCTGGGCAACCTGCTGGAAAACGCGGTGCGCCACGGCGCGGGAACCGTCACCATCGAGATGCGCGCGGTCTCCATCGGGTCCGCGCCCGGTGCGCACGGGACGGAGATCACGGTGAGCGACGAGGGCCCGGGTATCCCGGACGAACTCCTCGACCGTGTCTTCACCCGATTCTGGCGCGGAAACCGCCGCGGTGGCACCGGCCTGGGGCTGTACATCGTCAAGGGCCTGGTGCAGGCGCACGCGGGCACCATCGGCGTGGATCGCGCCGAGTGCGGCGGGGCCCGATTTCGATTTACCCTGCCGGCCGCGATGCCGGACGTCCTGATGTAGCAACGCGGGACGCTCCACCACACGTCGTCGCGGTTCGGCCGAGACACGCACGCCGATCAGGCGTCAGTAAACTCGGAGCGCGGACGTCGTAGGACGTCATTGCCGCCTCCACCACCGGCGGATCCCCCACAGGAGCACTGGACACAGATGTCGGCACCGAACAAGTCGTACGACCCGGTCGAGGTCGAGGCGTTGAAACCAGAGGAAGTCGAGCGGGCCCGCGACGCGGCGCTCGCGGCGGTCGCCGCCGCGGGCGACCTCGCCGAGCTGCAGGAGGCGAAGGTCGCGCACACCGGCGACCGCTCGCCGCTCGCGCTCGCCAACCGCGAGATCGGCGCACTCCCCCCGCAGGCCAAGGCCGAGGCGGGCAAGCGTGTCGGCCAGGCGCGGGGTGCGGTGAAGAAGGCCCTGGAGCAGCGTCAGGTCGAGCTGGAGGCCGAGCGCGACGCGCGCGTGCTGGTCGAGGAGGCGGTCGACGTCACGCTGCCGTGGGACCGCGCCCCGCGCGGCGCCCGGCACCCGTTGACCACGCTGTCCGAGCGGATCGAGGACCTCTTCGTCGCGATGGGCTACGAGGTCGCCGAGGGCCCGCAGGTCGAGGCGGAGTGGTACAACTTCGACGCCCTCAACATCCTGCCGGACCACCCCGCGCGGACCATGCAGGACACCTTCTTCGTGCGCGCCGAGGACGGCTCGGCGGACTCCGGCGTGGTGCTGCGCACGCACACCTCGCCCGTGCAGATCCGCACCATGCTGACCCGTACCCCGCCGATCTACGTGATCTGTCCGGGCCGGGTCTACCGCACCGACGAGCTGGACGCCACGCACACCCCGGTGTTCGGGCAGATCGAGGGTCTGGCCGTGGACAGGGGCCTGACCATGGGCGACCTCAAGGGCACCCTCGACCACTTCGTCGAGGCGATGTTCGGCGAGGGCATCGTCACCCGGCTGCGCCCGTCGTACTTCCCGTTCACCGAGCCCTCCGCCGAGCTCGACCTCAAGTGCTTCGTGTGTCGCGGCGCCTCGGTGGGCGACCCCGAGCACCCGTGCCGGACCTGCCGGTCCGAGGGCTGGATCGAGTGGGGCGGCTGCGGCATGGTCAACCCGCGCGTGCTGATCGCGTGCGGCATCGACCCCGAGGTGTACAGCGGGTTCGCGTTCGGCGTGGGCCTGGAGCGCGCGCTGATGTTCCGGCACAACGTCGAGGACATGCGAGACATGGTCGAGGGTGACGTCCGGTTCACCCTTCCGTTCGGGATGGAGATCTGATGCGGGTCCCGCTTTCGTGGCTGCGGGAGTACGTCGACCTCCCCGCCGGCGAGTCCGGGCGCGATGTCGCCGACAAGCTCGTGGCGCTGGGCCTGGAGGTCGAGACGGTCGAGCGGCTCGGCGCGGACCTCAAGGGTCCGCTCGTGGTCGGCCGGGTGCTGGAGATCGAGGAACTGGAGGGCTTCAAGAAGCCGATCCGGTTCTGCAAGGTCGACGTCGGCGACGCCAACGGCACCGGTGAGCCGCAGGAGATCGTCTGCGGCGCGCGCAACTTCGAGGTCGACGACAAGGTCGTGGTGATCCTGCCGGGCGGTGTGCTGCCCGGTCCGTTCGAGATCGCCGAGCGCAAGACCTACGGTCACGTCTCGCGCGGGATGATCTGCTCGGCCCGCGAACTGGGCATGGGCGACGACCACGACGGCATCATCGTGCTGCCGATCGAGGCGCAGGTCGGCGCGGACGCGATCGAACTGCTGGGTCTGGTCGACGAGGTGCTCGACATCGCGGTGACCCCGGACCGGGGCTACTGCCTGTCGATGCGCGGCGTCGCGCGCGAGGCGGCGATCGCCTACGGGCAGCCGCTGCGCGACCCGGCGCTGCTGGATGTGCCGGACGCGAACGGGTACGGCTACCCGGTCGTGGTCGAGGACCCGGCCGGCTGCGACCGGTTCGTCGCGCGCACCGTGGTCGGCATCGACCCCGAGGCGCCGTCCCCGCTGTGGTTGCAGCGGCGGGTGCAGATGAGCGGCATGCGGCCGATCTCGCTGGTCGTGGACGTCACCAACTACGTGATGCTCGAACTGGGTCAGCCGCTGCACGCCTACGACCGGGCCCGGTTGCAGGGCCCGATCGTGGTGCGTCGCGCGCTCGAGGGCGAGACGCTGACCACGCTCGACGACGCCGAGCGCCGGTTGGACCGCGAGGACCTGCTGATCTGTGACAACCGGGGGCCGATCGGTCTCGCGGGTGTGATGGGCGGCGAGAGCACCGAGATCGGCGAGGACACGGCCGACATCGTGATCGAGGCCGCGCACTTCGACCCGGTGGCCATCGCGCGCACCGCGCGTCGGCACAAGCTGGGCTCGGAGGCGTCGCGCCGGTTCGAGCGCGGGGTGGACCCCGAGGCGGCCCGGGCCGCGGCGCAGCGCGCGGTGGACCTGCTGGCCGCGCTGGGCGGCGAGCGGGCCCAGGCCGAGGCGGGCGTGACCGAGGTGGACGCGCCGCGCGAGGTGGTGCGGATCGTGCTCGCGGCGGACCACGCGGCGAAGGTCGCGGGTGTCGCGTACCCGCGCGAGACGGTCGCGCAGCGGTTGCAGGAGGTGGGCTGTTCGGTCGAGGGGATCGACGAGCTGACCGTGGTGCCGCCGACTTGGCGGCCCGACCTGACCGACCCGAACGACCTGGCCGAAGAGGTGATCCGGCTGGAGGGCTACGAGCAGGTGCCCTCCACGCTGCCGCAGGTGCCGGCCGGTCGCGGGTTGACCGTGGATCAGCGGCGCCGGCGTCGGCTCGGTCGCGCGCTCGCGGGCGCGGGCTACACCGAGGTGCTCAACTACCCGTTCCTGGGGCAGAGCGCGTTCGACGACCTCGGGTTGCCCGAGGACGACGCGCGGCGGCGCACCGTGGTGCTGGTCAATCCGATCTCCGAGGAGGAGCCGGCGCTGCGCACGACGCTGCTGCCGGGGCTGCTCGGGACGTTGCGTCGCAACCTCGGGCGCGGCAACGGCGATCCGGCGCTGTTCGAGTCCGGCGTGGTCTTCCGGCCGAACGCCTCGACGCCGGTCGCGCCCGTGCTCGCGGTGGACCGGCGGCCCACGGAGGAGGAACTGGCGCGGCTGGAGGCGGCGTTGCCGCACCAGCCGCAGCGGGTCGCGGTGGTGCTGGCCGGCGAGCGGGAGCGCTCCGGCTGGTGGGGCCCGGGTCGGCCGCAGATCTGGGCGGACGCGGTCGAGGCGGCACGGGTGGTCGCGGACGCCGTCGGGGTTGAGCTGACGGTGCGTCAGGATCAGCACGAGCCGTGGCATCCCGGGCGCTGCGCGGCGCTCGTGGTGACCGCGCCGGACGGGACCGAGCGGGTCGTGGGGCACGCGGGCGAGCTGCATCCGCGGGTGGTCAAGACGCTGCACCTGCCCGAGCGGGTCGGCGCGATGGAGTTGGACCTGGATCTGCTGACCGCCGACCTCGACGGCGAGTACGTGCCGCAGGCCGGGCACATCTCGTCGTACCCGGTGGCCACGCAGGACGTCGCGCTGGTCGTGGACGCCGCGGTGCCCGCCGCCGCGGTCGAGGCCGCGCTGGTCGAGGGCGCGGGGGAACTGCTCGAGTCGGTGCGGCTGTTCGATGTGTACACCGGCGCGCAGATCGCCGAGGGCGGCAAGTCGCTGGCTTACGCGCTGCGGTTCCGGGCGCCGGATCGCACGCTCACGGTCGAGGAGGCCACGGTCGCGCGCGACGCGGCGGTGGCGCTCGCGGCGGAGCGTACCGGGGCGGTGTTGCGCGGGGCGTGACGCCTTCGCGCTCGTCGTCGCTCGGCGTCGCTCGGAAGCGGCCCGCACACCTTCGGGTGTGCGGGCCGCACCCGGGTCAGGGCAGCGGTGCCGGGGCCGGTGTCGGGGCGGTGGGCAGGACGCCCGGAGCCAGCACGTCGACGCCGCAGATCTGCCGGGCGGCCACGATCGGGTCGTTGGGGAAGCGGAAGGCCGTGCGTGCCGGCGCGCCGGTGAGGTTGGCGGCGAAGCGTTGCCAGGACATCGGCGCGCGCACCGAGTCGCGCAGTTCCTTGAGCCGGCCCCGATCGGCGGTGCCGCAGGTGAGCGTGTAGCGCGCGGCGGCGATCCGGATCGGGTCGATGCCCGGGGGCGGGGGTGCGGCCGGGTCGGCGTACTCGGCGAGCACCCACGCCGGGTCGATCCGCTTCTCGTGGCCGGGGCGGCCGCGGGTGGTCAGGTGGATGTGCGCGGCGAGCGGGTAGGCCAGGCCCAGGTCGTCGAGCGCGATCCCGGTGATCGGGGTGGCCGCGCCGTTCATGCCCAGCGAGGGCCACATCGCCACGATCGACGCGTTCAGGTCCGGTCGCAGCGGGACCACGAAGGAGTGCGTCGGGGACCGGTCGACCAGGGTGTGGCGATACCCCGGGCGCGGGCCCCGGATCATGGTCGGGAAGCCGGGGAAGCGGTCGATGAAGACGTCGGCGGTGACCGGGTTGGCGACGCCCAGGACCGAGGTGTAGAAGCCGCGTTCGTCGGCGACGCCGCCGGGGCCGATGCCGGCGTAGGGCACCCGGAAGGCGATCGCGGTCAGCAGTGACCAGACCGCCAGGGCACTCACGGCGGGTACCGCGATTCGGTTCGCGGGGACCATCAGGATCGGCAGGAGCAGCACGAACAGTCCGGGCAGCAACATCCGGCCGTGCATGAAGTCGCCGCCGACACGGACCACGTAGAGCAGCATGGTCAGGCCGGACAGGACCGGTACCGCGTACAGGACGTGTAGTCGGGTGCGGGTGTCCGGGGCGGGCCGGGCGGGGGTCGGCGGGTGTGGGCGGCTCGCGGTGGCCGCTGTTCCGACCGCGACCGCGGCGGCGGCAGCGGCTGTGGCGAACGCGGCCAGGATCAGCGCGGGCAGCCACAGGTGGTAGGGGTCGGCCAGGTCGTGCAGGTAGGCCCAGCCCCGGGACCAGTCGGCGGCGGAGGCCTCCTTGGTGATCGCGGGCAGCGGGAGCAGGACGCCGTAGTAGCCCATCCGGAAGATCTCGTACGCCAGCGGGAGTGCGCCGGCGGTGCCGAGCAGGGCGAGCGCGCGTGCCGGTCGGGGGCGGTGTACGAGGGCGAGGGCGACCAGGAAGCCGAGGCCGGCGATCGCCAGGTCGGGGCGCACCATCGGGCCCAGGCCGGCGAGCAGGGCCAGGGCGTGGGCGGTGTGGGTGCGCGGGTCGCGGGCGAGGTGTACCAGCAGCCACCAGCAGCCGGCCGTCCACAGCGTGGTCAGGCCGGTCTCCAGGCCGGAGGTGGCGAAGTCCCATACCGGCGGCAGTGCGAGCAGGACGAGTGCGCCGCACGGGAGCAGGAACGCGGCGTCGGATCGGGGCAGGTGCAGTCGGCGGCCGGCGTCGGCGGCCAGGAACCAGCCGATCACGCTGCACAGCAGGCCCAGGCGCACGGCCAGCGGGGCGGGATCCTGGCCGGTGAGTTCGGTGCCGGCGACCAGGAGCCACTGCCACAGGGTGCTGGTGGCCGCCTCGGCGCGCTCGCCGGGGTTGAACACGGGGCCGTGGCCGGCCAGGATCTGGCGGACCGTGCGGGTGAAGATCAGGCCGTCGTCGCACAGCCAGCTGCGTTGGCCGCCCCATACGGCGAGGAACGCGGCGGGCAGCAGCACCATCGCCACGTTCCAGCGGGCGGCCAGGCGCCGGGTGCGGTCGGGGGCCGGGGCGGCGGGGTCGGTGGGCGGTGGGCCCTGTCCGGGCAGGGTGGTGGTCAGCGTCATCGTCAGTGGGGCTCCAGTCGGGGCGGGGAGGGGTGGGGTCGCGTGGGGCGGCGCGAGGCGGGTCGGGCCGAGTGAGGGACGGGAGAGGCCGGTGGGGCCGGATGGGGCAGGGGTGGGCCGCGTGTGGTCGTCGGTCCCGGGGCTCGCGCACCTCGTAGGGTGACGGGATGAGTACTTACGTGATTACCGGTGCAGGCAGCGGTATCGGCGCGGAGATCGCCCGCCGGTTGCGCGAGGACGGCCACGACCTGGTCGCGATCGTGCGGTCGCAGGCGCGGGCCGCAGAGGTGGCCGGGCCCGGGGTGCGGACCGTGGTCGCGGACCTGGAGAGCCCCGAGACGATCGCGGACGCGCTGGCGCCGATCGCCGAGGAGACGTTCGCGGGCCTGGTGCACAGCGCGGGCGTCGCGGATCTGGGCACGGTGGCGGAGACGGCCTCGGCCGTGTGGTCGCGCACATTGACCGTCAACGTGGTCGCGGTGGCGGAGGTTACGCGCGTGCTGCTGCCGGCGCTGCGGCGCGGGCACGGCGATGTGGTGCTGCTCAACAGCGGTGCGGGGTTGCGGACCAATCCGGGCTGGGCGGCGTACGCGGCGAGCAAGCACGCGTTGAAGGCGTTGGCCGACGGGCTGCGGGAGGAGGAGCCGCTGCTGCGGGTGACCAGCGTGTATCCGGGGCGGACCGCGACGCCGATGCAGCGTGGGGTGCGGGAGCAGGAGGGTGGGGCGTTCGAGAGCGAGCGGTACAGCGATCCCGGGACTGTCGCGGGGGTTGTCGTGTCGGCGCTGTTGCTGCCGCAGGATTCGCGGATCAACGACGTGACTGTGCGGTCACGGGGGTGAGCCGGCCTTTGGGCGGTGGCCGGCCCGAGGGCGTTTGTGCTTGAGCGTGTCCTCAAGCGCCGGACGGGCTGGGTTTGGTGGGGTTGGGTGGGGCGGTTGCGGTTTGTGGGTGCTTGCGGCGAGCGTCCTCAAGCGCCGGACGGGCTGGGTTTGGTGGGGTTGGGTGGGGCGGTTGCGGTTGGCAGGCGCCTGCGGCGAGCGTCCTCAAGCGCCGGACGGGCTGGGTTGGTGTGCCCGGGGTGGGGCGGTTGCGGTTGGCAGGCGCCTGCGGTGAGTGTCCTCAAGCGCCGGACGGGCTGGGTTGGTGTGCCCGGGGTGGGGCGGTTGCGGTTTGTGGGTGCCTGCGGTGAGTGTCCTCAAGCGCCGGGCGGGCTGAGTTTGGTGGGGTCGGGCCGGGCGGTTGGGATTTTCGGGTGCGGGCGGTGGGGGTGCTCAAGCGCCCGATGGGCTGGGTTGGTCAGCGGTCGGGTTTGTCTTTGGGGAGGACGTCCTTGGCGAGGACGTCTATGCCGCAGATTTCCTTGGCGGCGGTGATCGGGTTGTTGGGGAAGCGGAACGAGGTGCGGTCGAAGGCGCCGGTGAAGTTCTTTTTGAAGCGGCTCCAGGACATCGGTTCGTGGACCGAGTCCTGGAGCTCCTTGAGCTTGCCCCGGTTGGCGTCGCCGCAGGTCAGGGCGTAGCGGGCGGCCTTGACCCGGATCGGGTCGATACCCGGGGGCAGAACGGCGTCGGGTGAGGCGTATTGGGCGAAGACCCAGGCGATGTCGATTTGCTTCTCGTGTCCGGGGCGGCCCCGGGTGGTGAGTTCGACGTGGGCGGCGAGCGGATACGCCAGGCCCAGGATGTCCACCGAGACGCCGTCGAGCGGGGTGTTGGCGCCGTTCATGCCCAGGTTGGCCCACACCGTGGCGACCGGGGCGGGCAGGTTCGGGTTGAGCGCGGTGACGTAGAAGCCGTCGTACCAGGGGTAGACGATCACGTGTGTGTGGTCGGCGCGGGCGGCGTTCGCGGCGGAGGGGAAGCGTGGGTAGTTGGCCACGTAGGAGTACGCGGTGACCGGGTTGGCGACGTTGAGCGCGCCGACGTAGAAGGCGCGTTCGTCGGCGACGCCGCGCGGGCCGATGCCGTCGTAGGGCACCCGGAAGGTGATCGCGCAGATCAGGGCCCAGCCGACGAGCACCGTGGCGGCGGGTACCGCGAGTCGGTTCGCGGGGACCATCAGGATCGGCAGGAGCAGCATGAACAGTCCGGGCAGCAACATCCGGGCGTGCATGAAGTCGCCGCCGACGCGCACCACGTAGAGCAGCATCGCCAGGCCGCACAGGACCGGCACCGCGAAGACGGTGAACCGGTTCCAGGCGGCGCGGTCGATCGTGCGCAGGCGCCCGGGCAGGCCCGCGGGGTCGCTCAGGCGCGGCGCGAGTCGGCCGAGCACGACGGCCGCCAGCACGACGGCCGGGATCCACAGGTGGTACGGGTCGGCCAGGTCGTGGACGTAGTCCCAGCCCCGGGACCAGTCGGCCGCGGAGGCCTCCTTGGTGACGGCGGGCAGCGGCAGTACGACGCCGTAGTAGCCCATCCGGAAGATCTCGTACAGCAGCGGCAGGGTGAACGCGGTGCCGAGCAGGGCCAGGACCCGCAGCACCCGGGGGCGGCGGACGACGGCGAGCGCGATCAGGAAGCCGAGCCCGGCGATGGCCAGGTCGGGGCGCACCATCGGCCCGAGGCCGGCCAGGAAGGCCAGGGCGTAATCGACCCGGGCGCGCGGGTCGTGCGGCAGCCGGACCAGCAGCCACCAGCAGCCGGCCGTCCACAGCGTGGTCAGGCCGGTCTCCAGGCCGGAGGTGGCGAAGTCCCACACCGGCGGCAGCGCGAGCAGCGCGAGCACGCCGAACGGCACCAGCCAGGGGGTGTCGTCGGTGCGGGTGTACAGCCGGCGGGTGGCGTGCAGGGCGAGCGCGTAGCCGGCGGTGGTGCACAGCAGGCCCAGATAGACCGCGAGCCGGCCTACGTCCGTCTGGGTGGTCCACGAGGCCAGGACCAGGATCCACTGCCACAGCGTGCTCGTCGACGCCTCGGCGCGTTCGCCCACGTTGAACACGGGGCCGTGGCCGGCCAGGATCTGGCGGACCGTGCGGGTGAAGATCAGGCCGTCGTCGCTGATCCAGCGGCGGTGCCATCCCATGATCAGCACGATCAGTGCGGGAGCCAGCACCATCGCGGTGTTCCAGCGGGCGACGCCGCGGGGCCGCGGGCCGTCCACGGGCGGATCGGCCGGTCGCCCGGAGCGCGAGCGCCCGGACAGCACACTCACGAGGCTCATGGTTCGTTGACTCCAGTCGGGGCGGGCCGGCCGACCACACCATAACCACTGATGATCGCCTGCCGGGCCGATGGCGGGCTCAGGAGGGCGAGCAGAATTTCTTCTCCGCCAGGATCGGGTTGGCCGGGATCCGCAGGTTGGTCCGGTCGGCGGCGCCGGTCAGGTTCTTCCAGAAGCGCGACGCGGACATCGGTTCGGTGACCGATTCGACCAGTTCCTTGAGGTCGCCACAGCGCAGCGCGGCCCGGGCGGCCCGGATCTCCGCGGCGGGCGCCGCCGTCTCCGGGACCAGCGCGTCGCCCGAGGGGTCGACGTACAGTGCGACGTTCCAGGCGAACGGCAGCAGCTTCTTGTGGCCCGCGGCGACGTGCCGGGTCTCGGTGATGTGCGCGCCGACCGTGTTGGACAGGCCCCACACGTCGACCACGATGCCGCCGAGCGGGGTGATCGAGCCGCCCACGCCGAGCCGGCCGATGACCAGGCCCTTGTCGTAGGGCAGGTCGCGGCGCAGCGGCAGCGGCGGGATCTTCATATAGTTCGGGTCCACGAACAACAAACGTTCGCCACCGGCCTTTTCGTTACGGAAGGCCTCTTCGATGGTCGGCAGCGTGCGGATGTGCGCTGCCTCGGTGGTGGGGTTGTCGGTCCGGGTCCAGGCCGCGTAGGTGTCGCGTTCGTTCCAGACCTGGTTGCCGTCGCCGCTGGGGGCGGGTGTGGTGATCACGCCCGAGCGCAGGGTGGTGCCGCAGACCACGGCCCACACCGCGAGCAGCACGACGACCGGCGTCAGCAGGCGGTCCAGTGGGGCGAGCAGGAGCGGGAGCAGGACGAGCAGCAGCACCGGCAGCCACATCCGGCCGTGCATGAAGTCGCCGCCGACCTTGAGCACGTAGACGGTCTGGCCGAGCGCCGCGACCAGTGGGGTGGCGATCACGATCCAGGTGCGCCGGTCGGCGGGGCGGCGGCGGGTGAGCGCGACCGCGACCGCGACCAGGATCAGGATCATCGGGATCCACAGGTGGTACGGCCGCATGTAGTCGGTCAGGTAGTCCCAACCCCGGCCCCACAGGGATCCCGACGCCTCTTTGGTGAGCGCGGGCATCGGGAAGATCAGGCCGTAGTAGCCCAGGCGGAAGATCTCGTACGCGGCGGGCAGGAAGCCGGCGCAGGCCAGCATCGCCAACGCCTTGGGCCAGCGGGCCCGAACGAGCAGGAACTGGGCGGTGAGCAGGACGATCATGGTCAGGCCCAGGTCCGGGCGGACCAGGGGGCCCAGGCCGAACCAGAGGGAGAGCGCGAGCGTGCGGCGGGTGGTATGGGTGCCGACCGGGCGCAGCCAGGTGCCGATCAGCAGCCACCAGGACAGGCCGATCCAGAACAGGATCAGTCCGGTCTCCATGCCGGCGGTGGCGAAGTCCCACACGGAGGGGATGGCGATGAAGACCAGTACGCCGGCGGGCAGCAGCAGGCGGGTGACGGCCATGCCGCGGAAGAGCCGGCGGGTGCCGTCCAGGGACAGCCACAGTCCGGCGACGGCCAGGATCAGGCCGGTGTAGACGGCGGTGGGCGCGTAGTCGAAGGGGGTGATCCCGCCGAGGAGCGCGAGCAGCCATTGCCACAGCGTGCTGGTGGAGGTCTCGACCCGTTCGCCGGCGCTGTAGACGGGGCCGTTGCCGGCCAGGATCTCGCGGACCGCGCGGGTGAAGATCAGGCCGTCGTCGGTGATCCACCGCTGGTGCCAGCCCATGATCGCGAACACCAGTGTCGGCAGCCCCAGCGCGAGCAGGTCCGGCAGTGGGACGCGGCCGGTCCGACGATCGGCCGAGGTCCGGCCCGTGGGGCCGTCGGGCGTGTCCGCGGTGCCCGATTCGGGCTCCGGCGGCGGTTCACCGGTCGGGGACTGTAGGTCCGTGCCCGCGGCGCGCGAGGCGCCGGCGGGCCCGGAGGTGCCGGGGGGAGGGGTCACGTGGTCTCGTTCGTTTCCTGGGCGGGGGCGCCCGCCGTCTGCTGCGTGTCGCTGCCGTCCCGCCGGCGGTCGACTGCCCGCTGGGGGGCGCGTATCCGAAGTCGGCTGATCCTAACGCACCGGCCCTGCGCCCTATTGGGGTGGAGGGCGGGCGCGGCATGGTTGCCCGGAGCGGGCCCCGGACGGGCGGTCACCCAACGTACTTGCATAGAGATTCATTGATACGTATAGTCATGCTCCTCACAAGGAGGCGGTAATGGGGGCCAAGGCGGCACTGGCCGGAGCGAGCGGATACGCGGGCGGGGAAATCCTGCGCCTGCTGCTCGCACATCCGGAGATCGAGATCGGCACGCTCACGGCGGGGTCCAACGCGGGCCGACGCCTGGGCGAGCTGCAGCCTCACCTGTTGCCGCTGGCCGACCGCGTGCTCGCCGAGACCACCGCAGACAACCTCGCCGGTCACGATGTGGTTTTCCTGGCCCTGCCGCACGGACAGTCCGGCGCGCTGGCCGCGCAACTGGGTGCGGACGTGCTCGTGGTGGACTGCGGCGCGGACTACCGCCTGCGGGAGGCGACGGACTGGGAGCAATTCTACGGATCCTCCCATGCCGGGACATGGCCGTACGGACTGCCCGAGCTGCCGGGCGGCCGGGCGGCGCTGGCGAACACCCGGCGGATCGCGGTGCCCGGCTGCTACCCGACCGTGTCGCTGCTGTGCACGGTGCCCGCGCAGGCCGCCGGGCTGGTCGAACCCGACTGGGTCGTGGTGGCCGCCTCCGGCACCTCGGGCGCGGGCAAGGCGCCCAAGACGCACCTGCTGGGCAGCGAGGTGATGGGCTCCGCGAGCGCGTACGGCGTCGGCGGCGTGCACCGGCACACCCCGGAGATCGTCCAGGGCCTGCGCGCGGTCACCGACGCGGACGTCACGGTGTCCTTCACGCCGACCCTGGTGCCCATGTCGCGCGGCATCCTGGCCACCTGCACCGCCCGGCTGAAGCCCGGGGTGAGCGCCGAGGCGGTGCGCGCCGCGTACGCCGCGGCCTACGCCGACGAGCCCTTCGTACATCTGCTGGCCGAGGGGCAGTGGCCCGCGACCGCGATGGTCTACGGAGCGAACACCGCCGTGTTGCAGGTCGCCGTCGACGAGCGGGCCGGCCGGGTGGTCGTGGTCGGCGCGATCGACAATCTCGCCAAGGGCACCGCCGGCGGCGCCATCCAGAGCACCAACATCGCCCTCGGCCTGGCCGAGGACCTGGGACTGAGCAAGACGGGAGTAGCGCCGTGAGCGTCACCGCAGCAAAGGGCTTCCGGGCCTCGGGCGTGGCCGCGGGCCTCAAGACCACGGGCCTGCCCGACGTGGCACTCGTGGTCAACGACGGCCCCTCGATCGCGGGCGCCGCCGTGTTCACCTCGAACCGGGTCAAGGCCGCACCGGTGGTGTGGTCGGAGCAGGTGGTCAAGGCCGGCCAGGTGCAGGCGGTCGTGCTCAACTCCGGCGGCGCCAACGCGTGCACCGGCGCCGAGGGCTTTCGCAACACGCACGCCACCGCAGAGCGCGTGGCCGAGCTGCTCGGGCTCAACGCGGGCGAGATCGTGGTGGCCTCCACCGGCCTGATCGGCCTGCAACTGCCGATGGACAAGCTGCTGCCGGGCGTGGACAAGGCCGCCGCGGCGCTGAGCGCGACCGGCGGCGAGGACGCGGCGATCGCGATCAAGACCACGGACAGCGTGCACAAGCAGTCCGTGGTCACCGACCCCGCCGGGTGGACGGTCGGCGGGATGGCCAAGGGCGCGGGCATGCTCGCCCCGGGGCTGGCCACGATGCTCGTCGTGCTCACCACCGACGCGGCCGTCGACGCCGAGACGGCGGACGCGGTGCTGCGCGGCGCCACGCACACCACGTTCGACCGGATCGACTCCGACGGCTGCATGTCCACCAACGACACCGTGCTGCTGATGGCCTCCGGCGCCAGCGGGGTCGAGCCCGACCCCGCCGCGTTCGCCGAGGCGGTGCGCACGGTCTGCGGCGACCTGGCCCGACAGCTGATCGGCGACGCCGAGGGCGCGAGCAAGGACATCCGGATCGACGTCACCGGCGCCGCGACCGAGGCCGACGCGCTCGAGGTGGCCCGCTCGATCGCCCGGAACAACCTCTTCAAGTGCGCGGTGCACGGCGAGGACGCCAACTGGGGTCGGGTGTTGGCCGCGATCGGCACCACCGCCGCCACCTTCGACCCCGACCGGCTCGACGTCGCGTTCAACGGGGTGTGGGTGTGCCGGGACGGCTTCGTGGGCGAGGACCGCGAACTGGTCGACATGAGCCCGCGCGAGACGCACATCGTGGCCGACCTGAACGCGGGCGACGCCGCCGTGACCGTATGGACCAACGACCTCACGGCCGACTACGTCCACGAGAACTCGGCCTACTCGTCATGACCGGTACGGACAGCCAGACGAGGGGGAGCGGGATGCGGACGGAATCGGCCGGCAAACAGGGGCGCAACAACGCGGCACTGGCCAAGGCACACACGCTGATCGAGGCGTTGCCGTGGCTGGAGCGCTTCTACGGCAAGACCGTGGTGATCAAGTTCGGCGGCAACGCCATGGTGGACGACGCGCTCAAGCAGGCGTTCGCCCAGGACCTGGTGTTCCTGCGCTTCGCCGGGCTGCGCCCGGTCGTCGTGCACGGCGGCGGCCCGCAGATCAGCGCGCAACTCGACCGGCTCGGCATCGAATCCTCGTTCGCGGGCGGCCTGCGGGTGACCACGCCCGAGGCGATGGACGTGGTGCGGATGGTGCTCGCCGGCCAGGTGCAGCGCGAGATCGTGGGCCTGATCAACGGGCACGGCCCGTTCGCGGTCGGGATGACCGGCGAGGACGCGCACACGATGACCGCCGTCAAGCGGCACGCGATCGTGGACGGCGAGCCGGTCGACATCGGCCTGGTCGGCGACATCGTCGAGGTCGACCCCGGCGCGATCAACGCCCTGCTCCAGGACAACCGGATCCCGGTGATCTCCTCGATCGCGCGCGGCACCGACGGACACGTCTACAACGTCAACGCGGACACCGCGGCCTCGGCGCTCGCGGTGGCGCTGGGCGCGGAGAAGCTGGTCGTGCTCACCGACGTCGAGGGGCTGTACGCAAACTGGCCCACCAGCGACGAGGTGATATCGAGCCTGGACGCCGAGGAGTTGGCGGCTCTGCTGCCGACGCTGTCCACCGGCATGCTGCCCAAGATGGAGGCGTGCCTGCGGGCCGTGCAGGCCGGCGTGCCCGCCGCACACGTCCTGGACGGGCGGGTCGCGCACTCGCTGCTGTTGGAAGTGTTCACCGACGAGGGCATCGGGACCATGGTGGTCCCGGCCCGGGAAAAGCCCGGCGTGCTCGCCGGACAGGGCCAGGACCGGACGGAGGGGGCGGCGTGACCGACATCGAGAGCGGTGCACTGACGCGGCGGTGGAACCAGTCGCTGATGAACAACTACGGCACGCCCGCGGTCGAGCTGGTCGGCGGGTCCGGGGCCCGTGTCGTGGACAGCGCCGGCAACACCTACGTCGACTTCCTCGGCGGCATCGCGGTCAACTCGCTCGGCCACGCGCATCCGGCGATCACCGCCGCGGTCACCGCGCAACTGGGCCGGTTGGGCCACGTGTCCAACCTCTACATCGCCGAGCCGCCGGTCGCGCTCGCCGAGCGGCTGCTGGCCCTGTTCGGCCGCCCCGGCCGGGTCTACTTCGGCAACTCGGGCGCCGAGGCCAACGAGGCGGCGTTCAAGCTGGCCAGGCGCACCGGCCGGCCGCAGATCATCGCGGCCGAGGGCGGCTTCCACGGCCGCACCATGGGCGCGCTCGCACTGACCGGCCAGCCCGCCAAGCGCGAGCCGTTCGCGCCGCTGCCCGGCGGTGTCGACTTCGTGCCCTACGGCGACGTCGAGGCACTGCGGGCCGCGGTCGGCCCGCAGACGGCCGCGGTGATCCTGGAGCCGATCCAGGGCGAGAACGGCGTGGTCATGCCCGGCGAGGGCTACCTGCTCGCGGCCCGGGAGATCACCGCCGCGCACGGCGCGCTGCTGATCCTGGACGAGATCCAGACCGGCATAGCCCGCACCGGCGCGTGGTTCGCGCACCAGCCGTTGGGCATCGAGCCGGACGTGGTCACGCTGGCCAAGGGCCTGGGCGGCGGGCTGCCGATCGGCGCGTGCGTGGCCTTCGGCGAGGCCGCCGAGCTGTTCCGGCCGGGCCAGCACGGCACCACGTTCGGCGGCAACCCGGTGTGCTGCGCCGCGGCGCTCGCGGTCCTGGAGACCATCGAGAACGAGGGCCTGTGCGCGCGCTCGGCGCGGCTGGGCGAGCAGCTTCGGGCGGGCATCGAAAAGATCGCCCATCCGCTGGTCGATCAGGTCAGCGGAGCGGGCCTGTTGATCGGTATCGTGCTCACCGCACCGGTGGCCCCTGCCGTACAAAAGGCGGCGCAGGACGCGGGTTTCCTCGTCAACGCCGCCGTGCCCACCCGGGTCAGGCTCGCCCCGCCGCTCGTCGTCGACGACGCGGACGTGGACGCGCTGCTCGGAGCCCTGCCCGCAATCCTGGATGCCGGCCTCGCCGCCGCACCCGCCGGAGGAACACCGTGACGAACATCCGACGACGACGAGTCGCAGGCTAGGCGAGGTCGTCCCATGAGCAGCGAGCAGAGCAGTGACGCGACCCCGGTCGAGGGTGGGTACGCGGTGCCCAGCACCCGGATCGCCCGTCACCGGCGGATCGTCGACATCCTGACCCGGCACCGGGTCCGGTCGCAGAACCAACTCGCCCGGCTGCTCGCCGAGGACGGCCTCGCGGTCACCCAGGCCACGCTCTCCCGGGACCTGGACGAGCTGGGCGCGGTCAAGATCCGCGACGGCGAGGGATCGCTCATCTACGCCGTACCGGCGGAGGGCGGCGACCGCACCCCCCGGGCGCCGCTCGAGGAGTCCGCGGTCGAGGGACGGCTCTCGCGCCTGGCCGGTGAACTGCTGGTGTCGGCGGAGGCCTCGGGCAACCTCGTGGTGGTGCGCACACCGCCCGGGGCGGCCCAGTTCCTGGCCTCGGCCATGGACCACGCCGAGTCCCGGCTGATCCTGGGCACCATCGCCGGCGACGACACCATCCTCATGGTCTCGCGGGACCCCGAGGGCGGCGCGGCCCTGGCCGCCCACCTCCTGGCACTCGCCGAGAACAAGTCCTAGGCCCGGGCCCGGGGAGGCCCCGGGGCCCGGACCACACACACTTCCGCATCCTGCTGGACAGTTCCGCACCCTGCTAGAGCGCTCGGCTCCGGCAACACCGCACCACATCTGCCGAACCACTCTTTTCAAGGAGAACGCTCGTGACCGAGCGCGTCGTACTCGCCTACTCCGGAGGTCTCGATACCTCCGTGTGTATCCAGTGGATCGCCGAGGAGACCGGCGCCGAGGTCATCGCGGTGGCCGTCGACGTCGGCCAGAACGGCGAGGACCTGGACATCATCCGCAAGCGGGCGCTGGCCTGCGGCGCGGTCGAGGCCGAGGTCGCGGACGCCCGCGACGAGTTCGCCGAGGGCTACTGCCTGCCCGCGATCCAGGCCAACGCCCTCTACATGGACCGCTACCCGCTGGTCTCCTCGCTCTCGCGCCCGGTGATCGTCAAGCACCTGGTCGCCGCCGCGAGGAAGCACGGCGCCACCACGGTCGCGCACGGCTGCACCGGCAAGGGCAACGACCAGGTCCGCTTCGAGGTCGGCATCGCCTCGCTCGCGCCCGAGCTGAAGTGCATCGCCCCGGTCCGCGACTACGCGATGACCCGGGACAAGGCGATCGCGTTCGCCGAGGCGAAGAACCTGCCGATCGCCACCACCAAGAAGTCGCCGTACTCGATCGACCAGAACGTCTTCGGGCGGGCCGTGGAGACCGGCTTCCTGGAGGACATCTGGAACGCGCCGATCGAGGACGTGTACGAGTACACCCAGAACCCGGCCGACCCGCGGGACGCGGACGAGGTCGTGATCACCTTCGAGCGCGGCGTGCCGGTCGCCATCGACGGCCGCGCGGTCACCGTGCTCCAGGCGATCGAGGAGCTGAACCGGCGGGCCGGCACCCAGGGCGTCGGCCGGATCGACATGGTCGAGGACCGGCTCGTGGGCATCAAGAGCCGCGAGGTCTACGAGGCCCCGGGCGCGATCGCGCTGATCACCGCGCACCAGGAGCTGGAGAACGTCACCGTCGAGCGCGAACTGGCCCGCTACAAGCGGACCGTCGAGCAGCGCTGGGCCGAGCTGGTCTACGACGGCCTGTGGTTCTCCCCGCTCAAGCGGGCCTTGGACGGCTTCATCGCCGAGGCCAACCGGCACGTATCCGGCGACATCCGGATGACCCTGCACGGCGGTCGGGCCGTGGTCACCGGTCGGCGCAGCGACCAGTCGCTCTACGACTTCAACCTGGCCACCTACGACACCGGCGACACGTTCGACCAGTCGCAGGCCAAGGGCTTCATCGAGCTGTTCGGTCTGTCCAGCAAGATCGCCGCACGACGGGACAACGATCAGTCGTGACCAACAACAATCCCGATCGGGTGAGCCTGTGGGGCGGCCGCTTCTCCGGCGGCCCCTCCGAGGCCCTCGCCCTGCTCTCCGCCAGCGTGCACTTCGACTGGCGGCTCGCGCCGTACGACATCGCCGGCTCCCGGGCGCACGCCCGGGTGCTGCACGCGGCCGGGCTGCTCACCGACGACGAGCTGATCCGCATGCTGGCCGGCCTGGACACGCTGGCCGAGAACGTCGAGTCCGGTGACCTGGTCGCCACCATCGCGGACGAGGACGTGCACACCGCGCTGGAGCGCGGCCTGCTCGAGATCCTCGGCCCCGACCTGGGCGGCAAGCTGCGCGCGGGCCGCTCGCGCAACGACCAGATCGCGACCCTGGGCCGGATGTACCTGCGTGACCACGCGCGGATCCTGGGTCGGCTGCTGGCCGACCTCCAGGAGGCGCTGGTCGAGCAGGCCGCCGCGCACCCGGACGTGGTCATGCCGGGCCGTACCCACCTCCAGCACGCCCAGCCGGTGCTGCTCGCGCACCATCTGCTCGCGCATGTGCAGGCGTTCGCCCGGGACGCGGACCGGCTGCGCGACTGGGACCGGCGCGCGGACGTGTCGGCGTACGGATCCGGCGCGCTGGCGGGCTCCTCGCTCGGGCTCAGCCCCGAGTCGGTGGCCCGCGACCTCGGGTTCTCCGCGTCGGCGGCGAACTCGATCGACGGCACCGCCTCGCGCGACTTCGCGGCCGAGTTCGCCTTCGTCACCGCGATGCTGGGGGTGAACCTGTCCCGGCTGGCCGAGGAGATCATCATCTGGAACACGAAGGAGTTCTCCTTCGTGACGCTGGACGACGCCTTCTCCACCGGGTCCTCGATCATGCCGCAGAAGAAGAACCCGGACATCGCCGAGCTCGCGCGCGGCAAGTCGGGTCGGTTGATCGGCAACCTGACCGGGTTGATGGCGACCCTGAAGGCGCTGCCGCTGGCCTACAACCGCGACCTCCAGGAGGACAAGGAGCCGGTCTTCGACTCGTGCGACACGCTCGAGGTGCTGCTCCCGGCGTTCACCGGCATGATCGCCACGCTCACCTTCCACCGCGAGCGGCTCGAGGAGTTGGCGCCGGCCGGATTCTCGCTGGCGACCGACATCGCCGAGTGGCTGGTCCGCGAGGGCACGCCGTTCCGGGTCGCGCACGAGGTGGCCGGGGCCTGCGTGAAGTACTGCGAGCCGCGCGGGCTCGAGCTGTGGGACCTGACGGATGATCAACTCGCGGAGATCTCGCCGGAGTTGACCCCGGACGTGCGCGCGGTGCTGACCGTGCAGGGTTCGGTGGCCTCGCGGGACGGCCGCGGCGGTACCGCTCCGGTCCGGGTCGCCGAGCAACTCGCGGACGTTCGGGCGGACTTGGCCGGCCAACGCAAGTGGGCCGGCACGTAACAACACCGCACGCCGCACGGATTCAGCTGAGACGATGGGCCCGCATCCCCCGGGGGGAGGATGCGGGCCTTCGGCGTGTCCGGGCGCCGCGCCGGGTCCGGTTTCGGGTCGGTTGCGCGTGTGTGAGCGGAAGTCGAGGTTCCAGTCCCATATGTGAATTCGCCGTTACCAAAAGCGATTCACCGTGTTCGCTCCGTGCGTCTGGTACTAGGGTCGGCCGTGATCGAGGGGAGGGAACACATGCTCGATCACCTGCGCCGAATACGTTCCGAGGGTGAGAAGTCCGTCTCCATGCTCTCGGATCTGCCGATCGGCGGGCTGCTGCTCAGCGTGCCCAGGTCCGTGGGGTTCGGGCTGCGCTCGTACGTCCGCTCGTTGCGCGCCGAGCGCCGCCGCTATCCCGACATGCCGACCGTCTTTCCCACGCCGGGACTGGTCTCCGCGGCCTTCCTGGACGAGCTGGTGGTCGCGCTGCTGGCGAACGGGCGCCTGTCGCCGGATCCCGGGGACGCCTCGCGCATCCGCGAGGAGATCGCCGACGCCGTGCACAAGTTCCGCGCCGAGACCTATCTGGACGACCCGACCCTGTTCCATCCCGAGCCGCCGGAGCTGGTCGATCCGGTGGTGCGGGGCAGGCTCTACGGCACCATCGGGTACGAACAACTGGCCTTCGACAGCGAGTACGTGCCCTGGGCCGGCGTTCCGGGCGCCACCCGCTGGCAGGCGGCCGGCGCGAATCAGCGGGTGTGGGCGTACGTGCTGCGCCACCCGGGCAAGCCGCGGCCGTGGCTGGTGAACCTGCACGGTTTCGGCATGGGGCGCCCGGGCGACCTGGCCGCGTTCCGCTCCCAGCGGCTGCACCGCGAACTGGGCGTCAACGTGATCCACCCGGTGTTGCCGATGCACGGGCCGCGCAAGAGCGCGCGCGCCCAGGACACGCCGTTCATCTCGTTCGACTACCTCGGCAACGTGCACGGTCTGGGACAGGCCGTGTGGGACGTGCGCCGCTGCCTGGACTGGATCCGCCGGCAGGGGGACACCCCGATCGCGGTGCACGGGCTCTCGCTGGGCGCGTACGTGGCCGCCCTGCTCGCGGGTCTGGAGGACCTGGACTGCGTCATCGTCGGCGTCCCCTCGGTCGACATGGCGTGGGTGATGTCGCACCACGCACCCGAGGACATCAAGCGCGAGGTGCGCGCGGCGGGCCTGCTCGGCGACGAGGCCGAGACGGTGCACCGCGTGGTCTCGCCGCTGGCGGTGACGCCCCGGGTGCCGTTGGACCGCCGCTTCGTCTATGCCGGCCTGGCCGATCGCATGGCCACGCCGCAGCAGGCGTATCGGCTCTGGAAGCACTGGGAGGAACCATCCGTCTGCTGGTACCGCGGCTCGCACATCGGAGCCATGTGGAACCGGGAGGCGCGCCGCTTCATCGAGGATGCCCTGACCTCGTCGGGCATCGGGAGGAGGAACACCTGGTGAAGCTCTCCGGTCTGGATTCGGCTTTCCTGGCCCTGGAGTCGCGGGAGTGGCCGGCGCACGTGGTCTGCCTGACCATCGTCGACGCCTCCGACACCGGGGGTCGCGTCGATCGCGACGCCTTCAAGCGCACGCTGGCCGCACGGCTGCCCCGGTTGCCGCTGCTCGGTCGCAAACTGGTTCAGGGCCCGTGGGGGCTGGCCCGGCCGCACTGGGTCGAGGACCCCGACTTCGAGCTCGAGAACCATCTGCACCGGGCCACCCTCGAGGCCCCGGGCGGTCGGCGCGAACTCACCGCCATGGCCGAGGAGATCTACCGGCACCGGTTGCCCCGGGACCGGCCGCTGTGGGACTGGTGGATCGTCGACGGCCTGGAGAACGGGCGGGTCGCGCACCTGTGGAAGGTGCACCACGCGTGCATCGACGGCCGTTCCGGTGCCGCCATGCAGGAGATCTTCTTCGACGCGGACCCCAACGCCTCGGCCGAGGCCGAGGGCGTCCCGGCGTTCGCGCCGGGCGAGGTGGTCGAACCGCCGCAGGGATGGGAGGCGGTGCGCGAGAGCGCGCTCTCGCTGGCCGGGACGCCGGCCCGGGTGGGCCGGCAACTCGGGCGGCTGGGGCAGGGCGTCGTGCAGGCCGCGCTGACCGGGCGACTGGGACAGGCGCTGCCGCTGAATGTGCCGCGCACCCGCTACAACGATCCGATCGGCAATCGGCGTTCGTACGGCTTCTGCACCGTGTCGCTGTCCGACGTCAAGCTGGTCAAGAACGCGTTCGGGGTCAAGGTCAACGACGTGGTGCTCGCGATCGTGGCCGGCGCGCTGCGCGAACAGCTGGACGGCCTGGGGGAGTTGCCCGAGCGGGAGTTGGTCGCCACGGTGCCCGTGGACGCCACGCGAGGCGGTGAGCGCGCGGGCGGCAACATGATCAGCGGGATGCTCGTGGGATTGGCCACCGACGTAGCCGAGCCCGCCGAGCGGCTGTTGTGCATCCACGAGAACTCCAACGCGGCCAAGGCCGTACAGAGCGCGATGGGCGGCGAGTTGCTCACCGGGCTCGCCGAGGCGCCGCCGCCGGCCGTGCTCGGTCTGCTCGGCGGCCTCTACCGCGACGCGCGACTGGCGTCCGTACTGCCCGCGTTGTGCAACGTCACCGTGTCGAACGTGCCCGGTCCGCGCGTGCCCCTGTACGCCCACGGTCAGAAGGTGGAGGCATTCCATTCGATGGGCATCATCGCCGACGGCTTCGGATTGTTCATCGGTGGCATGAGCTACCACGACCAGATCGACATCGGCGTGCTGGCGGACAAGGAGGCGCTGCCGGATCCGTTCGCGTTGGCCGACAGCATCGTCGAGCAGCTCAACCTGCTGCTGAAGGCCGCCGACGAGGTCGCGCCGGCGCCGGTGGTGCACGATGTGCCCGCCGACCCGGAGCGGGAGCCGCGGCCGGAGTCGGTGTCGGCGGAGGCGGCCGAGGGGATCGAGATGGTGAGCGAGGCGGCCGAGGCGGGCTCGACGCCCCCGGCTCGCGCGATGCCCGTGCCGGGCGAAGTCGGGTCGGGAAAAGGGGAATCCGTGCCGGAGGTCGCGGCCGCGATCAAGGTGCCCGGGCCCAGGCGCGGCCAGCCGGCCCGCAAGTCCGGTGCGGGCGCGGGCAAGAGCGGCGGCAAGGGCGCGAGCATGAGCGCGGCGGCCAAGCCCGCCGGCAAGACCGCGGCGCGCCGCGAACCGGCGAAGTCGCGTACCGCCGGCGTCGAGGCGGGTCGCGCGTGAGCAGAACGGCACTGGTCACCGGCGCCAACTCGGGATTGGGACTGGCCACGGTGCTGGCGCTGGCCGAGGCGGGCGTACGCACGGTCGGCACGGTGCGTTCCGCGGCGAAGGCGCAGGCGGTCGCCGAGGCGGCGGCCGAGGCCGGGGTCGAGGTGCGCACCGTGCTCCTGGACATCACCGACGCGGCCGCCGGCAAGGACGTGATCGAGGACGTGCGCCCGGACATCCTGGTCAACAACGCGGGTGGCACCTCGTTCGCGCCGGTGCTCGACGTGTCGGAAGAGGACGCCCGGCACCAGATGGAGACCGCGCTGTTCGGCCCGATGCGGTTGGCCCGCATGGCCATCCCGCACATGCGCGAGCGCGGCTGGGGCCGGGTGGTGCAGGTCTCCTCGCTCGCCGGGCAGATCAGCTATCCGCTGCTGGGCTGGTACCAGGCCGGGAAACACGCGATGGAGGCGGTCTCCGACGCGCTGCGGGTGGAGGTGGCCGGCGTCGGGGTCGACGTCGTGGTGGTCTCGCCCGGCGGCTTCCGCAGCGGCGTCACCGACACGATGGCCGAGGCCGTCGAGCGGCACCGGGGCGGCCCGTTCGCGACCGCCTTCCGGCGCATGGACCTGGGCTTCTCGATCATGAAGCCGCTGTGGAGCGAGCCGGGGACGGTGGCCGCCACGATCGTCGAGGCCGCCACCACCACATCGCCCAGGTCGCGGTACGTGGTGGGCGCCGACGCGCACCTGACCCTGCTCGTGCACCGGGTCACCGAGCCGTTCTCGACGGTGCGGGCGATCAAGGAGGGAGTCGTGCGCCGGGTCACCGGCCTGTAGCGGGGCCGATCCCCGATCGCCCGAACGGGCGGACTTTCCCGAAGCGGTTGCCTGAACGGCGGATTGCGCGTAGGTGAGGGCCGGGTAGAAGTCCGGGAAAAGCCGTGTGGAACAGTGACGAATGCAGGGTCCAGGCGAGTGTTCGAGAAGGGGACAACCCTCCCCCTTCGCGGAGGCACTGTGACATGACGCTGCGGCACACACATCCGCACGGTGATCAGGGCGATCAGGGGAGCAATCCGATGGGGCAGAACGTAGGCATCGGCACGGCGGACGTATCCGACGCCGAGCAGATCCTCAAGCTTCAGTACCTCTGTTACCAGGGCGAAGCAGCCCTGTACAACGACTACGGCATCGAGCCGCTGACGCAGAGCCTGGAGAGTCTGCGCGCCGAGTTCGAGACGCACACCGTCCTGGTGGCGCGACTGGGCGATGAGGTCGTCGGTTCGGTGCGCGGCACCATCGAGGACGGCGTGGCCCGGATCGGCAAGCTGGTCGTGCACCCCCGGTTGCAGCGGCACATGCTCGGTACCCGGCTGCTGCGCGCGATCGAGGAGAAACTGGCCGACGCGGCCGAGTACGAGCTGTTCACCGGCCACCGCAGCGAGAACAACCTGCGGCTGTACGAGCGGCTGGGGTACGTCTCCGGCCGGGTCGAGAAGATCAGCCCCCGGCTGAGCCTGGTCTACCTGCGCAAGACGGCCGTCCTCGCGGCCTGAGCAAACCCTCGCGACACCCGGAAGCCCCGGTGACCATGGAATCCATGGCCACCGGGGCTTCGTCGGCTTCGGTCGCAGGTGCCCCGGTGGGATGACATTTCCATTGCGGGGTGTGTGTCTGCTTTAATCGGATCATGTTCACGACGGCTCACACATCCGGCACCGCGGCTACCGCCACGGGTTGTCGTCGCATGTGCCGTTCGTGTCAGATCTGTCGAATGTGTGGCTGTTGAGGATTTGAGGGCCTGATCCCTCTCCCGGGCCGAGCGCTCCGCGCCCCCGGTGTCGTCCCCGCCACGCCCCCTGTGTGACGAAATCGCGCGGCCCTTCGCCGGGCCCGATTCGGCACGCGCATCCACTTGAGGACTTACGGTGATCCGTACCACTGCCCTGAGCAAGGTCTATCGCAGCCGAGAACGGCAGGTGACCGCGCTCGACAACGTCGACCTGCACGTGCGTGAAGGCGAGATCTTCGGCGTGCTCGGTCGCAGCGGCGCCGGCAAGAGCACCCTGATCCGCTGCCTGAACCTGCTGGAGCGCCCCACGTCGGGCACCGTCGAGGTGGGCGGGCGTGACCTGACCGCGTTGTCCGCGAGCGCGCTGCGCGCCGAGCGGCGCGGGATCGGGATGATCTTCCAGCACTTCAACCTGCTCTCCAGCCGCACCGTCGCCGGAAACGTCGCGGTCCCGCTGGAGATCGCCGGCATCCCGCGCCGGGACCGGGCCCGGCGGGTGGCCGAACTGCTGGACCTGGTCGGCCTGTCCGAGCACGCCAAGGCGTACCCCGCGCAACTGTCCGGTGGGCAGAAGCAGCGGGTGGGCATCGCCCGCGCGCTCGCCGCCGATCCGCGGGTACTGCTGTCCGACGAGGCCACCTCGGCGCTCGACCCGGAGACCACCCGCTCGATCCTGGCGCTGCTGCGCGACCTGCGCGACCGGCTCGGCCTGACCATCCTGCTGATCACGCACGAGATGGACGTGGTCAAGAACATCTGCGACTCGGCGGCCCTGATGGAGGGCGGCCGGATCATCGAGTCCGGGACGGTGGGCGAACTGCTCGGCCGGTCCGACTCGCGGCTGGCCCGGGAGATGTTCCCGCTGGGCACGCCGGGGGTGCTCGAGGGCCGCACCGTGGTGGACATCACCTTCCGCGGCGAGGAGACGGCGCAGCCGTTCATCTCCACCCTCGCGCGCACCTACAACGTGGACGTCAACGTGCTGGGCGCGGCCGTGGAGAGCGTCGGCGGACGGCAGATCGGCCGGATGCGGATCTCGCTGGACGGCACGTTCGAGCACAACGTGGTGCCCATCGGCTACCTGCGCGAGCAGGGCCTGCAGGTCGACGTGGTCGACGAGGGCCCGAGCACCCCCACCGAGTCGGACGCCGACGTCGCCGCCGCGGACGGCGTGGCGCTCGCGGGCAAGGAGATCTGAAGATGACCTGGTCCGAGATGCGGCCACTGCTGGAGACCGCGACCCAGGAGACGCTGTACATGGTCGGCGTCGCGACGTTGATCACCGTGCTGATCGGGTTGCCGATCGGGCTCCTGCTCGTGCTCACCGACCGGGGCGGCCCGCTCGCGTTCGCGCCGGCGAACAAGCTGCTCGGGCTGGTGGTCAACGTGGGCCGCTCGGTCCCGTTCCTGATCCTGCTGGTCGCGCTGATCCCGTTCACCCGATGGGTGACCGGGACCACGATCGGCACCGACGCCGCGATCGTGCCGCTGACCGTGGGCGCCATCCCGTTCTTCGCGCGCCTGGTGGAGACCGCGGTGCGCGAAGTGGACCGGGGGCTGATCGAGGCCGCGCAGTCGATGGGCGCGAGCACGATCACCATCGTGCGCAAGGTGCTCGTGCGCGAGGCGGTGCCCTCGATCATCTCCGCGATCACCGTGACCATCGTCGCGATCGTCGGCTACTCCGCGATGGCGGGCGTGGTCGGCGGCGGCGGACTCGGCGACCTGGCCATCCGCTACGGCTACCAGCGGTTCGAGACGAACCTGATGCTCGTGACCATCGCGGTGCTCGTCGTGCTGGTGCAACTCGTGCAATTCCTCGGCGATCTGCTCTCCCGCAGGCTCGCCCACCGATAAGGCGTCCGTCCCCGGACCTGTTCCAGGACGCGAGGCGACCCACGCCCGCGTACTCCGTACCACCAGGAAAGGCACTCTTCGTGCGTATCAACAAGTTCGTCGCGCTCACCGCCGTCGCCGCCCTCGGACTCGGTCTCGCCGCCTGCGGCAGTGACGACAAGAAGGGCTCGTCCGCGTCCGACCCGCTCAAGGTCGCCGCCTCCTCCGTCCCGCACGCGCAGATCCTGAAGTACATCAAGGACAACCTCGCCGGGAAGGAGGGCCTGAAGCTGGACGTCAAGGAGTTCGCCGACTACACCCAGCAGAACCCGGCCCTGGACGAGGGCAACGTCGACGCCAACTTCTTCCAGCACAAGCCCTACCTGGAGGAGTTCAACAAGGAGAAGAAGACCAGCCTGGTCCCGGTCGTGCCGGTGCACCTGGAACCGCTGGCGCTCTACTCCAAGAAGGTCAAGTCGCTCGCAGAGCTCAAGGAGGGCGCGACCGTCGCGTTCCCGAACGACGCCACCAACGGCGGTCGCGCGCTCAAGCTGCTCGCCGACAACGGCGTGATCAAGCTCAAGGACGGCGCGGGCACCACGGCGACCGAGAAGGACGTCGTGGACAACCCGAAGAAGCTCAAGTTCAAGGCGATCGAGGCGGCCCAGCTGCCCCGCGCGCTGGACGACGTGGACGGCGCGGTGATCAACGGCAACTACGCGCTGGACGCCAAGCTGACGCCGGGCAAGGACGGCATCGCGGTGGAGAAGGCGGAGAACAACCCGTACGCGAACGTCCTGGTGGTCAAGAAGGGCAAGGAGAACGACCCGCGCGTGCAGAAGCTGGCCAAGCTGCTGAACTCGCCCGAGGTGAAGAAGTACATCACCGACGAGTACAAGGGCAACGTGCTCCCCGCGTTCTGATCCGCGCACCGCGCGAACACCACGGCCCCCGTCGCAAGGCGGGGGCCGTGGCGCGTCCGAGGGCGTATGAGAGGCTGTCGACGACAGCAGGGAAGGAATCCGGCGTATCGCGCGGAGCACCTTCGGGCCCGGTGTCGAGGTGTGTTCGCGTTCTCCACGAGGGTTCGGGCACTCCTCGACACCGGAACATCCGATGGAGGCGGCGCGGTGCGGCAACCCGGAGCGGTCCCGCCACTGTGAACGCGCGCCGTCCGGCGGGCGTGAGCCAGAGACTTGCCGCTGTCCGGGGCCCGGGTCACGGGTCCCGCCACCGACCAGGGCGTGGACACCCGAGGGAGGCCGACGGCGCATGCCTGCGTGCTTTGTGACAACCTGCGGCATATCGAGCGGTTCGGGGCGGCGCGGATGAGCGCCGCCTACCCCTTCTCCGCGATCGTCGGCCTGGCCGACCTGCGGCTGGCGCTCGTCCTCAACGCGGTCTCGCCCGCCGTCGGCGGAGTGCTCGTACGCGGCGAGAAGGGCACCGCCAAGTCGACCATGGTCCGCGCGCTCGCCGGTCAGTTGCCCGAGGTCGCGGTGGTGCCCGGGTGTCGCTTCTCGTGTGATCCGGCCTCCCCGGACGGGCAGTGCCCGGACGGTCCGCACGACCCGGCGATCGCCGGGACCGCACGCGCCGCGCGGCTGGTCGAACTGCCGGTCGGCGCCAGCGAGGACCGGCTGGCCGGCTCGTTGGACATCGAACGTGCCCTGACCGAGGGCGTCAAGGCGTACGAGCCCGGCCTGCTGGCCGCCGCGCACCGGGGCGTGCTCTACGTCGACGAGGTCAACCTGCTGCACGACCACCTGGTGGACCTGCTCCTGGACGCGGCCGCGATGGGCACCTCGCACGTCGAGCGCGAAGGGGTGTCCGTGCGGCACGCCGCGCGGTTCCTGCTCGTGGGCACGATGAACCCGGAAGAGGGCGAGCTGCGCCCGCAGTTGCTGGACCGCTTCGGGCTCACCGTCGAGGTCGCCGCCAGCCGGGAACCGCGCGAGCGGGCCGAGGTGGTGCGCCGGCGGTTGGCGTACGAGGCCGACCCCGACGCGTTCGCGGCCCGCTGGGCGCATGAGGACGCCGACCTTGCCGAGCGCATCCTGCGCGCCCGGACGCTGCTGGCCGACGTGCTGCTGCCGGACGCCGAGTTGGAGCGGATAGCGCGCGTGTGCGCGTCGTTCGAGGTGGACGGGATGCGCGCGGACCTGGTCACGGCGCGCACCTCGATCGCGCTGGCCGCGTGGCACGGCCGCACCGAGGTCACCGCCGAGGACGTGCGGCAGGCCGCGCTGCTCGCGCTGCCGCACCGACGGCGGCGCAACCCGTTCGACGCGCCGGGGCTGGACGAGGAGCACCTCGACGAGGCGCTGCGCGACCCGGAACCCGAACCGGAGCCCGAACCCGAACCCGAGCCGGAGGGGGACGGGCCGGACGGCGGTGGGTCGCCGCCGCCGGACGCGGACGGCTCGGACGGGTCGGACGGGCCGGACGGGTCGGGGAACGCGGCCCGGGCGCCCGAGCGGACCGAGGCGGCGCCCACCTCGGCGCCCGGTACCGAGGACGCGCCCGTCGAGGGGGCGCCCACCGCCTCGGGCGGCGGGCGGGAACAGGCCGCCGTGGCGGCGGCCGAGCCGTACCGCACCCGGCTGTTCGCGGTGCCCGGTGTGGGGCAGGGCGCGGCCGGGCGGCGCTCGCGCGCACGGACCGCGAGCGGGCGCACCACCGGCTCGCAGGTCGCGGCCGGCCGGGTGGCCCGGCTGCACGTCGCGGCCACGGTGCGCGCGGCGGCGCTGCACCAGAAGGCGCGTGGGCGTACCGGCGCGGGGCTGCTGTTGCGGCGCGCGGATCTGCGCGAGGCGGTCCGCGAGGGCCGCGAGGGCAACCTGGTGCTGTTCGTGGTCGACGCGTCCGGGTCGATGGCGGCGCGCAAGCGCATGCGTGCGGTCAAGGGCGCGGTGTTGTCCCTGCTCCTGGACGCCTACCAGCGACGGGACAAGGTCGGCCTGGTCACCTTCCGGGGCGCGGACGCCTCGCTGGTGCTGCCGCCGACCTCCTCGGTCGAGATCGGCGCGGCCCGACTGGCCGCGCTGCCGACCGGCGGACGCACCCCGGTGGGCGCCGGACTGCTGCGCGCGCACGAGACGTTGCGGGTGGAGCGGCTGCGCGATCCGCTGCGCCGGCCGCTGGTGGTCGTGGTCACCGACGGTCGGGCGACGGGCGGCCGGGACGCGCTGGGCGAGAGCCGGCGCGCGGCGCGGTTGTTGGCGGCGACGGGGGCCGCCTCGTTGGTGGTGGACTGCGAGAGCGGTCCGGTGCGGCTGGGACTGGCGGCGCGGCTGGCCGGCGACCTGGGCGGGCCGGTGGTGACACTGGACGAACTGGCGGCCGACGGCCTGGCGGGGCTGGTCCGGGACGTGCGTTCGGTGGCTTGATCCGGTCGGTGACCGGGCCCGCGCCGGCCGGTCGGGGTTCGCCCCCGGCGGGCGGCCGGGCGACTGTAGGAGACCTGCCTCGACGTTTTTATGGACACAGGGAGATCACCATGCCGCAAGGCGTTCCCACGCATGTTCCCGCCGACGGGCTGACCACGCGTCAGCGTCGGAACCGGGCGTTGGTCGTCGTGCACACCGGGCCCGGCAAGGGCAAGTCCACCGCCGCGTTCGGACTGGCCCTGCGCGGCTGGAACCAGGGCTGGCCGATCGGGGTGTTCCAGTTCGTGAAGTCGGCGAAGTGGAAGGTCGGCGAGGAGACCGTGCTGCGCACCCTCGGGCGGGTGCACACCGAGACCGGCGAGGGTGGCCCGGTCACCTGGCACAAGATGGGCGAGGGCTGGTCCTGGATCCAGCGCGAGGGCACCCAGGAGGACCACGCCGAGGCGGCCCGGCAGGGCTGGGAGCAGATCAAGCGCGACCTGGCCGCCGAGACCTATCGGGTGTACGTGCTCGACGAGTTCACCTACCCGATGAAGTGGGGCTGGGTGGACGTGGACGAGGTGGTCGCGGTGCTGCGCGACCGGCCCGGCAGCCAGCACGTGGTGATCACCGGCCGCGACGCCGACCCGCGGCTGATCGAGGCGGCCGACCTGGTCACCGAGATGACCAAGATCAAGCACCCGATGGACGCGGGACAAAAGGGCCAGCGAGGCATCGAGTGGTGAGTGGTCCGGCGCTGCCGCGCGTGGTGATCGCCGCACCCGCCTCCGGGCACGGCAAGACCACCGTCGCCACCGGGCTGATCGCGGCGTTCACCCGGCGCGGCGACACGGTCTCACCGCACAAGGTGGGGCCGGACTACATCGACCCCGGCTATCACGCGCTCGCGGCCGGCCGGCCCGGGCGCAACCTCGACCCGTTCCTGGTCGGCGAGGAACGGATCGCGCCACTGTTCGCGCACGGCGCGCGCGGCGCCGATCTGGCGGTCGTCGAGGGCGTGATGGGCATGTTCGACGGCGCGGCCGGACGCGGCGGGTACGCCTCCACCGCGCACGTCGCGCGCCTGCTCGCGGCACCGGTGATCCTGGTCGTGGACGCGCGGGCGCAGAGCCGCTCGGTGGCCGCGCTCGTGCGCGGGTTCGACGCGTTCGACCCGGACGTGGGCGTGGCCGGGGTGATCCTGAACCGGGTCGGCTCGGATCGGCACGAGAGCATGCTGCGCGAGGCGCTGGACGAGATCGGTATGCCGGTCCTGGGCGTGCTGCGCCGACACGACGCGATCGCCAAGCCCGCCCGGCATCTGGGCCTGGTCCCGGTCGCCGAGCGGCACACGGACGCCGTGCGCACGGTGGACGCGCTCGGCGAACTGATCGCGCGCAGCGTGGACCTGGCCGAGGTGCGGCGGATCGCGGCGAGCGCGGGAACGCTGCCCGACGCGCCGTGGGACCCGGTGCGCGAGGTGGGCGGCGCGATCTCCGGGCGACCCACGGTCGCCGTCGCGGGCGGCTCGGCGTTCACCTTCGCGTACGCCGAGACCGCCGAACTGCTCGACGCGGCCGGGGCGGACGTGGTCACCGTCGACCCGCTGCGGGACGAGCGGTTGCCGACGGGCACGGCGGGACTGGTGGTGGGCGGCGGCTTTCCCGAGGTGTACGCGGCGGAGCTGGCCGCCAACACGACGCTGCGCGCGGACGTGGTGGCGCTGGCCGCGCGCGGCGGTCCGATCGCGGCCGAGTGCGCGGGGCTGCTGTACCTGGCCCGGACCCTGGACGGTGCGCCGATGTGCGGCGTGCTGGACGCGGACGCGCGGATGACCGAACGGCTGACCCTGGGCTATCGGGAGGCGACGGCCACGCACGACTCGGTGCTCGCCGAGACCGGTCGAGTGGTCCGGGGACACGAGTTCCACCGCACGACGCTCACCCCTCGGGCCGGGCGCCGAGCGGCGTGGAGCCTGGGCGACTCCGGTTTGGAGGGGCACATCGCCGGGTCGGTGCACGCGTCGTACCTGCACGCGCACTGGGCCGGCGCGCCCGATCTGGCCCGGCGGTTCGCGCACTCGTGCGCGCTCGCGGTCGAACCGGCGGGCGCGGGGGCGGTGGATGCGCGAGAGCGGGTCCCGGGGGGTGCGGGTGGGTCGCCGGTCACCGACCGGAGGGAAGGGACCACGCCCGGGCGGTGATCGGCGCAACCCGCGACGGCGGGACCGACGTCGTGTCGGGTGTACGGGCACCCCGTCGGGGATGTCACCGCATGACCACGCGCGGGACCCCCGGGGTTCGGCACGGCGAGGGGATGGCCATGGCTGATCGGGTGACCGTGATCGGGTACGACGGGGGACCGCTGTCGGCACCGGCGGTGGAGGCGATTCGGACGGCGACCCTGGTGGCCGGTCCGGAACGGCTGTTGGCCGCCGTCACGGTGCCCGAGGGCGCGGAGCGGGTGGTGCTGGGCAACGTGCACGTGGCCGCGCAGCGGATCGGCGCGCATCGCGGCATCGCGGTCGTGCTGGCCGTCGGCGACCCGGGGTTCTTCGGCATCGTGCGGCTGCTGCGCCGGCCCGAGTACGGCCTGGAGTTGGAGATCGTGCCCGCCGTCTCCTCGGTCGCGCGGGCCTTCGCCCGGGCCGCGATGCCCTGGGACGACGCGCGGGTGGTCAGCGCCCTGGGCCGGGACGTGCGGCGCGCGGCGAACGTGTGCCGGGCGTTCGGGAAGGTCGCGGTGCTCACCGGTCCCGGCGCGGGTCCGGCCGAACTCGCCGCGCTGCTTCCGGATGTGCCGCGCACGTTCGTGGTGTGCGAGCGCCTGGGCACCGAGCGGGAGGAGATCTCGATGGTCTCCGCCGAGCACGCGATGGAGCACGAGTGGTCCGACGTGGACGTGGTGATCGTGATCGGGCCGGCTCCGCGCGCGGGTGCGGCGGCGGGCTGGCTGGCCGGTGAACGCCCGGGCTTTCCCGGCCCGGCGCGCGGGTGGGCGGTGGCGGAGGACGCGTACGCGCATCGGACCGGCGCGATCACCCGTGCCGAGGTGCGTGCGTTGGCGGTGGCCCGAATCGGCCCCAGGCTCGGCGATCTGGTGTGGGACATCGGGGCGGGCAGTGGTTCGGTGGCCGTCGAGTGCGCGCGGCACGGCGCGGCGGTGGTCGCGGTAGAGCAGGAGGCGTTCGGGTGCGATCTGATCGCCGAGAACGCGAACCGATTCGGGGTCGAGATACAGGTGGTGCACGGTAAGGCGCCCGAGGCGTTGTCTCGATTGCCGCTGCCGGACGTGGTGTTCGTGGGCGGCGGCGGACCCTCGACGGTGGCCGCGTGCGCGGCGCGGCGGCCGGAGCGGATCGTCGCGGCGATGTCCGAGGTGGATCGGGTGGCGGAGGCGCGCGCGGTACTGGAGCGGGCGGGCTACACGGTGGAGGGATGCCTGCTGCAGGCCTCGCGGTTGTCGCCGGTGAACGGTGGCGCGCAGCGGCTGGAACCGGCACATCCGGTGTTCGTGGTGTGGGGGGATCGTTCTTGACGAGGGATGGGGTGTGGGGCGGGCGGGCGACCGTTTCGCGGGCGGGTGTCGCGGCGGTGGGTGCTTCGGCGGAGATCGGTGCGGCGGTGGGTACTCCGATGGAAGGTGCTTGGGCGGAGGGGGCTTCTGCGAAGGGTTCTTCGGTGCGAGGTGCTTCGGCCGTGGGTGTTCCCGCGGAAGACGCTTTGGCGGAGGGCGCTTCGGTGGCGCATGCTTCGGTGGGTCGGGTTTCGGCCATGGAGGGTGGCGCGGGGTCGGGCGGGTGGGATCTGGTGGTCGGGGTCGGGGCGGCGCGCGGGGTGGGCGCGGAGGAGGTGAGCGCGAGCGTGTGCGCCGTGCTCGCGCGGGCCGGTCTGGAGCGTTCGGCGGTGCTGGCGCTGGTGACCGTGGCGGCCCGGGCGAACGAGCCGGGGCTGGTCGCCGGGGCGGAACTGCTGGGGCTGCCGCTGTTCGCCCGCGCTGCGCGGGAACTGGCCGAGGTTCCGGTGCCGCATCCGAGCGAGCGGGTCCGGGCGGCGGTCGGGACACCGGGCGTGGCCGAGGCCGCCGCGTGTCTGGGGCCGGTATCGGGTGCGCCGGTGGGTGAGTTGCTGGTGGCCAAGACGCGCGGTGTGGGGGAGCGGCCGCGCTGTACGGTGGCGGTCGCCCGGCACGGTCGCGCGGTGGACGCGGTGGCCGAGGGGCGTGCCGACGCGGGTTCGGGACCGGCGGGTGGGTCGGTCGACACGCGGGTGGGGCAACAAACGTCATGATCGATGCGGAAATGGTCGGACTCAGCAGCGGGGCGGTCGAGTTCGCCCGGCGAAACGGTCGGGAAGTGCCGGCTCACGGTCAACGCCGGGACCCCGGCCGTCGGACCGGGCACCATCACCACCATCATGGACACGAACGACACGGGCGGGGCAGGGGCACCGGGCAGGGGTACGGGAACCACGGACATGGGCAATGACGCGATGACGGAACTCGACGGTCCCACTCCCGACGAACGGGACGGCACACCGGGCGCGCGCGTCGAACCGGACGTGGATCTGCGCCATCACGGCGACGCCGAGATCGGACCGGGCCTGGTCGACCTCGCGGTCAACGTGCGCCTCGCGGCCCCGCCGCCGTGGCTGGTGCACCGGCTCACCGCGAGCCTGTCCGACCTGGCCGCCTATCCCGACACCGGTCGGGCCCGGGCCGCGATCGCCGCGCGGCACCGGCGGCCGAGCGCCGAGGTGTTGCCCACGGCGGGCGCCGCCGAGGCGTTCGTACTGCTCGCCCGGGCGCTGACCCCGCGTCACGCGGTGGTCGTGCACCCGCAGTTCACCGAGCCCGAGGCCGCGCTGCGGGCCGCCGGACACACCGTGCACCGGGTGCTGCTCGACGCGGAGAGCGGCTTCGTGCTGGACCCGGCCCGGATCCCCGACGAGGCCGATCTGGTGGTTCTGGGCAACCCCACCAACCCCACTTCGGTGCTGCACCCGGCGGCGACCATCGCCGCGCTGGCACGTCCCGGCCGGATCCTGGTGGTCGACGAGGCGTTCGCCGACACCATTCCCGGCGAACTCGAAAGTGTGGCGCACCGACGCGACCTGCCCGGGCTCGTGGTTGTGCGAAGTCTCACGAAAACCTGGGCGTTGGCCGGACTTCGGATCGGTTACGTCCTGGCTTCCCCGGATCTGGTGCGCATCCTCACGGACGCTCAGCCGTTGTGGTCGGTGTCGACACCGGCGTTGATCGCCGCCGAGGCGTGCTGCACGCCGGAGGCGCTCGCGCAGGCGGAGGCGTTGGCCGTTACGCTCGCGGCTGACCGTTCGTACCTCGTGGAGAGGCTGCGCACGCTTTCGGGGATGCGGCTACCGGTCGTTCCCCGGTCCTCGTTCGTGCTCGCGCGGATCGAGGGGGGCCCAGAGATCCGCGAGCAGCTGAGGGAGCGAGGCTACGCGGTTCGGCGGGCCGACACCTTTCCGGGCCTGGGTCCGGACTGGCTTCGGATCGCGGTGCGGGATCGTGCCACGACGCTGGCCTTCGCGGCTGCCCTGGAAGGAGTAGTTAGATGAGCGAAGCCGACGAGCGCCGACCTGCCGGGGAGGGCGTAGGCCCTGGCCCCGCCAGGCACGCCGCCGGCACCGGCCCGGTGGGGGAACCGGCCGGTCCGTATCCGTACGACGATCTGGACGACGAGGACTCGCTGTTGATGCCGGGGCCGCAGGCCGGCTGGGCCGATCCGAACGCCGCAGTCACGGGCGCGCCGGGGATGTCCCTGGCCGACCGGATGGCCGCGGCCGGCGACGACGCCTCGGGACAGGTTCCGGTGCCTCCGGTCGAGCAGGCGTACGACGCCGTGCCCGGCCCGCAGTCCGGCATGTTCGCCGCGATGATCATCGACGAGCCGGAATTGCCGGTGACCCAGGTCGCGCCGATGACGGCCGGTCAGATCCCGTATCCGCCCGGTCCCATGACACCGCATCAGGAAGTCCCGCAGCCGGTCCAGGGATTCGGCCCGGGGGAGTACGGCGCGCCGCAGGGCGTGGCCGAGCCCTACCCGGCGCCGGCCCAGGGTGGTCCGGTGCAGGGCGGTCCCGTGCAGGGCGGTCCCGTGCAGGGAGCGCCGATCCAGGGCGTGCCCGCGCAGGGCGGCCCGGTGCAGGGCGGCCCGGTGCAGGGCGGGCCGGTCCAGGGTGCGGCCGTACCGGAGGTGCAGGTACCCGGTGTGCCCGCCCCGCTGCCTGCGCAGGCGCCGCCCGTCGTACCGCCGCCCGCCGCACCGCAGTTCGTTGCGCCGCAGTTCGTGCCGCCGGCCGCCGCGCAGGCGGTCGCCGGGTACGGCTCGGACGTACCGCCGGCGCCGGATCGCGCGCCGGTCGAGGCCGGGGCCGAAGCGACCCCGAATGTGACGCCGGGTGCGACGCCGAGCCCGGTGCCGAACCCGGCCGGTGGTCCGGTGCCCGGTGCGTTCGCCGAGCAGCCCGGGACCGGTGGTGGGCGGTTGCGGCAGCGCGTGCGTGCGGCGCAGAGCGCGGACCAGCCGCAGCCGGTCCAGCAGGCGCCGCTCCAACAGGTCCAGCAGACGCAGGAATCTCGGCAGGTCCAGGAGCCGGTGGCACCGCAGCAGCCGGCGCAGCCGGTCGGCGGCAATCCGGCGGACACCCCGCCGTTCCCGGTAGCCGCCGCCGTGCCGCAGCGCACCACGCTGCCGCCGCGACGCCAGCGTCGGGTGGGGCGCGGCCCGGTGCCGCAGCAGACCGGCCCGCACAGTGGCGCGCATCCCGTGGGCGACGCGGTGAACACCGGCATCCCCGCACAGGCGACGCCGGCGCAGGCGCTGCCGGTGGTACCGCCGCAGGCCACCGCGCCGCAGCCGCCCGCGCCGGCGCCCGTCGAACCGCCGCCGGTCGCGCCGGTCGCCGAGCGGCCCGCGCCGCCGGCCGCGCCCGCGCAGGGGGTGACCGCGCCTGCCATACCGCAACCGTTGCCGGGTGTGCCGCCGCAGCCCGCGCATCCCAGGTTCGTCCAGGCCGCGCCGGACGCGGTCGTCACCGCGTTGTCCGGACAGACCGCTCCGCAGCCCGCCGCGCCCACGCCCGCCGCGCCCACGCCTGTCGCCGGGCCGATCGGCGGCGCGGAGGCGGCCGGTTCGGTGCCGCCGGGTGTGGCGGACGCGCCACCGCAGGCGGTCGAGCCCGCGAGTGCGCCGGAGTCCGCACCGCAGGTCCCGTCGGCGCCGGAGCAGGCCGTGGCCGTGGCCGGGCCGTCCGTTGTTGCCGCACAGCAGGAGAACGCCGCGCAGGATAACGCCGAACCGCCGGTGGCGGCCGAGCCGGTGCCGCCGGTCGCGCCCGTCACGCCCGTCGTGCCGGAAGGCAGCGGGGGTCGGCGACGCAAGCCCGAGACCGGGTCGGCCTCGGCCGAGTCCGGTGAGCACGGGGCGACTCCCGTTGTCGAAGGGCCGATCGGTCCGGTCCCACCGCCAGAGCCGGTCATCGCGCAGGTCGCGGAGGAGACCGCGGCGGCATCGCCGACGGCCGAGCCGGTCGAACCCGTCGCCGAGCCGGTCGAGTCGCCGGCGGCGAACGAGGGTTCGTCGGCGACCGAGGCGCCGGCGGAGGCCGCTCCGGTCGCGATGGCCGTGCCGGCGACGCCGGTTGCGGTGGAGGCGCCGTCCGAGGGTTCGGTCGCGGCGCCGACCGAGCCGACCACCCCGGTCGAGACCGGCACGGCGGGCGTACAGCCGGCCGGGTCGCAGGTCGAGGCCGGTGGCGTCGACGTGGTCGCGCCGGAGGCCGGCGCGTCCGAGGCGCCCGGCCCGAGCCCGGCGGCGACGGTGGTCGGGGAGCCGGATGTCGAGTCGGCACCGGCCGAGCCGGTCGCGGCCACGGCCACCGGGGAAGCGTCGGCACCGGTCGCGCAGGCCGATTCGGTCACGCCGACGGCGCCGACCGAGCCGACCGGACCGTCCGTACAGCCGGCGCCGACCGCACCGGCGGTGTCGACCGGGCCGACCGCGCCCGTCGAGCCGGCCACGTCGGTGGCACAGGCCGTGCCGGTCGCGCCGACCGCGCCGACTGTCGCTGCCTGGACCGAGCAGGCCGCGTCCGTCGAACCCACCGGGGCCGAGGCGGCTTCGGCCGAGTCGTCCGCGCAGGATCGGGGCGCCGAGCAGTCGGGCGAGGCACCGCCCGTCGCCGAGGCTGTTCCGGTCGCCGCGCCGGCGGAGCAACCGGCGGCCGGTGGCGCCGTCGAAGCGGTCGCCGAGGCCGCGCCGGTCGCGGTCGCCACGGGCGAGGCATCCGCCGAGGCGACTCCGGTCGCTCCCGCGGACGACGCGTCGGCCGACTCGACCCCGGCCGCACTTTCGAACGAGGCGCCGGTCGTCGGCGAGCCGGCCGGGCCCACACCCGCCGGACCGACCACGCCGTCCAGCGCGGCGGAGCAGGTCGCGGAGGAGATCCCCGCTCCGCAGGCCGCCGGCGAGCAGCAGGCGCCCGCGACGGCCCCCGAGCCCGTCGCGGGAACGACGCCGACCGAGGCCGCGCCGGCCGCCGGTCCGCTCACGGCCGGGCCGGCCGGATCGGCCGTCGCCGACCCGGCAGTTCCACGTACGTCCGACGAAGGCACCGCCATGCAAGGCCCCGAGCCGACGCCCACCGCCGAGCCGGATCGGCAGCCGCAGCCCGCGGCCGTTGCCGGAACCGGCGAGATCCCCAGGATTCCGCCGCCCCCGGCCGATCCGGTCGGCGCCCTGCCGATCGCACCGGCTCAGGGCGGAGCGGCTCAGGCCGGCCCGGCAGCGGGCGAACCGGTACAGGGCGGACCGGCTCAGGGCGGCCCGGCCGAGGAGGTCGCGGCGGAGGCAGCGGTTCCGACCGGGTCCACGTCGACCGAGCCCGCCGGCGAGGCGCCTGCGGGTGACGCGCCGGCGACCGGCGACGATGCCGCGGCGACCGACGGTGACGCGGCGCGCGAGCCCGCCTCGGCGACCGCAGTCACCGTGCTGCTGCCCGCCGCCGAACGGCCGGTCGTAGCCGAACCGGCAGCGGCGGCGGACGGTTCCGCGCCGGCACCGGCCGAGGAGCCGACGCCGGAGGCGGTCGCGGCCGAGTCGGCGACGCCCGACGCGAGCGCGCCGGTCCAGGAGCCGGCCGAGGGGTCGGCCGAGCCCGAGGCCGCCGCCACGTCGGAACAGGAGCCGGAGCCGGAGGTCGAGCGTGGCCCGGCCGCGCCCGGCTACGACGACGCGGCGCGCGAGGCGGTGCATCGGGTGATGCGCGAGCGCCGGGACGTCCGGGCCGGTTTCCGACCGGATCCGGTGCCGGACGACGTGCTGGTGCGGGTACTGGAGGCCGCGCACGCGGCGCCCAGCGTCGGCTACTCGCAGCCTTGGGACTTCGTGGTGATCCGCTCCGAGGAGACCCGGGTCACCGTTCAGGAACTGGCCCAGCGGCAGCGCGAGGCGTACGCGACCTCACTGCCCAAGGCCAGGGCCAAGCAGTTCCTGGAGATCAAAGTCGAGGCCATCCTGGAGACCCCGGTCAACATCGTGGTCACCGTGGACTCCACACGCGGCGGTCGGCACACGCTCGGTCGGCACACCCAGCCGCAGATGGGCCCGTACTCCAGCGCGCTCGCGGTGGAAAACCTGTGGCTGGCCGCGCGGGCCGAGGGCCTGGGCGTGGGCTGGGTGAGCTTCTTCGACGAGCGCGAGCTCGCCACGGCGCTCGGGCTGCCGGACCACATCGACGTGGTCGCCTACCTGTGCGTCGGCTACGTGGACGCCTTCCCGGACGAGCCGGAGTTGGCCACGTCGGGCTGGGCCAAGGCCCGGCCGCTGTCCTGGGTGGTGCACGAGGAGACGTACGGTCGGCGCGGCCTGCCCGGCGAGGAACCGGTCAGCCTGCTCGACGAGACGCTCCACTCGGTCCGACCGCTCGACGCCAAGGCGCTGGGCGCGGCCTGGGAGCACCAGCGCGTGATGACCAAGCCGCCGGGCTCGCTGGGCATCCTGGAGACGATCGGCGCGCAGTTGTCCGGCCTGGCCCGGACCTTCCCGCCGCCGATCCCCGAGCCCGCCGCCGTCGCGGTATTCGCCGCCGACCACGGCGTGCACGCGCAGGGCGTGTCGCCGTGGCCGCAGGAGGTCACCGCGCAGATGGTGGGCAACTTCCTCGCAGGCGGCGCGGTGGTCAACGCGTTCGCCAAGCAGATCGGCGTCGAGGTGTGCGTCGTGGACGTCGGCGTCGCGACCGAGCTGCCGCAGGCGTCCGGACTGCTCCCGCGCCGGATCCGGCCGGGCACCGGCGACATGACCCAGGGCCTCGCGATGACCCGCGAGGAGGCCGTCGCGGCGATCGAGGTCGGCATCGAGACCGCGCGCGACCTGGTCACCGCCGGTAACCGGGGCCTGCTCACCGGCGACATGGGCATCGCCAACACGACCGCGTCCGCCGCGCTGATCTCGGTGTTCACGGGCATGGACGTGGCCGAGGTGACCGGACGGGGCACCGGGATCGACGATGCGACGCACCGGCGCAAGATCGAAGTGGTCAAGGCGGCCCTCGCGCGGCACGAACCCGACCCGGGTGACCCGATCGGAGTATTGGCCGCGGTCGGCGGTCTCGAGCACGCGGCGATCGCCGGCTACATCATCGGCGCGGCGGCGCTGCGCGTCCCGGTGGTGCTCGACGGCGTGATCGCCGGCGCGGCGGCGCTGGTCGCGCAGGCGATCGCGCCGGAGGCGATCCAGGCCTGTGTCGCGGGCCACCGTTCGGCCGAGCCCGGCCACGCGGCGGCCCTGGCGAAGTTGTCGCTGCGTCCGCTCGTCGAGCTGGAGATGCGGCTCGGCGAGGGCACCGGCGCGGTACTCGCGCTGCCCCTGGTGCAGAGCGCGGTCCGCGTACTGCACGATGTGGCCACGTTCGACTCGGCGGGAGTCAGCGGCAAAACCGACTGATTTCGACCCCCGCCCGCAGCAGCCGAAGGGCACCTCGGCCACGATGGAGTGGCAGAGGTGCCCTTTCCGCGCGGGAAAACGCCGAGAACCCGAGACCCAAGACCCGAGAACCCGTACCCAGAGCACCCAGCCCCACCCGAAAAGTGAGAACGATGTCCCGACTTCCTGGTCCTCCCGCCTATCTCGCCGGCCTGCGCCTGGAAGGGCGCCGGGTCGTCGTGGTCGGCGCCGGTACGGTCGCCCAGCGCCGCCTGCCCGCACTGCTCGACGCCGGCGCGGACGTACTCGTGGTCGCCCCCGAGGCGACGCCGGCCGTCGAGGGCATGGCGACCGGCGGCGAGCTGCGGTGGGCGCGGCGCGCCTACGCGCCCGGTGACCTGGACGGCGCGTGGTACGCGCTGGCCGCGACCGACCTGGCCGAGGTCAATGAGGCGGTGGCCGCCGACGCCGAGGCGCTGCGGGTGTTCTGCGTGCGCTGCGACGACGCGTCGCACGCCAGCGCGTGGACACCGGCGAGCGGCCGGCACGACGGACTCACCGTGGCGGTGCTCGCGGGCGGCGACCCCCGGCGCGCGGCGGGCGTGCGGGATCGCATCGTCGAGGGCCTGCACGACGGCTCGCTGGCCGCACGGGGGGAGCGCCCGGTCGGTGTGCTTCCGGGCGTGGCCCTGGTCGGTGGCGGCCCCGGCGATCCGGACCTGATCACCGTGCGTGGTCGGCGACTGCTCGCCGAGGCCGACGTGGTGATCGCCGACCGGCTGGGCCCACGCGCGCTGCTGGGCGAGTTGCCGCCGCACGTCGAGGTGATCGACGCGGCGAAGATCCCGTACGGGCGGGCAATGGCCCAGGAGGCGATCAACGACGCGATGATCGAGCACGCCAAGGCGGGGCGGTTCGTGGTCCGGCTCAAGGGCGGCGACAACTACGTCTTCGGCCGGGGCTTCGAGGAGGCGCTCGCGTGCGCCGAGGCGGGGGTGCCGTGCCAGGTGGTGCCGGGCATCACCAGCGCGATCTCGGTGCCGGCGATAGCCGGCATCCCGGTCACGCACCGGGGCGTCGCGCACGAGTTCGCCGTGGTCTCGGGGCACGTCGCGCCGGAGGACCCGCGCTCGCTGGTGGACTGGACGGCGCTCGCGCGGCTGCGCGGGACGCTCGTACTGCTGATGGCGGTGGAGCGGCTCGGGCCGATCACCGCGACGCTGGTGGCGCACGGGCGGGCGGCGGACACGCCGGTGGCGGTGATCCAGGAGGGCACGATGGCCACCCAGAGGGTGTTGCGCACGACGCTGGCTTCGGCTGCGGCCGACGTGGTGGCGGAGGGCATTCGGCCTCCGGCCATCGTGGTGGTCGGTGACGTGGTCGCGATCACGGGCTGAACGGTTGCCTGGCGGCTACGGAGGTGAGGGGGCCTGTGGTCCGTTGGTCCTCAAACGCCGGACGGGCTGGATTGGGGCCTTCAAGGTGCGGTGGTTGCGGGTCGCGGGTGCCTGCGGTGGGTGTCCTCAAACGCCGGACGGGCTGGATTGGGGCCTTCAAGGTGCGGTGGTTGCGGGTCGCGGGTGCCTGCGGTGGGTGTCCTCAAACGCCGGACGGGCTGGATTGGGGCCCTCAAGGTGCGCGGTGGTTGCGGTTGGCGGGCGCCTGCGGTGAGCGTTCTCAGGCGCCGGACGGGCTGAGTGGGTGCGGGGGACGGGCTGGGGGAGGTGGGCCTGTGACTCGTTTGTCCTCAAACGCCGGACGGGCTGGTCTGCGGCCCTCAAGGTGCGGTGGTTGCGGTTGGCGGGCGCCTGCGGTGGGTGTCCTCAGGCGCCGGACGGGCTGAGCGGGTGCGGGGGACGGGCTGGGGGAGGTGGGCCTGTGGCTCGTTTGTCCTCAAACGCCGGACGGGCTGGATTGGGGCCTTCAAGGTGCGGTGGTTGCGGTTGGCGGGCGCCTGTGGCGAGCGTCCTCAGGCGCTGGACGGGCTGAGTTTGGTGGGGTCGGGCGGGTGGTTGCGGGTCGGGGGTGCCTGCGGTGGGTGTCCTCTAACGCCGGGTGGGCTGGATTGGTGCGCTCGGGGTGCGGTGGCTGCGGCTGCCGGCAGGCAGCTGCGGTGGGCGTCCTCAGGCGCCGGACGGGCTGAGCGGGTGCGGGGGACGGGCTGAGGGAGGGGCCTGTCGGACGGGTTGTCGGTGGCCGGATGGGCGAGGTCGGTGCCGGCGAGGCGGGTTGGTTGCCGGACGGTGCGTTGCGTGCCGGGCCATGGGGCGGTGGGTGGGCTGTCGGGGGGTGTCGGGTGGGCTGGGAGACTGAGGGGGTGTCCGTGATTTTGCTTGACGACTGTGCCGACCCGCGGCTTGTGGATTACACCGATCTGACCGATGTGGAGCTGCGCCGTCGTCGTGAACCGGCCGAGGGGCTGTTCATGGCGGAGGGCGAGAAGGTGATTCGTCGGGCGCTCGCGGCGGGTTACCCGATGCGGTCGATGCTGCTGTCGGAGCGTTGGATCGAGACGATGGCGGATGTGATCGAGGCCGCCGATGTGCCGGTGTATGTGGGCAGTCCGGATGTGGTCGAGCAGGTGACGGGCTATCAGGTACATCGCGGCGCGCTCGCCTCGATGGGCCGCAAGCCGTTGCCGGCGGCGGCCGATGTGGTGGCCGGGGCGCGGCGGGTCGCGGTTCTGGAGGGCGTCAACGACCACACCAACGTGGGCGCGATCTTCCGGGGCGCGGCGGCGCTGGGCATGGACGCCGTGTTGTTGTCGCCGGACTGCGCGGACCCGCTGTACCGGCGTTCGGTGAAGGTCTCGATGGGGGCGGTGTTCTCGGTGCCCTACGCCCGACTCGAGCCGTGGCCCGGGGGGCTGGACGTGTTGCGCGGGGCCGGTCTGACGCTGCTCGCGCTGACTCCCGCCGAGGGGTCGGTCGCGCTCAACGCACTGCCCGCGGCGGATCTGGACCGGTGCGCGCTGATGCTCGGTGCCGAGGGGCCCGGGCTGACCGCCAAGGCGCTGGCCGCGTCCGATCGGCTGGTGCGGATCCCGATGTCGCACGGGGTCGACTCGCTCAACGTGGGCGCCGCGGCGGCGGTCGCCTTCTACGCGGTGACGTTCGGCTGAGCCGGCCGACCCGGCCGGACCCGGGTGAGCCGGTTCACTCGTCGGTGGGGTCGGCCTCCCGGCGTTCGCCCGGGGTCGGGCCCGAGCGCTGGATCTCGTTGATCGAGCGGGTCTGGTAGAGCGCCGGCCGGTGGACCACACGGCGCCCGCGCATCCGCTCCTTGCGGATCTCGGTGCCCCGGACCCAGATGTGTCGGCGGACCAGGTCGCCCTCGTGGTAGCCCGGGCCGGCGTGCCGGTCCGGCGGCACCGGCAGCGACCCGATCTCGCGGCGCGCGGTGCGGGCCGCGCTGACCCGGCGCCGGAAGTCGTGGAAGATCTGGAACTCGTAGTGGTGCAGGTACTCGTAGGCCATCGGCGCCTTCGCGGACACCTCGAGGCTTGCGATCAGCACGGCCTCGCGCAGCAGCGCGTCGGTGTTCCCGGGCAGGACCAACAGTCCGTCACGCACCGTATGATGCCGTTTGCGCTTGAGTCGGCGCTCCCGCTCCCAATCCCAGGGCGGCTCCGGATGCTCCTGCTGCCACGCCTCCCGGTCGGCGAGTGCCGCGGTCAGGCCGTGGGTTTGCCAGCGCACGGTGCCGTGCGGGGTGGCCGGCGCGGGCAACAGTCTGCGCAGGTCGCGTGCGGCCCGGCCACCGAAGGGTGTGCGCTCGGTCGCGAACAGCACGATGGGCAACGACGGTTCGGCCTCGAACGGGGTCGGGGTCAGGAACCGTCGATCGATCACCACGAGAGTGTTCTCGTGCCGCCCGTAGGCCAGGCCCCACAGCAGCCGGGCGAACAGCCGGGCCCCGGCCTGGTCGGACAGCACGTGCCAGGAGTCGTGGAAGTGGTTGACGGCGAATCGGGCCGTGGTGGACGGTCGCAACGTGATCAGCGTGTACGGTCGTCCGTCCAGGTAGGCGGCGGTCCGATGCAGTTTCATCCGATCGTTCGCGTCCGTTTTTGCACCCGAACGCCCGTCATTGTGTGTTTGGTTGGTAGTGATCTGCTTTCTCTTTCTTATGTCTATTGAGATGTTTCTTCCGATCGTTCGGAATTGGGCGCAAGGCCCTTCCCTAATTTCTCCCAGGACATGCCGATCGTGTCATGCCAATTTCGATCGAATGTGATCTTGGACTAGCGTGTGCGCGGAAGTGCAGTACGGTCGAGCGTCGCCCTAATTGGCGCAGTGGCCTGTTGGGGTCGCACGGGCGGCCGAAAAAGTGGTTGTGCAGGGGAATGTCCTGTCACCCACACGCGGGATATTCGGTGGATTCGACCCGCACCAGGCGAAATTCCGCCAGTATGGGGCGCCGCGCAATCGGATCAGGAACGGGAAGCGAGGCAAAGCTCGTTGGAGATCATGGGTGTACCCCTGGCCTGGGCCCTCGTCGGCTTGGCGGAACTGGTCGCCCTTATGGCGCTTGTGGCGTATCTGGTCGTCCGACGCCGCAAGGCCGACGCGACGGATACCGGGGAAGGATCCGACAACTGGGAGCGTGAGCAGGACCGTCGGCGGCGCAAGGAGCTGATGTACGGGGTCGCCTCGTACACCCTGCTGTTCGTCTGCGCCGGTGTCGCGGCCGCGCTGTCGTTCCACGGCCTGGTCGGCTTCGGCCGGGAGAACCTCGGGTTGGCCAACGGCTGGGAGTACCTGGTGCCGTTCGGGCTCGACGGGGCGGCGATGTTCTGCTCCGTGCTCGCGGTGCGCGAGGCCAGCCACGGCGACGCGGCGCTCGGTTCGCGGATACTCGTCTGGACGTTCGCGGGTGCCTCGGCCTGGTTCAACTGGGTGCACGCGCCGCGTGGCGACATGCACGCCGGTGCCCCGCAGTTCTTCGCCGGCATGTCGCTCTCCGCGGCCGTCCTGTTCGACCGTGCGCTCAAGCAGACCCGTCGGGCCGCGTTGCGCGAACAGGGCCTGGTCCCGCGTCCGTTGCCGCAGATCCGGATCGTGCGGTGGCTGCGTGCCCCGCACGAGACGTTCAACGCGTGGTCGCTCATGCTGCTCGAAGGCGTGCGCACCCTCGACGAGGCCGTCGAGGAGGTCCGCGAGGACAAGCGTGCCAAGCAGGACGATCGCGAGCGTCGTCGGATCGACGGCAAGCGCGAGCGCGCGCAGCTCAAGGCGCTCAGTCGCGGCGAGGGTGGCGGCCACTTCGGCCGTCGCGGTGCCGCGCGTCAGGAAATGGCTGCTCTGCCGGGAGGTGGCGGCTCCGAAGCACTCTCGGAGCCTGCTATAGCCGGAAACGACGTTTCCGGCCACGGCGGCTCAGCCGACTCGAACAACCCTTCCGGCCGTCCGGCTCTTGCCCCCTCCGCGCGCGCGAGCGAGCTCCCGGCGGCGACTGCCGGCACCGGTGGCGAGCGCCGCGACGTCATCGACCTCACTGCCGAGGACGACACGATGACGCTGCCCCGGCTCGACTCGCTGGAGCGCAAACTGAAGGACCTGGAGCGCCAGTTCGGCTGAGGCCGGGCAGCACGATCCGTTCACCCGACGAGATGTGATCCGATCCACGACGAGGGGCACCCGGCTTCGGCCGGGTGCCCCTCGTCGTGTCGTGTCGGTCGGTGGTGGGTGTCCGGTGGTCGTCGTCCGGGCTCGGGCGAATCGGCACGGCCGTCTCGCGCCTGCTTGTCTCGCGCCCCGCGCCGGTCGGCTCGCGCCCCGCGCCGGTTCGGTCCGGTTCGGCGATCAGGATGCCGGGCGGCACGGGGACGGACGGGGGACGGGGCTCGCCCATTCGGTCGGGCGGCCCCTCATGCCCCGGCGGGGACCAATACGCCGTCGGGGCCGACGACGTAGCGGGTGGTCACGTCCGGGACGTCCACATAGGAGCGGATGCGCACGATCGCGTCGTCGGTGACCGTCCATCGGGTGGCCACCGCCTGCGGATCGGCGGCCGCCGCCAGCGCCGCCACCGCGACCGGCGTCCCATTGGCGAACCGGAAGAGCTCGACCAGGTGGGTTGCCGCGCCGCCGGTGCCGGGGGAGCGGGTGAGCACCACGATCACCGCCGGTGCGCCGTCCAGGCTTGCCGGGACCACGTCGGCGAGGGTGATCCGGTCGCTGCCGACCACCGCCGTGCCGTCGGCGAGGGTGACGCCGGCGCCGCCCGCGGACGGGTCCGAGTAGGTGCGGTCGGACCAGTCGGCGATCGGGATGGTGCCGTGCGCCGGGCCGATCCGGAACGGTCCTGGCGCCGGCGGGGCTTGCGCGGGCTCGGCGGCGGTCGTGGTCTTCACGCCGTCGTCGCCGCCGTCGCCGTCGTTCTGGAACGCCGCGATGGCGAACGCGGCGATGGCGGTCACCACGATGAATACGATCAACTGCTGGATCAGCAACCGCCGTCGGTCCTCCGGCCGGCGCCGACGCGGAGTGCCGGTGCCGGCACGCGAACGCGGCCCGTGGTCGACCCGGCCGGCACGCTTGGCGTCGGCGCGGTCGGCGCGCTCGGCGCGGTCGGTACGCTCCTGGCGGTCCGGCACCGCGCCGCGCGCCGGGTCACCACGCTCGGTCCGTTCGCCGCGGGTGACGTCGTGCCGACCGGGATCGCCCCGCCCCGCCTCGTGCCGAACCGGGTCCGTCCGCCCGCCGTCGGTCGAACGCCCGTCCTGCCCACGACCCTCGTGTGCACGTCCTTCGTGCCCGCGCCCTTCGTGGCCCCGCGCGTCGGGTCGCCCGCCATCGGGTCGGGTCGAATCGTGCCGGCCCGACTCCGGTCGGGTCGCCGAACGGCCCTCGACCGGCATCCGCCCGGAATCCGCCCGAGCCGAGTCGGCCCGGCCCGCCGCGGACCGGTCGGCACGTGTGTCCTCGTCCCGGCGCGCGCTCTCCCGACGGGCCGCCTCGCGCCTGGCCCGATCCCGATCCCGATCCCGCTCGCGCGGCGCGGCCGGGGCCGTCGGGCCGCCGTCGGTCCGCGCCGCACCGCCCGGACCCTTGGTCGCGACCGAGGCCGCCGCGGTCGACGCCGTCGCCTCCAGGCCGCGGGCCGGCGTACCGCGTTCGGCCTCGCGCTGACGGGCGATCGCGGCCAGCCGCTCGCGGACCTGCTCGGCGGAGGGCCGCATCCGCGGATCCTTGGACAGGCAGGCCGAGATCAACGGCACCACCTGCTCCGGCACGCCCTCCAGGTCCGGTTCCTCGTGGACGACCCGGTACAGCAGTGCGTCCACCGGTCCCGACCCGAACGGCGGGGCGCCGCGGCCCGCGTAGGCGAGCGTGACGCCGAGCGCGAATATGTCGGTGGCCGGGGTCACGGTCTGTCCGCGCACCTGCTCCGGGGCCAGAAATCCCGGTGAGCCGACCGCCGTTCCGGTCACCGTCAGGGTGCCGGCGCCGTCCGCGTAGGCGATTCCGAAGTCGATGATCTGCGGGCCGTCCGGCGACAACAGGATGTTGGACGGCTTCACGTCGCGGTGTACGACGCCGACCGCGTGCACGGAGACCAGGCCGTCGGCCACCGCCGATCCGACCCGGGCCAGGTCCAGGCAGCCCAGCGGGCCGCGCTCGCCGACTCGGCGCTGGAGCGAGGGCCCGGGGACGTACACGGTGGCCAGCCAGGGGCGGTCGGCGCCCGCGTCGGCGTCCACCAGCGCGGCCGTCCGGTTGCCGCGCACCATCGCCGCGGCGGCCACCTCACGCGCGAAGCGGGAGCGGAACTCCGGGTTTCCGGCCAACTCCTGGCGGATCAGCTTGAGCGCGACCCGGGTGCCGTGCCGGTCCACGCCGAGATAGACCACACCCATGCCGCCGGCCCCGAGACGACGCAGCAGCCGATAGGACCCGACGATGCGCGGATCCTGCCGTCGCAGCCGCACCATCGTCATGTGTGACCGATCCCCTCGCGTGGTGCCGTCGTCCGGGTGTCGTGTGCCCGAATCCCCTGTGCGACACACGTTAGAGGAACCCCGGCGCCCGGCGCGGTAAGGCGCCCCGGAGTCGGGCCGGGACCACCCCCCTCGGGGAGACGGTCGATGTCGGACCTGTGGGAGAAGATGGAGGTAATCGGTCGAAGGGGGCACGTATGAAGGGCGATCGGGTCGAGATAGTGGTCGACGCGGGCGACAGCACCAAGACCTACGAGATGACCGCGACGCGTGCGGGGCGCCGGGTGGACGTCGCGGTCCGCCGGGGAGTCGTCGAGGTGAGCGAACTGACCCGCACCGGCACGGTGGTGCGGACCGCGCGATTCATGGCCAGTCGGGTGCTCGCGTTGGTCGAACAACCGCTGGACCGCCCCGGCGCGGACTGACCGCGCCCCCGGGCGGCCGCCGTGCCGCGGGCCGCCCGGGCGGGTTCGCGGATTCGATCGTTCCCGCACCGGTAGCCTGTCCGGTCGAAGATCCACGACCGGTGCCGGAACGGAACGGGGTGCGCCGAGGTGACGAGCCGTCAGGGCAGCGTGGGACCCATCGCGCGCCGACTCGCGGACGCGTTCACCTGGCGCGAGACCCCCTGGGGCACGTTCGCCGACGCCTCCGGCTGGTGGCACGATCCCGAGGTGCTGGCGATGCTGGGCCCCGGGCTGGGCGCGCTGCACGCGGAGGCGCGGCCGACGCTGATCGTCGGCATCGAGACGCGCGGCCTGGTCCTGGGTCCGATCACGGCCCTGCACCTGGGCGTCGGCTTCGTCGAGATCCGCAAGGATCGGCGGATCGTCGGCGACGGCCGACGACCCGGCGACGATCCCATGCTGCGTGCCGCCACCCCGCCCGAATACCAGGACGGTGGCCTCACATTGGTGGTCCCGAGTCGGCTGTTCCGACCGGGCGATCGGGTGCTCCTGGTCGACGAGTGGCTCGAGACCGGCGCGCAGGCCAGCGCCGTGCGGCGGATGGTCACCGAGGCCGGCGCCGAGTGGGTCGGCGCGGCGGTCGTGGTGGACGCGTGCGCGCCGCACGTGCGGGATCGACTCGACGTGCGCGGGCTGCTCACCGAGGACGACCTGCCGGCCTGACCCCGGATCCGGCCGCGCGCCCGACGACGCCCGACGCGGGCCCGATCAGGCCGCCGTCGTGGTTTTCTCCCGCTCGTGCTCGTGCTCGTGCGTGTGTTCCTGCTCCTGCTCGCGCAGCAGTGCGGCGCGTTCGGTCTCACCGAGACCCGCCCACACACCTCGGCGCTCCGGGACCGACATCGCGTGCTCGTGGCAGCGCCGCCGCACGGGGCAGGACAGGCAGACCTTCTTGGCGACCCGCTCGCGCGCCCGGCGCTCGCCGGGCCGCTCCTGGTCGTCACCGAAGAAGAGGCCGGCGTCCAGGCCCCTGCAAGCCGCGTCCTCCTGCCACCCGTAACGCGGTGGTGTCGGTATGGCGATCCGTGTGGTCCCCATCGCCCCGTTCTCCTCCTGCTCGACGGTGCCAACGGTCAACTCGGGCCCCCTTCCCGGCGGACCCTCATGCTCCTACCGACGCATCGGATGGGGGACCGGTTTCCTTCGGTCGCGAATTCGGCTCCCGTTCGGCAAGGGTTGAGGGCGATCCCTCACGTCCCCCGTTCGGAGCACCTCAACAACCAGGTCACAAGTCGGTCGTACAGCTGCCCGATGGCCGAAGTCGTTCGGCGGTCCGGGTAGCGTGACCGAAGACCTCCGGCGGGCCGCCGGGGGTTCATGGACGTTCGGGAGGAATCTGGTGGGCAGCAAGAAGCGGCGGTTCCCGTCGACCGTGCCCTTGGCGTTGTCCGTCGTCGTGGTGGCCGCGTTGACCTCGTGCAGTGGCGGCGGTGACGAGAAGAAGGACACGTCCGAGACCACGGCCAGGAACTTCCTGAGCGCGTGGCAGGCCGGCGATCTGGTGAAGGCGGCGTCCTTCACGGACAACCCCACCACGGCGCAGCAGGGGCTGGACACCACCGGCAAGCAGTTGGGCATCGTCAAGGCCGAGTACAAGCCCGGTACGTACACCAAGGGCAAGGACAACGCGCCCGCAACGCTCACCTACAACGCGACGCTGACCCTCAAGGGCGTGGCCGACCCGGTCAAGATCGACTCGACGGTCCCCGTGGTTACCGCGAGCGGCAAGACCACCGTGCACTGGACGCAGACCATCGTGCACCCCCAACTCGCCGACACCGGGAAGATCAAGCGCGACCGGACGCTGCCCAAGCGCGGCGAGATCCTGGACCGCTCGGGCAAGGCGCTGGCCACCTCGACGCCGGTGGTGGCGTTGTCCCTGTGGCCGGCCAAGATCACCAACCCGGACTCGCTGTACGCCGCGCTCGCCGACCCGATGTTCGACCTGGACATTCCCAAGCTCAAGTCCCGGGTCGCGGCCGCGGATCCGAACCAGTCGCTCCCGCTGGTGACCCTGCGCAAGGAGAAATGGGACGGCGGCGGCCAGGTCAAGCTGGCCGGTCAGGCCGGGATCCAGGTCAAGGAGGGCACGCAGCAGACCAGCGACGTGGCCAAGCAGATCGTCGGCACGGTGGGCTCGGGCGACAACGCGGACCTGCTCAAGAACGCGGACCCGAGCGCGTCCTCGGCGGACTCGGTGGGCGCGTCCGGGCTCCAGTACCGCTACGAGAAGAAGCTGGCCGGCACCGCGGCCCTGAAGATCACCATCGTGGATGCCGCGGGCGCCGAGAAGGCGAGCCTGGTCGACGTCAAGGGCAAGCCGTCCGAACCGCTGAAGACCACCCTGGACCCGAACACCCAGAAGCGGGCCGAGGAGGCGCTCAAGGCGGTCACCGGCGGCAACAACGCCTCGATCGTGGTGATCGACGCCAAGACCGGCGGGATCATGGGTGCCGCGAACACCCCTGCGAACGGCGACAACCGCGCGTTCACCGGTCGGTACCCACCGGGCTCGACCTTCAAGACGGTCTCCTCCGGAGCGCTGTTGCGGGCGGGCCTGAAGCCGACCGACAAGGTGCCGTGTGAGAACACGCTCGTGGTCAACGGCCAGACCTTCAAGAACTACGACGGTCTCCAGCCGATGCCGAACGCGCTCTTCCAGGAGGACTTCGCGCAGTCCTGCAACACGGCCTTCATCGGCAACCGGTCCAAGATCGACAACGACACGCTGAACAAGCTGGCCGGCGAGCAGTTCGGGATAGGCGCCAAGTGGGACGTCGGCACGGCGACCTTCGACGGTTCGGTGCCCGCGGCCAACAGCGAGAACGACAAGGCCGCGTCGATGATCGGCCAGGGTCGGGTGCTGGCCAGCCCGCTGGTGATGGCCTCGGTCGCCGCGACGATCGCCTCCGGCAAGTTCAACCAGCCCGTGCTCGCGCCGGACGACGTGCCCGGACGGGTGCCCTCGCACGACCTGGACCCGGCCATCGCCGGTCAGCTCAAGGCGCTCATGCAGGGCGTGGTGGCCAACGGCTCGGGCAAGATGCTCCAGGGCATCCCGGGCACGGTGGGCGCCAAGACCGGTACCGCCGAGTTCGACGAGAAGGGCGAGACCCTCACGCACGGCTGGATGATCGCGTTCAAGGACGACGTCGCGATCGCGGTCCTGGTCGAGAAGGGCAAGTCCGGCGGCTCGGCGGCGGGACCGGTGGTGAAGGCCTTCTTCGGCTGACCCACCGGGGGAATCGGATACGGCGACGGGCCGTTGGCGATTCCCTCACACGAAGGAACCGCTCGACTCGAGGCCCCGGCGCGCGACGCGTGCCGGGGCCTTTCGACGCGTCGGGGTGCGCCTCGTGCGCTCCTTGTGCCACCGGAGACACCTGGACACCGTCCGAACGCGGTGCGAGCGTGAGTGGTGACCGGCAATGACAACGGCGATCGTTTTCGCTCTCCGAAGGGAGTCGACGTCATGTCGAACAATGTCACCCTGGTGGCCCGGGTTCCGGTGCTGCCGTCCGCCGACGCCGATCGTCCGATCGAACTGCGATTCGGCCCGCACACCGACGAACAGGGCCGCCCCACCGACGAGTGGACGGTCGAACGACTGACCCCGGACCAGGCCGCCAACCTGGTCGAGGACCTGGCCGCGGTGCTCGGCCTGAGCGTGGTCGGCCCGGCCGAACTCCGGGTGGTGTCCTGACCGACCGCACCACCCCACCGTCCCACTCGCGTGGCGCGCGCATGCGCCGTACGGGTGGGACGCGTGCGTGCGGGCGCGCTTTCCGGCCGGCGCGCCGCCGCCGCGCCGCACAATGGCCGCGTGAGCAGCAAGACCGCAGTCGTACCGAATCCGACCGCCGCCGGCGAGTCGCCCCCTCCTCTCGCGGAGCCCGGTCTTCGGGAGCCGCCGCCGGGCCCGATCGGCGAGCGACGCAAGGAGGCGGATCTGCACGCCGCGGGTCCGCGCGTGCGCATGGTCCTTCCGGACGGGCAGCACCTCGAGGTCACCCTGGTGAGCTGGCATCAGTACCGGGACGGCACCTGGCGCGCCCGCGTGCGCTGGCCCGTCTGGGGGGCGTACGGCTTCGCGGCCGACGTGCGGACCCGGGCCTGGGCGATGGAGTCGTTCGTCCCGGCGAGCGTGCTCGGCCCGCTCGACGGCGAGGACTACGGGACCGTCCGGCGCGACCGGCCGCGCGTCCAGGTGCCCAAACAGCACTGAGGCGCGCCGGCCGGGCCCGGCCACGGAGGGGTCGACCCGGGTCGGCCGGCCGGGGTGGGGCGGATCGCCCTGTGGGTGTCGCCCCCGCACGGCTGCCCGCGGATCGCCCCGCGCGGCGCGTACGCCCATCACACCCGCGGGTCGCACACACGAACGAGGTCGGTACAGTTCGTAGCTTCGGGTGACGAAACAGCGACGAGGTTTCCCCGAAACAACGGGCAACGGGTACATGTGTCCTAAATCCTGTTGCTCCAGGGTTGCCGGCCACCGATGCTTGCGGCATGTTCGATCCGGTCATCACCTCGCATGACGCCCTCCTTGGCCTGCTTCGCAGCGGCCACGGTCAGGGCGCCCGGCGGGCCCTCGTCGCCGACCGCGTCGCTGTGCTCGACGCGCTCGACGGCTGTGTGGTCCGCGATCCCCGCACCGTTCCGGCCACCGAGTCGCGGTCGCTGTACTACGCGCGCCTGTACGCGGACCTCGACGCCGGCCTCGACGGCCTTGCCCGACACCTGCTGTGTGACGACGACTGGACCGACGAGGACGCGGACCGTACCGCGCTCCCGCTCGCCGTCCTCGGCACCCTCGCCCGGCTGGGCCGCGCCGACGCGATCACGCTGCTGCGGGACTACGTCCAGGAGGGCCGCGACTGGCCCGAGGCGCTGGACCGGCTCGCCGCGATCGGCCACGACGCGGCCCTGACCGGTCTGCTGGAGGTGGTCCTGGACCGCGGCGAGGACGACGAGCTCTACGACTGCGTCAAGCGCTCCACCGGGATGCGCCCGTGGCGGGTCTGGGCCGCCGAGGACGAGCGCGTGCGCACGGTCGTCGAGCAGGTCGACCTGGACTGGTGGAACTGGGAGTTGACCCGCTCGGTCAAGACCCCCGCCGGTCCGACCGCGCCCGCGCAGACCGTCGACCAGGTGCTCTCCGAGGCCGCCGACGGCCCCCGACAATCACTCGCGTGCGGACGACGGCTCGGCGCCGTGGCCGGCCCCGAGCACCGGGGCGCGATCCTGGCCGCCGCCTGGGCCGGCCCCGACGGCGCCCGGGCCGCCGCGCTGAGATACCTGGGCGAACAGGGCGACGGCGCGCTCCTGGACCTGGCCGAGGGCGCGCTGGCGCCGGAGGCGCCGACCGGCGTGCGGCTCGCCGCCGCACACGCCATCGGCGGGCTGCGCAGCCCGGCCGCGGTCGAGCGGGCCCGCACCTGGGCCGGCCGCGAGGACCTGCTCGGCGAGGTCGCGATACGGATACTGGCCGGCGCCGGGGAACCCGTCGACGGACCGATCCTGTTGGCCGCGCTGCGCACCCGGGTGGCCGAGCCGATGCGCGTCGGCGCCCCGATCACCGACCAGGCCGACCACTTCCGACTGTGCGACCTGGTCTCCGGGATAGGGCGCCTGGCCCTGGTCGACGCGCTCGACCTGGTCCGGGGCGTCTACCGGGAGGCCGCCTCCGCCGGACTGCGCGCGTGCGCGGTGCGCACCCTGGCCCGGATAGAGCCCTCGTTCGCCGCCGGGACCGCCGTCGAAGCCCTGTGGGACTGCCAGGCCGACACCCGACTGATCGCCGCGCGCCACGTGGACGCGCGCCGCCCCGAGGCCGTGACGCGCCTGCGCCGACTCGCGGGCGACCCGGCCGAGCACGACGAGGTGCGCACCGCCGCGCTGGCCAGGCTGAGCGAGATGTAGCCGCTCGCCCGCCGACCCGCGCCCCCGTTCGGCCCCCGGGGCCCCAGGGCGTGTCCGAAGCTGTCGGCCGAACGTCCTAGGCTCTACTCCCATGACCGTTTCCGCCCGAGCCGTCCTGCCCGGGGAGCTGCCGCCGACCCTCGGTACGGCGCTGCCCCCGGGCGCGGCACACCCGCGCTCCGGGGTGACCGAGGAGGGGCTCGCCCGCCGCCTCAAGGCCCTCGCCTGCACCGCGCCCCTGCACGACCTGGAGGCGCGCAAGGCCAACCTGGCGGGCGAGTACACCGTCTACGCGATGGCCGAACTCGGCCTCACCGCGATCGACCTGGTCACGGTCACGATGGACTTCGACACCGGCGCCGACCACGACGAGATCGTCGCCCGGCTGCGCCCCCGGGTAGCCGCGCAGGCGCCCGGACGCGATCCCGCCGAGTACGAACGTGTCGCCCGCTGGGTGCTGGAGAACCTGATCAACGTCGGCAGTGTCGACCGGGGCTTTCGCGCGGTCTACGGGATGTGGACCCGCGAGGGTGAGTACATCCGACGCGACTACGACTTCAAACTGCTCGAAGAGGTTCCCGGCCCGGACGGGCACATCTTCCTGCGCGCCACCGACGAGGCGATCAACGTGCTCGTCGGCGCGCTGGACACGGACGTCACCAGCGCGCAGATCGCCGCCGACGTCAAGCTCGAACACCTGATCCGGCGCGGCCGACTGGCCGAGGCGCGGTTCGCCGCCGAACAGGCCCGCTACCGCACCGTGCAGTACGCCGAATCGCTGCGCCGCGCGCTGGACGCGACCCGGCGCAACGTGCGCGCGGTGGACTGGTTGCGGGCCGTGCCGGACCTCATCGACGAGGCGTTCGAGCACGTCGCCGACCGCTACCGGCACGAGAACGCGATCCTGATCAACATCCGGCGGGCCCGGGACGAGGCCGAGGAGAGCGAGCGCAAGCGCGGCGCGGCCGAACTGGTCGACATCGTGCAGGACTGCATCCGCCGGCACACCCAGTTGCAGACCCGGCTGATGGAGGCCGGGCCGCTGTTCCGCGCCGAGCAGGATCGGCAGGCGTTCGCCGCGCCGAGCACCCGCACCGGGCTCGACCTGTACGGGCAACTGCTGCGCCCGCTCCTGGAGTTGCCGGTCGGTGACGCGCGCCGGGTGACCGACCGGTTCTTCGCGGCGGGCACGGGTCTGCGCACCCCGGTCGCGGTGCGCCTGCACGATCTGACCGAGATGCTGCTCACCCCGCCCGCCCCGCGCGACCACCTCGGCGCCGAACTGCCCGAGCCGGACGTGTCGCTCACCCCCGACGACAGCCGCTACAGCGAGAGCCAGCACGACGCGGCGGCGCTGCTCCTGGACATCCCGCCGGAGACCCCGCGCCGGCTCTCCGGGCTGCTCGCCGAGGCCCGCGAGGCGGATCCCGACCTCGGCTACCTGGTCGCGCTGCTGGCCTTCCACGCGGCCTCGCCGCCGGTGGGCACCGCGCTGCGGCAGGGTGACCGCACCCTCCTGGTGGCCGTCGACGACGGCACCGAACTCGACGACCCCGAGGTCGGCGGCGCCGACCTGATCATCGGCACGGCGGTTCTGACCGGCGCGCGACCCGAGCCGGAAGGCCCCACCCCCGCATGAACCACGACACGGCCGGCGAGGCCGCGCCGATCACCTCGGCCGACGTCGGCGACGCCGCACGCCTGGTCGCCTACGGCCTCCAGCCCAAGCTGCTGCCCGCGCGCGACGCCGAGTACGCCGACCTGATCCGCAGACACCGCGAGGACCCGCGCTTCGCGGCGCTGGCCGCAGCGGTAGCGGCGGGTTTGGGCCTGGTGGTTCTGGAGGTGTCACCGCGCGCCGGGATGGCGGTGACCGCCGGCGAGGACTCGGTGTTCGCGGTCCGGATGGGCGACTACGCGCGCCGGGCCGGCACCGAGTCGACCGACCGGTTCCTGCACGGCCTCGCCCACCTCGCGGTCGCCGCGATGGCCTTCCCACGTCCCGAGGACCTCGCCGACGACGCCTACGTGGGCCGGCTCAGCGTGCACGGCGTGGACGCGTTCGTCCGCCAGGCCTGCCTGCGCCTGGAGGAACGCGCCGAGCAGCGCGGCGAGATCAGTGACCCCGAGGTGGACGGCCCCGGCCTGGAGGTCGCCTGGCGGGTCTACGCCCGGCGCAGCGCCACCGGCGCGACCAAGGACGCCCGCCGGCTGGCCGCGTCCACCATCGGCATCGTGGCCAAGGCGGTTGCGTTCCTGGTCGACTCGGGCTTCCTGCACCGGGTCTCCGACGACGCGGGCGGCACCTACCGCACGACCGCGCGTTATCAGCTGCAGGTGCGCGACACGGCCGGTTCGGCGGCGATGTCCGAACTGCTCGAGCTGGGCGTGGTGGCGGTGACCGACGGCAGCCCCAGCCTGCTGGCCGCCGCGACCGACGGCGGCGAGTTGGCGCCCGGCGCCGGGTTGCCCTTTCACGGGGTCTGACGGGTACGGGGGCCGGCGGGTGTGGGGATTCGCCCCGTCGCGGAGTCCGAGTCGTCCCGGAGCCGGCTCGTCCCGGACTCGGCCGGTCCGGGTCCGGCCCCGAGTGGGCGGCGGGTGCCGGGTGTTCCCGGGCGCTTCGCCCGCCGAGTGTTCTTCGCTGTGTTGTTCGACCGCTGTGTGATCGTCTTGTCCCGCGCTTCGACCAGAGAGATTTGACCGCCGATGTACGAGCTGTCCCGGGTCCGCCTGTTCTCCATCGGGCCCGCCGGTGCGCGTTACGCCGACACCGTGCTGGACCTGCGCGGAGTCGGCGCGCCCGTGCCCGACCCGGCGCCCAGGCAGGCGCAGTTGTTCGAGGGCGAGCCGGTCGGGCCGCCACGCCGGCCGGCGCCGGCGGGCGTGTTGTTCCTGGAGAACGGCGGCGGCAAGTCGGTCCTGCTCAAGCTGATCTTCTCGGTGATGTTGCCCGGACACCGCAACACGCTGGGTGGCGCCAGCTCGGGTGTGCTGCGCAAGTTCCTGCTCGCCGACGACTGCGGGCACGTCGCGCTGGAGTGGCAGCACGTGCTCACCGGCGAGACGGTCGTGGTCGGCAAGGTCAGCGAGTGGCGCGGGCGTCAGGTCTCCTCCGACCCGCGCAAGTTCGCCGAGAGCTGGTACTCCTTCCGGCCCGGTCCCGGGCTCACCCTGGAGGGGCTGCCGGTGCAGGTCGGCGGGCGGCGGCGGACCATGCGCGGCTTCCGGGACGCGATGACCGAACTGCACAAGGTCTACCCGGACGTGGACGTGGTGTGGGAGGAGATCCACGACCGCTGGATCGAGCACCTGAACGCGCTCGGCCTGGACCCCGAACTGTTCCGCTACCAGCGTGAGATGAACGCGGACGAGGGCGAGGCGGCGGGCCTGTTCGCGGTCAAGAACGACGCGGACTTCGTCGACCTGCTGCTGCGCGCGGTGTCCGATCCGGCGGACACCGACGGGCTGGCCGACCTGGTCGACGGGTTCGCGGTCAAGCTCGCCCAGCGGGCCGAGTTGACCGCCGAGCGGGACTTCGTCGAGGGCGCGGTGGAACTGCTCGACGCGGTGAGCGAGGCGGCCGGCCGACGCACCAGGGTGCGGGCGGCGCATCGCGGCGCCGAGGACGCCGCGCGCGGGCTCGGCCGCGAACTGGGTGCCCGGGCCGAGCGCGAGCGTGAGCGGGCCGCCGAACTGGCCCACCGGGTGGCCGAATCCGCTGCCGCGGTGGACGCCGCCGAGCGGGCTCGGGCACACGCCGCCCTGGTCACCGCCGAGATCACCCACCGGCACGCGGGCATGCGGTTGACCGCCGCGGAGAAGGACGCCGCGCGGCTCAAGCGCGAACTGGCCGACGCACGCGGGCTGCACTCGGCCTGGCTGGCCACCGAGGCGGTGCTGCGGCACCGGGCGGCGGTGGACCGCTCCGAGCGGGTGGACGTGGCGATCCGGGCGGCCGAGCGGGACGCCGCGCCCGCGCTGGCCGCCCGGCAGGAGGCGGCCGGCGCGCTGGTGCGCGCGCTGCACGCGGCCGCCGCCGGGGCCGAGGGCCGGGCGGACACCGAGGAACGCCGGGCCGCCGAACTCCAGGACCGGGGCGAGCGGGCCCAGCGGGCGGCCACCACCGCGGCGACCGAGGCGCAGCGCACCCGCAGCGAGGCGGCGCACCTGCGCGGCCGACTCGCCGAGGTGGGCGCCGAACTCGATCTGGCGGTGCAGGCGGGCTGGATCGACGACGACGGCGATCCGGCCGAGTCCGCCGCGCGCGCCTCGGACGAGGAGAAGGCCGCGTCTGCCGCGTGGGCGGAGGCCCGGGTCAGTGCCGAACAACTCGCGGCGGGTGTGCGCGAGGCCGAGTCGGCGCGCGGCCGGGCCGAGTTGGCCGCGGCGCGGGCCGCGGACCGCCTCGGTGTGGCCGAGGCCGACCTGACCGCCGTGCACGCGGGCGCGGCGGCGTTGGCGGCCGATCCGCGGGTGGCCGAACTGCTCGGCCCGGACGCCGAGGTCGCGGTCGGCGAGCAGGCCGCGCAGTCCTTCGATCGGGCCGCCGACGTGTTGCGCGAACTGCTCGCGGAGGCGGTGTCCGACGGCGAGCGCACGCTGTTCCAGTTGCGCACCGGCGCCGCCGACGACTCGCGGATCCTGGGCGCGCTCGGCGACGGCGGTCTGCTGCCCGCCGGGCCGGATGTGCTGGCCGCGGTCGAACTCCTGGGCGAGCACGGCATTCCGGCGCTGCCGGGCTGGCGCTACCTGGCCCAGTCGGTACCCGCCGAGCGGCACTCCGCGGTGCTCGCGGCCCGCCCCGAGCTGGTCGACGGCGTGATCGTGACCATGCACAACGCGATGGACCGGGCCCGGGACGTGCTCGCCGAGGCCGCGCTGTTGCCGCGCTCGGCGGTCGCGGTGGGTACCCCCGAGGCGCTGCTGGAGCCCGGCGTGGACCGCCCGGACACCTTCCTGGTGCCGCCGAACCCGGCGATGCACGACGAACGGGCCGCGGACACCGAGCGGGACGCGCTGCGCCGTCGGGCCGGCGAGCGGCAGGAGGCGATCCGGGTCCGGGCCGCGCGGCTGGAGGGGGACCGCGCGTTGGCCGGGCGGCTGGCGACCTGGCGGGCCGCGTGTCCGGCGGGCCGGCCGGCCGCGCTGTTCGAAGCGGTGAGCGAGGCGCGGCACGAACTGGCCGCCGCGCAGGCGGCCGGGGAGGCCGCGGAGATCGCCGCGGTGAGCGCCGAGCAGGCCCGCGTACAGGCGGTGGACCGGCGGGACCGGCGGATGGACGCCGCGCAGACCGCGCGCCGCCGGGCGGACGCCTTGGCGGGGCTGGCCTTCCGGCTGCGCGAGCGGGCCGGATGGGCGCGCCGGATCCGCGAGTTGGAGCAGGAGACCGCCGAACACGAGGCGGGCGTCGAGGCGGACCGTACGCTGGCCCGGACCGCCGACGAGGACCGCAGGCAGGCGCAGCGCTCGGCCGACGATGCCCGGCGGACCGCTCGCGCGCTGCGCGAGGAGCGCGCCGAGATCACCGGCGCGCTGGAGGAGCAGGTCGCCGACGCGCCGGCCGACGAGGCCGCCGCGCGCGCGTCGCTGCCCGCGCTGCGTGAGGCGTACCGCACCGCCCGCGCGCTGTACGAGAAGGTCGGTGTGGGCGCCGATCTGCGTGCCGAGCAGGCCCGGGCGGAGAGCGAGGAGTCCGCCGCGCAGAGCACGCTGGACCGGCTGAGCGCGAAGGTGCGCCGGCAGGCGGCCGAACTGCTCGACGGATTCGACGGCTCCGACGGCCCGTCCCGATTGGCCGCGGCCGGCCGCGCGGAGGACCACGTACGCACCCTGGAGGGCCGGGCCGACGCGGCCAGCGAGCTGCTCGGCCGGTTGCGCGGCGAGGTCGAGCGGCATGCTCCGGCCGAGGGCCGCGAGCATCACCTGGACCTGCCCGAGGAGCAGCGTCCCCGGGACGGCGCGCACGCGCTCGAACTGCTGCGCGCCGCCGGCGCCGAGCACGCCGGGCGTACCGAGGCGCTGACCTCGGCGCGCGAGACGCACGGCCGGTTGGCCCGTGAGCACACCGACGCGGACCACGCGGCGGGTGCCTTCGGCGAGGTGGCGGCCTCGCTCACGGACACGCTGCCGACGATGGCGGTGGATCCCGAGCAGCCGCCCGCGACGCCGTTCGCGAGCCCGGTCGCGGACGCCCGGGACGCGGCGACCACGTGCCGGCGGGCGCTGCGCGCGGCCGCGGCCGAGTTGTCCGCGGCCGAGAGTCAGGTCCGCGATCGCATCGAGACGCTGGTGCGGCACGCCGGCGCGACCCGGTTCGAGCAGGTCCGGATGCCCGCCCGGCAGCAGATCCGGGAGCTGCCGCCGGCCGCGCTGGCCGAGCACGCGCCCGCGTGGTCGGCCGCCTTCGCGCCGCGCCTGCGGGTGCTCACCGACGAACTGCGCCAGATCGAGCGCAACCGGGACAGCATCGTGGACCGGATGCGCGGCATGGTCGAGGCCGCGCTGACCACGCTGCGCGCGGCCCAGCGGTTGTCCCGGTTGCCGGAGGAACTCGGCGAGTGGTCCGGCCAGGAGTTCCTGCGGATCAGGTTCGACGAGCCGGACGCGGCGGGCCTGGTGGAGGCGCTGGGCGAGGTGGTCGACGAGGCCACGCGCACGATCAAGCGCGGTCACGACGGCACGGTCGGCGGCGTGCGCCGGGACGGGATGACGCTGCTGCTGCGCGGGGTGCACGCGGCGCTGCGTCCGCGCGGGGTACAGGTGGAGATCCTCAAGCCGGACTCGGTGCTGCGTGCCGAGCGGGTGCCGGTGGGCCAGATGGGTGACGTGTTCTCCGGTGGGCAGCTGCTCACCGCGGCCATCGCGCTGTACTGCACGATGGCCGCCCTGCGCAGCAACGATCGTGGTCGGGCCCGGCACCGGCACGCGGGCACGTTGTTCCTGGACAACCCGATCGGGCGGGCCAACGCGTCGTATCTGCTCGAGCTGCAACGCGCGGTCGCGGACGCGCTGGGTGTGCAACTGGTCTACACGACCGGGTTGTTCGACACCACGGCGTTGGCCGAGTTCCCGTTGGTGGTGCGCTTGCGCAACGACGCGGACCTGCGCGCGGGGCTCAAGTACATCTCGGTCGAGGAGCATCTGCGGCCCGGGTTGCCGGTGCCGCAGGAGCCGGACGCGCCGCAGATCGTCGGCGAGATCCACGCGACGCGGGTGTTCCGCCGGCCGGTCGAGGTCGCGGCGGAGTCGACCGACTAGGACTTGCCCGGATCCGTCCGGCCACGGTCGTTCGGACCGGTTTCGGGCGGGGCGATGGGGAAGGGCGCGTACACCGCGTCGGTGCGGTCCCGTCGGCCCGTCCGGATGCCCTCGGGCACCGGCCACTGTCCCGCCGCGTCGTCGACCCGGACCCACTCGGTGGTGGCCACGCGGCGGGCGATGCGCCACACGCCGTCGCGCCGGGCGAAGTCGTCGATGTAGCGGAATCCGGTGATCAGGTTGCCCCTGGGCGCGGGGTCGGCGCTGCGGTGGAAGGCGGTTCCGTACGTCTCCGAACGGGCGAGATCGGGCGTGTCGTCGCGGAATTCCACCAGGTGGTTGCCGGTGAGATGCATGGTCGAGGTGTATCGGGGGAGCAGGCGACCGATCCACGCGAGGTATTCGTCCACCGTCCCGGCGAAGCTGCCGTGCTCGTCGGTGGCGTCGGGGTGGTAACACGCGCGGACGGCGTCGAGGTCCATGCGATCGATCCCCCGGCAGTACCGCATGACCACGTCGTGGATGGCCTGACGGTCGATCAGTCTGCGTAGCTCCAGGTCCCCGCCGAAGTCGTTCATGACCCACGACACTACGGTCGGGAGGGTTGGATTTCCTCGACCGGGGGAGACCGAAACAACTTCCGGGCAGCGGCGACGCGACGACAAGGGTGATCAGATGGAACCGGCTCTGCGTGAACACGCGGGCACCGTACGGGAACTGGCTTCGCGCTGGCTCGACTCGATGCTGAGCGATCCCGATGTGCGGTCGGCCGGCGGCGACGTGGTGTGCTCGCCGACCGGTCTGTGGCTCGCGCTCGCGGCGGTGGCCACCGGCGCGGAGGGCGACACCGCCGAGGAACTCGCCGATCTCGTGGGCCTCGCGTGGCGCGAGGCGGCCCCCGTGGTCACCGCCGTCGCGCGCGATCTGGCCGGCACCGAGGCGCTCGCGGTGGCGACCGGGGTGTGGAGCGCGTCACCGCTGCGCGAGGGGTTCCGCGCCGCGCTGCCGGACATCGGGTTCGGGGCGTTGGCGGCGCAGGCCGACCTGGACGCGTGGGTCGCGCGCGCCACCGACGGGCTGATCGAGCGGATACCGGTCGAACTCGACGCGCGGACCCGGGTGGTGCTGATCAGCGCGCTCGCGCTGCGGGCCCGCTGGCGTGAGGAGTTCGACGCGGCCAGGACCCACGACGGATACTTCCACGCCGCCGACGGGACGCACACCCAGGTGCCGACGATGCGGCGCGAGGTGCCGGCCGCGGATGTGTGGGCGATCTCCGGTCGGGACGGCGAGGTCACCGTCGTGGAGTTGGCGTGCGCGGGCGAGCGGCCCGCCCTGGTGCGGTTCGCGCTCGGCCCGGAGCACGCGCCGCCGGCGTCGGTGATCACCGCGGCGTGGGCGCCGCGCGATACCGGGAAGGCGTACGAGGGCGAGGACGTGGAGGTGCGGCTGCCGCGCTTCGAACTGCGGACCCGGCTGGATGTGGTGCCGCATCTGATCGACCTGGGCCTGGAGGCCGCGTTGACCGACGTCGCGGACTTCGGCGGGATGACCGACGAGCCGGTGTGTGTCGATCGGGTGGTCCAGGAGTCGTTGTTGCGGATCGCCGAGGAGGGTGTCGAGGCGACATCGGTGACCACGGTCAAGCTGGACTGGATGAGCCACGAGCCGGAGCCGGTCCGGCGGCGGGTGGTCTTCGACCGGCCGTTCGCGTGCGTGGTGATGGACGCCTCCGGCTATGTGCCACTGTTCGCCGCCTTCCAGGCCACCGCGCCGCGAGACGCGCCCGATCAGGGGCTGTGAGGCTCCGGCTGCGGTGACGGGCCTGGGCGGGATCCGCACGGGTCGCGCGGCGCCGCCGGGTCGGGGGCGGCGCGCCGGTGTCGTGGTCGGCCGCGCACGGGCCGGCGACCGTGGCCGCGTCGCGCGCCCCCGACGATCAACCGGCCCGAGCGTCCCTCAGGCCCAGGTCCGCTCCACCGCCGCCCACGCCGCGCGCGCGTACTCCACCGCGCCGAGCGCGGCCAGTTCCGGATTGATCACCTCGACACTGACCGGCCCGTCGTATCCCTTGGCCGCCAACGCGTCCCGGAACGCGCCCAGTTCGAACACCCCGTCGCCCGGCAGCACCCGCCGCGACATGCACTCCGTATACAGATCCGCGCCCGCCGGCAGCAGTTCCGGGTGGTCGTCGATCTGGACGTAGGCGATCTCGGCGACCGGGAGTTCGGCGAGCGTGGTCCAGGTGTCCGGGCCTTGGAAGAAGTGCCACGCGTCGACCAGGACGCCGGAGTTCGCGGTCCCCGCGTGCGCCACCAGGGTGCGCGCGTCGGCGATCGTGGCGATCGGGGTGAACGGCAGGAACTCGACCGCCGCACGCGCCCCGGCCTGCGCGATGATCTCGGCGCAGCGGGCGAACAGGTCCGCGCAGCGTGCGTCGGGCGGCAGCATGACCATCCCGAGCGCGAAGTCGGCGCCGAACGCCGCACACGCCTCGGCCACCTGCCGAGCGCCCTCCAGTGCGGCGGCCTCGTCCGCGTCCACCACGAAGCCCAGCATCTCCGGACAGCGCAGCCCGGCCGCGGCCACCTCGGCCGCGAGCTCGGCGAGCGGCCGGCCGTAGCCGAGCACGGAGAACACGTCGAGCCCGATCGCGGTGAATCCGGCGTCGCGCACCGCGGCCGACAACTCGGGCAGGGGCGGCGCTTCCCGGGCGCCCGCGAACGGGGAGAACGCGAACGTGTTGAGGCACAGGGTCGACATGGTGCCTGACGCTACATCAGGTATCCGGCCGGTTGTGGTAGTCCTGAGGAACCATCAGGACCGCGGAGGAGCACGCATGAGCCAGTCCCGATATGGCATCACCGTTCCGCTGAACGCGCCGCTCGCCGACCACCCGCGCCTGATCCGCGAGCTGTGCGCGGCCGGCTACACGGACGTCTGGTCGGCCGAGGTGGACGGCCTGGACGGCTTCACCCCGCTCACCGTGGCCGCCCTGGCCGATCCGGACGTGCGCCTGGGCACCGCGATCGTCTCGCCCTACACGCGCGGCCCGGCGACGCTGGCGATGACCGCGGCGGCGCTGGCCGAGGTGGCCCCGGGGCGTTTTCGGTTGGGCATCGGCGCGGGGTCCGCGCCGATCGTCGAGGCGTGGAACGGCGCGAGCTTCGACCGGCCGTACCAGCGGGTGCGGGACACCGTGCGGTTCCTGCGCGCGGCGTTCGCGGGGGAGAAGGTGACCGAGGAATACGAGACCTTCGCGGTGCGCGGCTTCCGGCTGTCCCGAGCGCCGCAGAGCCCGCCGCCGATCCTGGTCGCGGCGCTGCGCCCGGGCATGTTGCGGCTGGCCGGACGGGAGGCGGACGGCGCGATCCTGAACTGGCTCTCCGCCGAGGACGTCAAGCGGGTGGTGCCGTACGTGCACGAGGGCGGGCCGGACAAGGAGATCGTGGCGCGCATCTTCGTGATCCCGATCGAGGACCGGGACACGGCGCGGGCGATCGGCCGGCGGATGATCACCTCCTACCTCACCGTGCCGGTCTACGCCGAGTTCCATCGCTGGCTGGGCCGCGCCGAGGAACTGGCGCCGATGTGGGCGGCGTGGGCCGAGGGGGATCGCAAGCGGGCCCTGGAGCTGGTCCCGGACGCGGTCCTGGACGACCTGATCGTGCACGGCGGCCCGGCCGAGTGCCGGGCGAAGATCGCCCGCTACGTCGACGCGGGCGTGACCGTCCCGGTCCTGGCGGTGGTCGACCCGCGCCCGGACGCCGACCCGATCGAGGCCGCGCTCGCGCTCGCGCCGGCCGCCGACTGATCACAGACCCAGGACCCGAAGCGCGTTGGTGCGCAGGAACTTCGGCCACACCTCGTCCTTGAGGCCCACCCCGGGCAGCTCGGCGAAGATTCGGTCCAACGTCAGGCCGTACGGGAAGTAGCCCGCGTACATGATCTTGTCGGACCCGCGCGTGTTCGCGTAGTCGACGATCGCGCGCGGATAGTGCTTGGGTGCGAAGGCCGACGAGGACCAGTGCAGTCCGGGCCACTTGAGCATCAGCTTGACCGCCAGGTCGCACCACGGCTCGCCGCCGTGCCGCATCACCACGGTGAGCTCGGGGAAGTCGTAGCAGACCCGGTCGAAGCGCATCACCTCCTGCGCGGCGGCCGGCACCCGGGGGCCGGGGATGCCCGCGTTCACGAACACCGGCAGACCGAGTTCGACGCAGGTCGCGTAGAGCGGGTAGGCCAGCCGGTCGTCGATCGGCACCGGGGGTGTGCAGCCGCACGGGAAGAAGGTCGCGGCCAGTACGCCCACTTCCTCGCGCGCCCGGCGCAGACCGCGCACGCCCGCCATCACGTCGGTGGGATCGACCTGGAAGCTGCCGAGCAGCCGGTCCGGGTGCCGGCGCACCGCCGCCGACGTGTCCTCGTCCTCGAACGAGACCGGGATCAGCGCCTTCTCCACGCCGAACCGGTCCATCTCGCGCAGCAGGTCCTCGGCCGAGGAGTCGGTGCGCTCCATCTCCGGCAGGTCCTTGAACATGTATCCGGCCGGATGGGTCATCCCGGTCCGGCTGTCCTGATCCCGCAATGTGCCCGCCATCGCGGTCGCCCACCAGCGCCGATCACGGTTCGGCAGCCCCATCAGCAGGTCGACCACGCCGACGCCGTCCGGAAATCCCATACAACCCTCCGTTGAGACGGAAACGATCCCGGAGTCGACGGGTCGGCATGTGCCGAGGACCGCGCCGACCCCGAGACCGTTTCGGTGCATCCGAGCCGGTGCTACCGGGTGACGATGATCGACGAGCCGTGTCCGAACAGGCCCTGGTTGGCGGTGATGCCCACCGTTGCGCCGGGCACCTGGCGCTCGCCCGCGTCGCCGCGCAGTTGCCAGGTGAGCTCGCAGACCTGGGCGATCGCCTGCGCCGGCACCGCCTCGCCGAACGAGCCCAGGCCGCCGGAGGCGTTCACCGGGATCCGGCCGGTGATCTCGGTCGCGCCGTCGCGCAGCAGCTTCTCCGCCTCGCCGCGCGCGCAGATGCCCAGGTCCTCGATCCAGTCCAGCTCCAGCGCGGTGGACAGGTCGTAGACCTCGGCGAGACTCAGGTCCTCCGGGCCGATGCCCGCCTCCTGGTAGGCGGCCTGTGCCAGCGACGCGCGGAAGGACAACTCGTTCGGGGCCACCGCCACCGAGGAGTCGGTGGCGATGTCGGGCAGCTCGATCAGCGCACTCGGGAAGGTCGGGGTGACCGTGGAGACCGCCGCGATCCGCACCGGGGAGGTGGTGTGTCGCGCGGCGAACTCCTTGCTGCACAACACGACCGCCGCCGCGCCGTCGGAGGTGGCGCAGATGTCCATCAGGCGCAGCGGGTCGCACACGATCGGCGAGGCCGCGACGTCCTCCATGGTGAACGCCTTGCGGTAGCGCGCGTTCGGGTTGGCCAGACCGTTGCGCGCGTTCTTGACCTTGACCCGGGCGAAATCATCGACGGAGGCGCCGTACAGGTCGATCCGGCGCCGAGCGTACATTCCGAAGTAGGCCGGGTTGGTCGCGCCGAGCACGTGGAAGCGCACCCAGTCCGGGTCGTCCGGGCGGTCGCCGCCCACCGGCGCGAAGAAGCCCTTGGGGGCCGCGTCCGCGCCGACCACGAGCGCGACGTCGCACAGACCCGCGAGGATCTGCGCACGGGCGCTCGCGATCGCGTGCGAGCCGGACGCGCAGGCCGCGTACGAGCTGGAGATCCGCGCACCGGTCCAGCCCAGCGCCTGGGCGAAGGTGGCGCCCGCGACGAAGCCCGGATAGCCGTTGCGGATGGTGTCCGCGCCGGCCACGAACTGGATGTCCTGCCAGGCCAGGCCCGCGTCCCTCAGCGCGTCCTGGGCGGCCTTGACGCCGTACTCGACGAAGTTGCGGCCCCATTTGCCCCATGGGTGCATGCCCGCGCCCAGGACGACGATCTCGCGGTCGGTGCTCATGCCTTGACCTCCACGGGTCGCACGTTCCACGTGGTGTAGACGTGCTCGTCGTTCTCGTACAGCACGCCGGGCACGATCTCGACCTCGACCCCGACCTTCAGGTCGTCCACGCCGACGCCGGGCGCGCCCTGGCCGAGCACGATCAGGCCCTCGGCCTCCAGGCGCACCGCGATGATGGTGAACGGCTGCCACTCGGTGTCCGGGTCGGACACGAACGGGGCCGGCGGGCGGTAGCCGGCGTTCGTGTAGGACCACACCGTGCCGCGCCGGGACAGCGGTACCTCGGCGAACTCGGTGCCGGCGCACGCCGGGTTGCTGCAGAACGTCTCCTGGCGCGGGAAGAACACGGTCCCACAGGCGGTACACCGGGTGCCGAGGAGGGAGAAGTCCTCCCCGGACGTGGTGAACCAACCGGGGACCACAGGCTTGTGGTCCTTCGTCACGGGGCCCTCCAACTCGTCTGGCCGTGTCGTGCGATGTGTGTACGGACCACAGTCTGACGGATCGTCAGTTCCGGGCGCCAACCCGACCGGGGTATTTACGGTCACAGCCGCCCACGCCCGCCCGCCCGGCCCGACGCTATATCTGACGCCCCATCAGGCCCGAGGCCCGCCACAGCCGTCGCCCCGGTCCGCCGAGCAGGCCGTGCTCGTCGTAGAACGCGATCAGCCGCCGCGACCAGTGGCCCAGGGTGTCCAGGCGATGCGGATTGGCGCGCGCCGCCTTGTACGCCTCGGCCGGATCCAGTCCCACCGCCGCGTAGACACCCGGATGGACCAGGCGGGTGGCGATGATGTGCGCGGCCCGGGCCAGCGCGAGGCGGGTGATCGCCCGCTCGGCGCGGGACATGTGCGGCGCGCCCCGGGTCACCTCGTCGCGCGCGTAGCGCACGTGCCGGGCCTCCTCGATCACGTGGATGCGCGCGGTCTGCCGGGTGATCGGCTGGAGCGACTCGTCGGCCATCATCTCGCGCTGCATCGTGTCCAGGACCTCCTCGGCGATCAGCGCCATCGCGAAGGCCTGCACGCCCGAGCCGAGCGTCTTCATCGCCCGCGCCGCCATGTGCGCGTACGGGCCGGGTCCGTACTCGGGGCACTCCAGTTTGTCGATCAACCTGCCGAACATGGTCGAGTGCCTGCATTCCTCGGCGATCTCCATGAACGCGTACTGCACGTGCCGCGAGGTCAGCGGGCGGTCGTAGACGTGCCGGATGAGCAATTGCATCAGCACGACCTCGAACCAGATGCCGACACTGGCCATCGAGGCGACCTCGTGCCGGGACAGGTCGATCCGCTGCCGTTCGCTCATGCGTTCCCAGGTCGGCGTGCCGTACAGGCTGACCCGGTGCGCGGGCAGGAAGTACGCGCCGTCGAGCAGCGGCGCGTCCCAGTCGACGTCGGTGATCGGGTCGAACGCGTGCGAATGCGACGCGGCGAGCAGCCGCTCCGCGACGCGCTCGCGGTCGGTGACGGTGCCGTGCGTGGTGGGCATGCGAGGCCTCCTCTGCCGGACTTGTTTCCCGTCGGTAACATCCCGCGTTCGGCGCGGCGCGTCCAGAGTGGGCACGAAGATCCTTTACGACCCGCCCGGGGGATGCGCGCCGAGGCGCGAGATGGCAGGGTCGGGGGGCACACCGCGCGGAGGGGGCAGTAAAGATATGACGGAATCGAGCGAGCGGGCCGAGTTGCTGTGGCAGCCGTCGGCCGAGCGGGTCGCCACCGCGGCGGTCACCCGCTATCGCGAATGGCTCGGCGCCGAACGCGGCGTCCGCGCCGAGGACTACGCGCAACTGTGGGCCTGGTCGACCACCGAGCCCGAGGCCTTCTGGGCCTCGCTGTGCGACTGGTTCGAGCTGGACCTGGGTGATCGGGACGTGGTGCTGGCCGACCGGACCATGCCCGGCGCCCGCTGGTTCCCCGACGCGCGCCTCAACTACGCGCAGCAGGTGCTGCGACACGCCGAGGACGGCGACCCGGAGCGCGCCGCGATCGTCTACCTGGACGAGGAACTGACCCCGCGCGAGATCTCCTGGGTGGAGCTGCGCCGCCAGGTCGCCTCCTGCGCCGCCACCCTGCGCGAGCTGGGCGTACGGCCCGGGGACCGGGTCGCGGCCTACGTGCCGAACACCCCGCACGCGGTGATCGGGCTGCTCGCGTGCGCCGCCATCGGCGCGGTCTGGTCGGCCTGCGCGCCCGACTTCGGCGCGCGCAGCGTGCTGGACCGGTTCCAGCAGATCGAGCCGGTCGTGCTGATCGCGGTGGACGGCTACCGCTACGGCGGCAAGGAGATCCGCCGCGCCGACGTGGTCGCCGATCTGCGCGCGGGCCTGCCGACGGTACGACACGTGTTGCATGTGTCGCTCCTCGACGAACCGACGCCCGCCGACGTGCTGCCGTGGGCCGAGGCGATCGGGCGCGAGGTCTCGGGCGCCGACCTCGACTTCGAGTCGGTCGGCTTCGACCACCCGCTGTGGATCCTGTACTCGTCCGGCACCACCGGCCTGCCCAAGGCGATCGTCCAGGGCCACGGCGGCATCGTGCTCGAACACCTCAAGCAGGCCGCGTTCCAGCTCGACCTGGGCCCGACCGACCGGTTCTTCTGGTACACCTCCACCGGCTGGATGATGTGGAACATGCTGGTCGGCGGCCTGCTCGCGGGCAGCACGATCGTGCTCTACGACGGCAGCCCCGGCTACCCCGGCGCCGACGCGCAGTGGACCGTGGTCGAGCGGGCGAAGGTGACCTGGTTCGGCACCTCCGCCGCGTACGTGATGGCCTGCCGCAAGAACGAGCTGACCCCGCGCGTCAGCCACGACCTGAGCCGGGTCCGGGCGGTCGGCACCACCGGATCGCCGCTGCCGCCGGACGGCTTCCGCTGGATCTACGACGCGGTGGGCGCGGACATGTGGCTGGCCTCGGTCAGCGGCGGCACCGACGTGTGCAGCGCCTTCGTCGGCGGCAGCCCGGACCTGCCGGTGTACCTCGGCGAGATCCAGTGCCGCGCGCTGGGCTGCGCGGTCGAGGCGTGGGACGAGGACGGCCGGCCGGTGGTGGACGAGGTCGGCGAACTGGTGATCACCCGGCCGATGCCCTCGATGCCGGTGTACTTCTGGAACGACCCCGACGACCGGCGCTACCGGGCCAGCTACTTCGACACCTACCCCGGCGTGTGGCGGCACGGCGACTGGATCACGCTCACCGAGCGCGGCACCATCGTGGTGCACGGCCGCTCCGACTCGACGCTGAACCGTCAGGGTGTGCGGATGGGCTCCAGCGACATCTACGAGGCGGTCGAACGCCTGCCCGAGGTGCGCGAGTCGCTCGTGGTGGGGCTGGAACTGCCCGACGGCGGCTATTGGATGCCGCTGTTCGTGGTCACCGCGCCCGGACACACCCTCGACGACGCGCTCAAGGCGCGGATCCGCACGGTGATCCGCGAGGAGGTCTCGCCGCGCCACGTGCCGGACGAGATCATCGCGGCGCCGGGCGTGCCGCACACGCTCACCGGCAAGCGGATCGAGATCCCGGTGAAGAAGCTGCTCCAGGGCCGCCGACTGGAGGACGCGGTCAACCCCGGCTCGGTGGACGACCTCGACGTGCTCCGCTTCTACGCCGAGGTGGGCCGGTCGCGGGCCCGTGCGCAGGAGGACCGGCAGGAGACGAAGCAGGGGGAGAAGTAGGGGACAAGCAGGGATAGGCGGGCATCGCCGGACCGATCGGGGCGATGCCCGCAATTCCGCGAAGCGACCAGGAATGTAACGCATACGGAGTAGTGCGGAGCAAGCGGCCGTTTGCGGCGGTGCGATCAGGTGCATGCCCGAGGCGTCACATCGCACCCAGCGCTTCCTCGGACGTCTCCCGACAGCGGCAGCGGTCCTGGTCGTGACATCGGTGGCCGGCCACCTCGCGCTCGCGCCGGTCGCGCCGACCGCCGCGGTGCCGGGCCGTCGGGTCGAGCTCCCGGTACCGGTGCCCACCGGGCCGATCCGGCAGGTCCCCTACCGCGAGGGCCGCGAACTCCGGTTCGCCGGGTGGGATCTCCTGCTCGCCGACGCGTACACTCTCGCCGGGCTCGCCGCGCTGATCACGATCGCGGTCGGCCTCGCGGCGTCTCGAGGAAGGTGGGCGAGCGGGTCGGCGGAAGCCGTTACGCTCGGTCCGCCCGAACCGGTGGGCCGACCGTCCCCGGGGAGTTCCACCCCCACGCCGGCCGGGGCCCGGGCCCCGGCCCGGAGCGCGTCCGGGAACGTCCGCCGGTTCCCGGCACCGGACGCCGGGCCGGACCGAACCGGCCGTGTGGATATCCTGACCCGGCGCCACCCGGCCAGGCGCCCATTGAACCGTGCAGTTGTGGAGTCCCCGACCGACATGTCCTTCCCCCAGGTGCTCGTGACCTCCTGCCGCGAGCTCTTGACGCTCGCGCCCCGCGTCCCGTTCGGGCACGAGCGCGGCCGGGAACCGCGTCGACCGCGCCGCGCCGCCCTCGTCGGCGGCGCCCTGCTGGTGCTCTCGCTCGGCCTGTGGGTGTTGTGGACCTACCTCGGCCGCCGCGACATGTGGCACATGCTCGACCTGAGCGTCTACCACGACGCCGCGCACCGCTTCCGCGACGGCGACGAGATCTACACCCGAAACTACGGCAATTGGACCGACAAACTGCCGTTCATCTACCCGCCGATCTCGGGCCTGGTGTTCTACGGTCTGCTGCCGCTGGGCTTCGCCGGCCTCAAGTGGTTCATGGCGGTGGTGAGCCTGCTCTCGCTGTTCGCCGTGGTCTGGTCCGCGTGGGGCATGCTCGGCTACCGCCGCGGTCTGGGTCGGCTCGGCGTCAGCGCGGCCACCTTCGCCGTGGTGTTGTGGCTGGAGCCGGTCCAATGGACGCTCGTGTGGGGGCAGATCAACCTGCTCCTGTTGGCGCTGATCGTGCTCGACCTCGGGCTGCCGGACAGCCGCAGATACAAGGGCGTCGGCGTCGGCATCGCGGCCGGCCTCAAGCTCACCCCCGGCATCTTCATCGTCTACCTGCTGATCACCCGCAGGTTCCGGGCCGCCGCGGTGGCCGGCGGCGCGTTCGTGGGCACCGTCCTGGTGGGTCTGGTCTCCGCGCCGTCCGGGTCCGTCTACTACTGGTCGCACATCGTGTCGATCAGCGGCAAGGTCAACGACAAGCTCAGCGTGGGCACGCTCAACAACCAATCCGTGCAGGGCATGTTCACCCGGCTGCTCGGCGACGGTGGGGTGGCCTCGGGGCTGTGGTTCCTGTGCTGCGCGCTGGTCGGCGCGCTCGGCCTGGTGGCCGCCGCGCGGGCCTCGCTGCGCGGGCACGAACTGGTCGGCGTGGTGATCACCGGCGGCCTGTCGCTGTTCGTGTCGCCGATCTCGTGGTCGCACCACTGGGTCTGGGTGGTGCCCGCGTTCGTCCTGCTCGCGCACGCCGCGCTGACCCGGGCCCGACCGCTGTGGTGGTGGCTGACCGGCACGTTCTTCGCGTTCTTCGCCGCGTGGCCGCTGCGGCTGAACGTGCGCGGCGACTGGGACGACACGCAGACCCTCCAGCCGTGGGGCCTGATCTGGCTCGCCCCCCGGGACGGGAACCGGGAACGGCACTGGACGCCGATCGAGTTCGTGCTCGGCAACGGATACCTCTTCGCGGGCATCGCGCTGACCCTGCTCCTGGTGTGGCGCATCCTGCGCGACCGCACCCCGCTGCCCACGGTCGCGGAGCCGGTCGCCGAGCCCGCCACCCCCGACCCGGACCCGGTGAGCAGCGGATCAGCGCGTCACTAGGCTGGACTCCGAACGAGTCGGACCCGGAACGAGAAGGCCCACCGGCAGAAAGCAGAGGTCCCGTGGAGGCCCACGTGGACGCGGCGCCGCCGCATCCCCGAGACGGCGGCGTGGACGCTCCCAGCGACCGGGTCCTGACCATCCCCAACGCGCTCAGCTTCGCCCGGCTGCTCGGCGTACCGGTCTTCCTGTGGCTCATCCTGGCGCCCGAGTTCGGCGGTCCCAAACACGACCTCTGGGCGCTCGCACTGCTCATGCTCAGCGGGATCAGCGACTACCTGGACGGCAAACTCGCCCGCAGGTGGAATCAGGTCAGCAAGGTCGGCGCGATCCTGGACCCGGCCGCGGACCGACTCTACGTGCTGGCCACCCTGGTCGGCCTGACCTGGCGCGAGATCCTGCCGATCTGGCTGACCGCGATCATCCTGGGCCGCGAGTTGTTCATGGGCGTGGTACTGCTGATCCTGCGCAGGCACCGCTACGGCGCGCTCTCGGTCAGCTTCGTGGGCAAGGCCGCGACCTTCAACCTCATGTACGCCTTCCCGCTGCTGCTGCTCAGCGACGGCACCGGACGTGTCGCAACTCTCGCCGCGATCTTCGGATGGGCGTTCGCCTGGTGGGGTACCGCTCTGTACTGGTGGGCAGGAGTCCTCTACGCAGCCCAGGCCAAACGCCTCGTGGCCGCGGACAAGGCGGGTCGCTCGGCGACCGCCGGGTAAGCGCAGGGATCGCCCGACACCGCGGCGATCACCACGTACTGAAGGCACGCCACCCGGCCCCGGCAATTCAGCCGTGGGCGCGGGTGGTGTGACGCGATAGGAGGACGAGACCGATGAAGGCCGTCGTCATGGCCGGAGGCGAGGGCACCCGCCTGCGCCCGATGACCTCCAGCATGCCCAAGCCGCTTCTGCCGGTGGTGAACCGGCCGATCATGGAGCACGTGCTGCGGCTCCTGAAGCGGCACGGACTCTCCGAGACCGTAGTCACCGTCCAGTTCCTCGCGTCGCTGGTTCGCAACTACTTCGGCGACGGCGAAGAGCTCGGGATGAGCCTCACCTACGCGAACGAGGAGACCCCGCTCGGTACCGCCGGCAGCGTCAAGAACGCCGAGGAGGCGCTCAAGGACGACACATTCCTGGTCATCTCCGGCGACGCGCTCACCGACTTCGACCTCACGGCGCTCGTCGAGTACCACCGCGCCAAGGGCGCGATGGTCACCGTGTGCCTGACCCGAGTGCCCGACCCGCTCGAGTTCGGCATCACGATCATCGACGACGAGGGCCGGGTGGACCGGTTCCTGGAGAAGCCGACCTGGGGTCAGGTCTTCTCGGACACCGTGAACACCGGGATCTACGTGATGGAGCCCGAGGTCTTCGACTACGTCGCCGCCGGCGTGTCCGTGGACTGGTCCGGCGACGTGTTCCCCAAGCTGCTCAAGGAGGGCAAGCCGATCTACGGCTATGTCGCCGAGGGCTACTGGGAGGACGTGGGCACGCACGAGAGCTACCTCAAGGCCCAGGCCGACGTGCTCACCGGCAAGGTCGACGTGGACATCGACGGCTTCGAGCTCTCGCCGGGCGTCTGGGTCGCCGAGGGCGCCGAGGTGGACCGCGAGGCGATCCTCAAGGGTCCGCTGTACATCGGCGACTACGCCAAGGTCGAGGGCGGCGTGGAGATCCGCGAGCACACCGTGCTCGGCTCCAACGTGGTGGTCAAGCGCGGTGCGTTCCTGCACAAGGCGGTCGTGCACGACAACGTGTACATCGGCCCGCAGACCAACCTGCGCGGCTGCGTGATCGGCAAGAACACCGACGTCATGCGCGCGGCCCGGATCGAAGAGGGCGCGGTGATCGGCGACGAGTGCCTGATCGAGGAGGAGTCCCTGGTCGCGGGGGACGTGCGGATCTACCCGTTCAAGACGATCGAGGCCGGCGCGGTCGTCAACACGTCGGTGATCTGGGAGTCGCGCGGCCAGAAGTACCTGTTCGGCCCGCGCGGGGTCTCCGGCATCCTCAACGTCGAGATCACCCCCGAGCTGGCCGTGCGGTTGGCCGGCGCGTACGCCACCACGCTCAAGAAGGGGGCCACCGTCACCACCGCGCGTGATCACTCGCGTGGTGCCCGCGCCCTCAAGCGAGCGGTCATCTCCGCGCTCCAGACGTCCGCGATCAACGTGCGCGACCTGGAGAACGTGCCGATGCCGGTGGCCCGCCAGGAGACCGCGCGCGGCTCGGCGGGCGGGATCATGATCCGCACCACGCCCGGGGTGCCGGACTCGGTGGACATCATGTTCTTCGACGAGCGCGGCGCGGACCTGTCGCAGGCCGCGCAGCGCAAGCTCGACCGGGTCTTCTCGCGTCAGGAGTACCGCCGCGCGTTCCCCGGCGAGATCGGCGAACTGACTTTCCCCGCACGGCCGTTCGACAGCTACTCGGGTTCCCTGTTGAAGGCGCTGGACATCACCGGCGTGCCCGAGTCCGGGCTCAAGGTGGTGGTGGACGCCGCACACGGCAACGCCGCCCTGCTGCTGCCCAGCATCCTGGGCCGGCTGGGCATCGACGCGCTCACCGTGAACTCCGGTCTGGACGACGCCCGCCCCACCGAGACCGCGGACGAGCGGCACGAGGGGTTGGTGCGGCTGGGCGAGATCGTGGCCTCCTCCAAGGCCGCGTTCGGCGTACGGTTCGACCCGGTCGGCGAGCGCATGTCGCTGGTGGACGAGCGCGGTCGGCTCATCGACGACCATCGCGCGCTGCTGGTGCTGCTGGACTGCGTCGCGGCCGAGCGCGGCGGCGGCAAGATCGCGCTGCCGGTGACCACGACCCGGATCGCCGAGCAGGTCGCGGCCTACCACGGGGTCCAGGTGCAGTGGACCACCACGTCGCCGGACGACCTGGCCCGCGTGGCCATGTCCGACGACACGATCTTCGGCGGCGACGGACGCGGCGGCTTCGTGGTCCCCGAGTTCAGCACCGTCTTCGACGGTACGGCCGCGTTCGTCCGGCTGATCGGGCTGGTCGCGCGCACCCAGTTGACGCTGAGCCAGATCGACGCGCGGATCCCGCGCGCGCACGTGCGCCGGCGGGACGTGCCCACGCCGTGGGCGGCCAAGGGCATGGTGATGCGTCGGGTCGTGGAGGCGGCGGGCGACCGCGAGATCGACACCACCGACGGCGTGCGCGTGGTGGAGGCCGACGGGCGCTGGGCGCTGGTGCTGCCGGACCCGGCCGAGGCGGTCACCCACGTGTGGGCCGAGGGCCCGGACGATACCGCCGCGGACGAACTCCTGGACGAGTGGAGCCGGGTCGTGGAGCACGCGGGCGACTGACGGCCCTTCCCGGCCGCCGACTCCGGCGGCGCGGGCAGCCGTCTTGTAGGGTCTTCCCCGGCCGTGGATCGCCTGTCGCGATCCACGGCCGGACCCGGTATCGGACCCTGCATCGAGCACTCCGTCGGGCATGGAACGATGGGGCGCATGTCATCGCGGGAGACACCAGGCACGAGCCGGTACAGGCGGCCGGATGCCTCGATGTCCCTGCTCGTGGACATGATGACGAACAGCCTGGACGCGGGCTACGCGGAGGCCACCGCCCGCCGCGCGGTGCGCGGCGACACCGGGATGAACAAGGGTCCGCTGGCCCGGGTGCTGGCCGTGGTCGGGGTCGCGCTGATCGCGATGATCCTGATGGTGGCCGCGATGAAGGTGCACGCGGCCGCCCCACAGGCCGAGCGCGAGCGGCATCAACTGGTGGATCGCATCCACACCGACGAGGCCGAGGTGGACGCGCTCACCGCCACCGTCGAGCGATTGCGCGCCGAGGTGGACGCGATCCAGGAGGTCTCGCTGCCCAAGGGCGCCAAGGATCGGGTCGAACTGCTCGCGCTGCTCACCGGATCCGACCCGGTCGAGGGGCCGGGCCTGAAGGTGATCGCGGACGACGCCAAGGGCTCGGACAACACCGACGGCTCGACCGACCCGCGCCAGGCCGAGGCGGCGGCGAACGGCCGGATCCTGGACCGCGACCTCCAGCGGCTGGTCAACGGCCTGTGGAAGGCCGGCGCCGAGGCCATCTCGATCAACAACCAGCGGCTGACCGCGCTGTCCGCGATCCGCGCCGCCGGTGCCTCGATCCTGGTCGACAACCGGCCGCTCGCGCCGCCGTATACGATCCTGGCGATCGGTGACGCCAAGCCGATGCAGGTCGAGTTCATGGTCGGCGCGGACGGGCGATATCTGCGCCAGCTTCAGGAGAACTACGGGATCCGGGTCAACCTGAGCGCACAGAAGAAGCTCAAGCTGCCCGCCGCGCTGGGCACCTCGTTGCGCTACGCGGACGTACCCGGCGGCCCGCCGCCCGCGAGTACACCGCCGAGTACACCCGCGAGCCCGCCGGCGAAGCAGACCCCGGGCACACCGCCCGCGACGGCCGCGGGCCGGAGCACGGCCCCGCCGAGCGGTTCGGCCCCGCCGACCGGCTCGTCGACACCGCCGCAGAAGCAGACCGAACGAAAGGGTAAACAGTGATCGCGGTCCTCGGCCTGGTCCTCGGGGTCGTGGTCGGGTATCTCGCCCGACCCGTGATCCCGCACGAGCTGGAGCCGTACCTGCCCATCGCGGTGGTGGCCGCGCTGGACGCGGTCTTCGGCGGTCTGCGCGCACTGCTCGACGGCATCTTCGACGACAAGGTCTTCGTGGTCTCGTTCCTGTCGAACGTGGTCGTCGCCGCGCTGATCGTCTTCCTCGGCGACAAGCTGGGTGTCGGAGCGCAGTTGTCCACCGGCGTGGTGGTCGTGCTCGGCATCCGGATCTTCTCCAACGCGGCGGCCATCCGCCGGCACGTCTTCCGGGCCTGACGGGGAGTCACACACATGGCCGACGAAACGGACGAGACGCGCGGGCGGCACGCCCGCCACGACGAGGATCCCCGCGACCTGGGCATCCCACGCACGGCCGCGGAGCCCGCGCCCGAGGCCGTTCCCGGACCCGAGCCGGAACCCGAGGTCGAGCCGGAGGCGCCGGCCGCCCGCAAGCCCACGGTCGAGACCCGGCGCCCGGTCGACCTCTATCACGAGGGCCGGCACATCCGGGAGCGGATCCGCGAGCAGGCCGCCGAGGTGACCTCGGAGATCCCGCCGATCACCGCGCCGATCCGCGAATCGGCCCGGGAGACGCGGGAAACACCCCAGGTGCCCCAAACGCATCGGGCGGCGCAGGCGCCGCAGACGCCCCGGGCGTCCGCGGAGCCCCGGGCCGCGCGGGCGTCCGTGCCGCCCCTGGTGCCCGCGGCGCCCCCGCCCGAACAGGCCCGGGAGCGCGAGGTGTCCGGGCCGCGCGACCCCCTCGCGCAACCGCACGCGGGGGCGCACGCGGTGGCGCGCGACACGCCCGGGCCGGAAACGGATTCGAACGCGGTTTCCGAGCCGCACCCGCACGAGCGGGTCGACGATCAGCCGGGCCGTCGCAGGCTGCTCGAGGCGTTCTGGCCGCCGCGCGTGAGCCGGGCCCAACTCGTGGGCGCGGTACTGCTGTTCGCGCTCGGCGCGGGGCTGGCCATCCAGGTTCGCTCGAATACCGCGTCCGATCCGCTGCGTGGTGCGCGACAGGAGGACCTGGTCCGCGTGCTGGACGAACTCGGCGAGCGCACCCGGCGGTTGGAGGACGAGAAGCATCGTCTGGAGAACAGCCGCACGCAGCTCCAGAACAGCAACGACCGGGTCCAGGAGGCGCGTGAGCAGAACGCGGCCAAGGCGGACGCCCTGGGCGTCCTCGCGGGCACCGTCAAGGCCAGCGGGCCCGGCATCACCCTGACCATCACCGATCCGCAGCGCACGGTCAGCGGTGACGTGCTGCTGGACACGCTCCAGGAACTGCGCGCGGCGGGCGCCGAGGTGATCCAGATCAACGACGTGCGCGTGGTGGCCGGCACCTGGTTCAACGGCACGCCGCCCGGCGACATCGTGATCGACGGCACCAAAGTGCTGCCGCCGTACGTGTTCAAGGTGATCGGCAATCCGCAGGATCTCCAGCCCGCGTTGAACATCCCCGGGGGTGTCGTCAAGACCCTGGAGAAGAAGCAGGCGGGGGCCATTGTCACCCCCTCGCAGGAGGTGCTGATCGACGCCTTGCGGCCTGCGAACAAGCCTGGTTACGCTCGCTCGGCACCGGGCGCCGGTAACGGGTGAGCACACCTGACAGAATCAGTCCGCCGGTCGCCGTCGGTGCACACTCATCAGGCAAGAAGGGCAGGCTGTCCGCATGTATCCCGCAGATCTCGCGTACACGACGGAGCACGAATGGGTGCGCGTCATGGAAGAGATCTCCGGGACGGTGCGGATCGGCATCACCGAATTCGCGCAGGACGCGCTCGGTGACATCGTCTACGTCACGCTGCCGCCGGTCGGCACCCGCGTCGTGGCCGGACAGCCCTGCGGCGAACTGGAATCGACCAAGAGTGTCAGCGACCTCTTCGCGCCGCTCGACGGCGTCGTGACCACCGTCAACGACGTGCTCGACGGTGCACCGGAGTTGGTCAACTCCGATCCCTACGGCGACGGTTGGATGTTCGAGGTACGCCTCGACGATCCCGCCGCACCGGCCGCGCTCTTGGACGCGGCCGCCTATCAGAACAGCCTTGGCTCCTGACGGCCCGGCGAAGCGGTAGGCAGTCCATCACCACGACCCACTCCTCCTGCCCCACGGGCGGGCCAGGTTCTCTCGGGGAGGTTCGCCCGTGAAGTTGTTCGCGAAATTGTTCGGTCGTTCCCGTCGCTCCGGCGACGCGCCGGCTGCCGATGCGGGGAGGTCCGGCAACCCGCCGGCCGCCCCGCCGACGATGCCCCCGGGCACCCCGTACGGGGCGTCCGCCGGCTCACCCCCCGCACCCGCTCCGCACCTGGGCGAGTCCGACGCGACCGCCGGGCATGTCGCTGTTGACCAGGAACACACGGCGCGCATAAGTTTCGGGCAACTCTCGACCGAAGGTCGAGGTGCGACCGGCACGGGTCAGGAGGCCGACGTGGTGGTGTGCGGCGCCTGCGGGCATCACAATCCGCCCGGCGGCCGGTTCTGCTCCAACTGCGGCGCTCGGCTGGGCGCGGGCGCCGAGCGCGCGTCCGAGCAGACCTCGACCATCTCGATCAGCGGCATCGAGGCGCTGGACGCGGAACCCGCTCCCCGCGAGATCCTCACCCCCGAGGCGCAGGCCGCGGTGGACGCGCTGCCGCCGGGAACCGCGCTGCTCGTGGTGCGCCGGGGCCCCAACTCCGGCAGTCGCTTCCTGCTCGACTCGGACCGCACCACGGCCGGTCGGCATCCGCAGAGCGACATCTTCCTCGACGACGTCACGGTCTCGCGCAAGCACGCCGAGTTCCGCCGCACCCCCGGCGGCTTCGCGGTTGCCGACGTGGGCAGCCTGAACGGCACCTACGTGGGCCGCGAGCGGATCGACGAGGTTCCGTTGGCGCCGGGCGACGAGGTACAGATCGGCAAGTACCGACTGGTCTTCTTCCCCAGCCGCCAAGGGCAGATCGGGTGAGTCCGGCGGCGGCCGGATCGGTCTCCTTGAGCATCGGCGGGGTGTTGACCCTGCTGCGTCCCGAGTTCCCGGACATCAGCATCTCCAAGATCCGGTTCCTCGAGGCGGAAGGGCTCATCGAGCCGCAGCGGAGCCCGTCGGGCTATCGCAAGTTCGGCCCCGCCGACATCGAACGACTGCGCTACGTGCTGCGGGTGCAGCGCGACCGTTACCTGCCGCTCCGGGTGATCAAGGATCAACTGGACGCGATGGATCGCGGGCTCGAACCGGCCGGCCCGACCCCGGCCGAATCCGCACGAGCGCAGGACGCCGAAGGCGATCCGGACTCGGCCGGTCGGGAGGGCACCACGGTGCTGCTCGACCGGCCGGGCCTGATCGCCGCGGCCGGCATCCAGGACACGGACCTGGCCCGGCTGGAGGAATTCGGCCTGATCCAGCCGCGCCGTCCACGACCCGGCGCCGGCGGCGACGGCGAGCAGGCGGTGGTCTACGACGGCGACGCGCTGGTGGTGGCCCGGCTGGTGGCCGCGCTGGGCCGCTATGGCGTGGAGCCGCGCCACCTGCGGCAGACCAAGGCCGCCGCGGACCGTGAGGCCGCCCTGGTGGAACAGATCGTCGCGCCGCTCCTGCACCGCCGGGGCGCCCGCGCGAAGGCGGGCGCCGAGGAGACCGTACGCGACCTGCTCGCGCTCACCTCGCGCCTGCACACCGTCCTGGTCACCACCGCGCTCGCGCCCCGCCTGGGCCGCTGACCCACGCCGCCCGCGACGGGCGCCGATCGGGCCGCGAGGCGGACCGTGACGTGAACACCGGATCACGAAGAAAAAACGACGAATCCCCGACCTATTCGGCCCCCGGGGATCGGTGACCGACAGCCGAGCGCGCTAGTGTGGCGATGTGAACGAGCTAGAGGTTGTGGGCGTCCGGGTGGAGATGCCCTCTAACCAGCCGATCGTGCTCCTACGGGAGACGGGGGGCGATCGTTATCTCCCCATCTGGATCGGCCCGGTAGAGGCGACGGCCATCGCGTTCGCCCAACAGGGCGTGGTACCCGCGCGTCCTCTGACGCACGATCTCTTCCGGGACGTGCTGGAGGCGTTGGGGCAGGAATTGACCCAGATCCGGATCACCGACCTGCGCGAGGGCGTGTTCTACGCCGAGCTGGTCTTCTCCGGCGGCGTGGAGGTCAGCGCGCGCCCGTCGGACGCGATCGCGCTCGCGCTGCGAACCGGGACGTCGATCGTCGGCAGCGACGCGGTCCTGGACGAGGCGGGCATCGTGATCCCCAACGAGCAGGAGGACGAGATCGAGAAGTTCAGGGAGTTCCTGAACGACATCTCGCCCGAGGACTTCGGCACCACGAGCCAATAGTCGGCCCGCCGCGGCCGGGTGCACGTCCGGAACCGCCGACCGTCCCGCCCGCCGCTCCCGGCGAGGCGGTAGCGGGCGGCGGTTTTTTCGCGTCCGGGACCGGTCGGCTCCGCCCCGGGTGCGCCGGCGCGCCGTCGATCACGCCCGATCCGGCTCGATCCGCTTCGATCAGAGGCAAAGCGGCCAGACCTACCCCTGGGCAACCGGTTCAAACCACTCGTGCGAGCAGCGTCACTCGGCGTGCCGAACGGCCCGGTCGTTGACGCGCTGTTGGTGACTGCCTACCGTCGAAATCGACAGTTCCGGGATGACCCCTGCGCGTTGCACCTCGCCGCCTGCGGCCCGGGACTGAAAGAGACTCTCCGCGCCGTACTCGGGCGTGGGGAGACGAAAGGGAGGTCGGCGTGAGCAGCACCGGCGACATCACGGCGGCGGAACGCGCCCGCACGGCACGTCCTCTGCCGGCGACCGACCCCGGTGCGGGCCCCCGGCGGCAGGACGTCACGCCGCCCGGCACCCCGTCGGAGGACGTCGGTTACCGGGGCCCGACGGCGTGCGCGGCGGCCGGCATCACCTATCGCCAACTCGACTACTGGGCCCGCACCGGCCTGGTCGAGCCCACGGTCCGCCCGGCCCACGGCTCGGGCACGCAGCGGTTGTACGGCTTCCGCGACATCCTGGTGCTGAAGATCGTCAAGCGGCTCCTGGACACCGGTGTCTCGCTGCAGAACATCCGGATCGCGGTGGCCCACCTGCGCGGACGCGGGATCGGCGACCTGGCCGGGATGACCCTGATGAGCGACGGTGCCAGCGTGTACGAGTGCACGTCGTACGACGAGGTGATCGACCTGGTCCAGGGTGGTCAGGGGGTCTTCGGGATCGCCGTGGGGGCGGTGTGGCGCGAGGTGGAGGGCTCGCTCGCGCAGCTCCAGGGCGAGCACACCGGCACGGGAGAACCGATCACGCAGGTTCATCCGGGTGACGAACTGGCACGCAGACGCAGGGACAAAGCGGTCTGAGCCGCCCGGGGGAGGGTGGGAACCGGTTCGCCGGGCAGGACGTCCCCATGGACGTGATCCTTCGTCGGCCGACCCTGCCGCGCTCGCGGCGGGCCCAACGGCGCGGCTATCAGGCCGCCGTCCTGCTCGCCGTCGCCGGGCTGACCCCGATCACGGGGCTGCATCTGTACGCCGGGAACCGGGTCCGCACGGTGGCCGACGTGCCGCACGAGGACGTCACGATGGTGCTCGGCGCGGGCGTGCACGGGGACCGGCCGTCCGATCTGCTGGCCCGCCGGCTCGACGTCGCGCTCGCGTTGTACCGGGCCGGCAAGACCCGGGTGATCCTGGTCAGCGGTGACGGCGGGGACAACCGCTACGACGAGACCAGGGTGATGCGGCGCTACCTCGCGGACCGGGGAATCCCGCAGCACCGGATCGTGACCGACGAATCGGGATTCTCCACCTGGGAGTCCTGCATCCGCGCCAAACGCGTCTACGGGATCGACCGGGTCATCGTGGTCACCCAGAGCTTCCATCTGCGCCGTGCGCTCGGCCTGTGCCGGGCCGCCGGGATATCCGCGTACGGCGTCCCGGACGAGTCCTTCGCGTGGGGCCACATCGGGCCCACCGTGTACGGAACCGGTCGCGAGACGCTCGCCGCGATCAAGGCGGCCGGGCAGATCGTGCTGAAGCCGGATCCGCGGGTGATAGGCCCCGAAAGCGACGAGATCCGACGCGCCCTGAGCGGTTGAACGCGCGTTCTGTCGGACCCGTGCGTCATCATTGCCCGGTGTGAGACATGCCCCCGGCATCCTCCACCTCGACATGGACGCGTTCTACGCGTCGGTGGAGCAGGCCGCGAAGCCCAGCCTGGCCGGCAAGGCGGTCATCGTCGGCGGCATCGGCGCGCGCGGCGTGGTGGCCACCGCCTCCTACGAGGCCCGGGTGTTCGGCGTGCGCTCGGCGATGTCGATCGGCGAGGCCCGCCGGCGCTGCCCCAACGCCGCCTTCCTCAGCCCGCGCTTCGCGCTGTATCGCCAGGTCAGCGACACCGTGATGGAACTGCTGCACCGGCTGTCGCCGCTGGTGGAGCCGCTCAGCCTGGACGAGGCGTTCGTCGACCTGGAGGCGGGCCCGCACGGCGGCACGCTGGACACCGAGCGGGTCACCGAGATCGCGGTACGCCTGCGCGCGGACATACACGCGGCCACCGGGCTCACCTGCTCGGTCGGCGCGGCCACCTCCAAGCTTCTGGCCAAGATCGCCTCCGAGGCGGACAAGCCCGACGGGTTGTGCGTGGTCGTGCCCGGAACCGAGCGGGCGATGCTCGACCCGCTGCCGGTGCGCGCGCTGCCCGGGGTCGGCCCGGCCACCGGCGACGTGCTGCGCCGGGCCGGCCTGGACACCGTGGCCGACCTGGCCGCGGTCGACGAGAGCGAACTGGTCCGGCTGCTCGGCCAGGCGCACGGACACGGCCTGCACGTTCTGGCCGCCGGGCTGGACGCGCGCCCGGTGGTCGCCGACCGGGACGCGAAATCGGTGTCCGTGGAGGACACCTTCCCCACCGACCTGGTCGACCGCGAGCGCATCACCCGGGAGCTGGACCGGCTCTCGATCCGGTGCGTGGAGCGGCTGCGCGCCGCCGGGCGCTCCGGGCGCACGATCGTGCTCAAGCTGCGCCGCTACGACTTCAGCACGCTGACCCGCTCGGAGACGCTGCGCGGGCCCACCGACGACCCGGGGGTGGTGCGCGAGACGATCCGCCGGTTGGCCGCGCAGGTGGACGTCACGGGCGGCGTGCGGCTGCTGGGGGTGGGTGTCGGCGGGCTGGCCGACTTCGCCCAGCAGGACCTGTTCGGCGCGGCCGAGCCGGAGCCCGCCGAGCCGGACGAGCAGGACGAGGAAGGCGCGGAGGGAGACCGGGAGGTGCCGGTACCGGCCGCCCCGAAGCGGGTCTCCTGGTCGCCCGGTCAGGACGTGGTGCACGAGGAGTTCGGGCCCGGCTGGGTGCAGGGCAGCGGCGTCGGGCGGGTCACCGTGCGGTTCGAGGTGCCGGGTGGAAAACCGGGCCGGGTGCGCACGTTCGCGATCACCGATCCCGCGCTGCAACCGGGGGAACCGATTCCGCTGCCCGCCGCCGACGGGGGATAGCCGGGGCGATCCGGGGCAGGCGCCGGGCAGACGACTCCTCGGGGGTGTCCTCACAATGACTGATGTCAAAGAGCGGCCGGCGCGAGGGCAGGGTGCCTTCCGATCGGTTCGCCGCAGGCTCGGCCTGCCGGCCTTCCTGGTCACACTCCTGGTCGGCTTCATCGTGCTGGCCCTGGTGCTGGTCGGCTTGGTCAACCTGCTGCCCGGCAAGTTCAATCCGTTCGGCGAGACCACCAAGGACCACAGCGGACCGGTGATGCTCAAGGCCGTGCAGGATCTCAGCCGCTACGAGGCGGTCAGCGGCACCTTCCAGGTCGTGGTCGACCTGGAGAAGGACGCGAAGTTCCTGCCGGACGCGGTCCGAGGCCAACGCACGCTGTTCGTCGGCGTCGGCCAGGTGGGTGGTTTCGTGGAGTTCGGCGGGATCGGCCAGGACGCGATCCAGACCTCTCCGGACAACAAGAGCGTGACCATCAAACTCCCGCACGCGCGGCTCGCGCCCGCCGCGCTCGACCAGAAGAACAGCCACGTGATCGCCCAGGACAAGGGCCTGTTCGACCGCTTCGGCGACTTCTTCTCCAGTAATCCCGGCGACCAGCAGCAGCTCTACGTGCTGGCCACCAAGAAGATCGACGACGCGGCGAAGACCGCCGGACTGGTGGAGCGCGCGGAACGGAACACCACCGGTATGCTCCAGGGCATGATGCGCTCCCTGGGCTACACCACGACCACTGTGACGTACGCCTAGTGCGAAGCCCCTGGTGGGTGTCACGCTGATACCGTTGAAGCCGCCCATTACGTTCGCGCGGGAGAGTCCTCGTGTCGTGCACACGAGGCGCCGAAGGAGCAACTCCTCCCCGGAATCTCTCAGGCACCCGTACCGCGTGGTCGTGGGCACTCTGGAAAGCAGGATCCGCGGATGGCTCGCCGAGCCGGGTCGGATCCTCGCCGACGGTGCAAACCGCGCCCGCGGGAACCGGTCCGACCGGTCCTCCCGGGCGCGGTGAAGCTCTCAGGTACAGATGACAGAGGGGGAGGCCGGTGGACGCGCGACCCGCGTGTCCGTCCAGGAGCGATCCAGGAGGCCTTTCGCGATGACCCCGCGCACCCCTGCCCCGCGTGCTCACGCCGTACTCCCCTCCGGCCCCGGCTCGTTGACCGGCTTGGAGGCCGCGTCGCCGTTCACCGGCCGGCACATCGGTCCGGACACCGACGAGCAGGCGAAGATGCTCGCCGCGATCGGCTACGGATCCCTGGACGAGCTGACCGACGCGGCGGTGCCCGCCGCGATCCGCGCGCTGGAGGGCTTCGAGCTGCCCGCCGCGCGCAGCGAGGCCGAGGTGCTCGCCGAGCTGCGCGAGCTGGCCTCCCGCAACAGCGTGCTGACCTCGATGATCGGGCTCGGCTACCACGGCACCTTCACTCCGCCGGTGATCACCCGCAACGTGCTGGAGAACCCGGCCTGGTACACCGCCTACACGCCCTACCAGCCGGAGATCTCGCAGGGCCGGCTGGAGGCGCTGCTCAACTTCCAGACCGTGGTCACCGACCTGACCGGCCTGGACGTGGCGGGTGCCTCGCTGCTGGACGAGGCCACCGCCGCCGCCGAGGCGATGACCCTGGCCCGCCGGGCCGGGCGGGCCAAGAGCGACGTGTTCGTGGTGGACGCGGCCACGCTGCCGCAGACGATCGCGGTGGTGCGTACCCGCGCCGAAGCGCTGGGCATCGAGGTCGTGGTCGCCGACACCGCGCGGGGGCTGCCCGAGGGCGGCTGCTTCGGCGTGCTGCTGCAGTACCCCGGTGCCGACGGCCGGGTCCGCGACCTGACCCCGGTGATCGAGGCCGCGCACGCGCAGGGCGCGCTGGTGGCGGTCGCCGCCGACCTGCTCGCGCTCACCGTGCTGCGCGCGCCCGGCGCGATGGGCGCCGACATCGCGGTGGGCACCAGCCAGCGGTTCGGCGTGCCGATGGCCTTCGGCGGCCCGCACGCGGGCTACCTGGCGGTCCGCGAGAAGCTCACCCGCAGCATGCCGGGCCGGTTGGTCGGGGTGTCCGTGGACGCCGACGGCGCGCCCGCCTACCGACTCGCGCTGCAGACCCGCGAGCAGCACATCCGCCGGGAGAAGGCGACCAGCAACATCTGCACCGCGCAGGTCCTGCTGGCCGTGATGGCGGGCATGTACGCGGTCTACCACGGGCCGGACGGGCTCACCTCGATCGCGCGCCGCACGCACCGGTATGCGGCCGTGCTCGCGGCCGGACTGCGCGCGGGCGGCGTCGAGGTCGTACACGGCGACTTCTTCGACACGATCACCGCGCGGGTGCCGGGCCGGGCGGCGGACGTGCTCGCCGCGGCCCGCGCCGCCGGGATCAACCTGCGCCCGGTGGACGCCGACCACGTCGCGATCACCTGCGACGAGACCACGCTGCGGGCGCATGTCGAGGGGGTCTGGGGCGCGTTCGGGGTCACCGGTGACGTGGCCGCGCTGGACGCGGACACCGCCGACGCGCTGCCGACGGCGCTGCTGCGCGACACCGAGTTCCTGACCCACCCGGTCTTTCACACGCACCGCTCCGAGACCGACATGCTGCGCTACCTCAAGCGGCTCGCGGACAAGGACTACGCGCTGGACCGGGGGATGATCCCGCTCGGCTCGTGCACGATGAAGCTCAACGCCACGGTCGAGATGGAGCCGATCACCTGGCCCGAGTTCGCGAACCTGCACCCGTTCGCGCCGGTCGACCAGGTCGCGGGCTACCTGGAGCTGATCGACGGGCTCGCCGACTCGCTGGCCCGGATCACCGGCTACGCCAAGGTCTCGCTCCAGCCCAACGCCGGTTCGCAGGGCGAACTCGCGGGCCTGCTCGCGGTCCGCGCCTACCACCACGCCAACGGTGACACCGCCCGCGACGTGTGTCTGATCCCCTCCTCCGCGCACGGCACCAACGCGGCCAGCGCGGTGATGGCGGGCATGCGCGTCGTGGTGGTCAAGACCGGCGAGAACGGCGACGTGGACCTGGCCGACCTGCACGACAAGATCGAGCGGCACCGGGACACGCTCGCCGTGCTGATGGTGACCTACCCGTCCACGCACGGCGTGTTCGAGGAGGGCATCGAGCAGGTGTGCGCGGCGGTGCACGAGGCCGGCGGCCAGGTGTACGTGGACGGCGCGAACCTGAACGCGCTGGTCGGGCTGGCCCAGCCGGGCGGCGCGATCGGCGCGGACGTGTCGCACCTGAACCTGCACAAGACCTTCTGCATCCCGCACGGCGGCGGCGGTCCGGGCGTGGGGCCGGTCGCGGTGCGCGCGCACCTGGCGCCGTACCTGCCCAACCACCCGCTCCAGCCCACCGCGGGCCCGGAGACCGGCGTGGGGCCGATCTCCGCCGCCCCGTGGGGCTCGGCGGCGATCCTGCCGATCCCGTGGACCTACCTGCGCCTGATGGGCCCGGAGGGCCTCAAGGAGGCCACCCAGGTCGCGGTGCTGGGCGCCAACTACATCGCCAAGCGGCTCGCACCGCACTTCCCGGTGCTCTACACCGGCCCGAACGGCCTGGTCGCGCACGAGTGCATCATCGACGTGCGGGGGATCACCAAGGCCACCGGCGTCAGCGTCGACGACGTGGCGAAGCGGCTGATCGACTACGGCTTCCACGCGCCGACGATGTCCTTCCCGGTGCCCGGCACGCTGATGATCGAGCCGACCGAGAGCGAGAACCTGCGGGAGATCGACCGGTTCTGCGACGCGATGATCGCGATCAAGGGCGAGATCGACCGGGTCGCGTCCGGTGCGCTGCCCGCCGACGACAACCCGCTCGGCAACGCGCCGCACACCGCCGCGCTGCTCGCGGGCGAGTGGACGCACGCCTACACCCGCGAGGAGGCGGTCTTCCCGGCCGGTGTGGTGCCGGCCGAGAAGTACTGGCCGCCGGTGCGCCGGATCGACGGCGCCCAGGGCGACCGCAACCTGGTCTGCTCGTGCCCGCCGATCGAGGCATACGGCAACAACTGACCTCGGCCGCGCGGCCCGTTCCCGATCGAACGCGCTTCGATCAGGGGCGGGCCGCGCCGTGCGTCAGCAGGTGGGCAACCGACGCGGCGAAACCGGGCTTGGCGGCCAGGTCGCTGCCCAGCACGCCGAACATCAGCGCGCCGCTGAGCGACTCGAAGAGCAGATCGGCGTCCACGTCCGGGCGGGCCTGGCCGCGCGCGATCGCGTCCGCCACGAAGGCCCGGAAGATCGCCCGGACCGGGTCCATCCTGGCCACGAGCAGTTCCTTGAGCTCGGGCTGGTCGCGGTACTCGGCGAGCAGCCCCGGCACCGCGCCCGCCGTCTCCGGGCGGCGGAAGGACTCCAGCGCGGCCTCGGCGAAGCGCAGCACACCGGTCGCGAAGTCCTCGTGCGGCAGCGGCCGGAAGCTCATTTCCCGGGCCGGATAGACCGCCTCGTGCACCAGGTGCGCCTTCGACGGCCAGCGGCGGTACACGGTCGGCCGGGTGACCCCGGCCCGGCGCGCGACCGCGTCGATGCTGACCCGGTTGTACCCCTGCTCGGCGATCAGCTCGCGGGTCGCGGACAGGATCAGTTCGTCGGTACGCGGATCACGCGGGCGACCGGGCCGAGGGGTGCCGCCAGTGCCCATGGGGATGGAACTCCGAGTCGTCGCGCCAACATCGTTTCGCTGCGTGCTGCCGCTCGGACTGTACCGGGACGGCGGCCCGACCGACCCCGGGCAGGCGAGAGCCGGAGGTCGCTCCGAGGTGACCTCCGGCTCGTCAGGGCCGTGCGAACGGATCAGGCCGCCGAAACCAACCCCACAGGGGGTCGGTGCGGGGCGATGGTGCGTCCGTCCGGCAGCAGTTCGCCCGTGTCCTCGAACAGGACGACGCCGTTGCAGAGCAGGCTCCATCCCTGTTCGAAATGGGCGGCCACAACGGCGGCGGCTTCACGATCGGGACTGTCCGCCGGCGGGCAATGCGGTCGGTGCTGGCACATCCTCGTACCTTCTCGGTGTCTCTGCGCGGAGCGCGTCGGGCAGCCTTGCCCGGCAGCTCACAGTCTCCGCCTCGAAAGCGCCTCGCGCAGGACTTCTCGCCGTTCTCACCCGACTGCGTCCAAGATGTGACCACACGTGTGAACTCCGGGGTGTGATCAGCTGTCCGGAGCCCCCACGGCGGCCGGCCGGCGGGTGCGCGCGGCCAACACCTCGGCCAGTTCGGCCGCGGTGTATCCGCGCAGCGCCTGCACGCCGCACGGCGCCGGCGCGAGCGGGATGAGCAGGTCGACCCCGCCCGCCTCGTCCGCCAACCACAGCGCCACCATGTACATCCCCGGCACGTTCAGCAGCCGTGCCTCGTCCCGGCGGAGCAGGGTCTGCGGGAGCGCGCGGGCCGCCGCGGCGGCCGGTGCGGTGGCGACCGTGAACGGGCCCTCGACGAATCGGCCCACGCCGTGGCCGGACGGACCGGGGCGGACCTCGATGCCGCCGACGACCACGTCGCCGGACCACATGAGCCAGCGCCAGCCCACGGGGCGGGCGCTGCGCACGCCACGGTCGGCGACCAGGTCGAGCAGGTCGATCTCGAAGACGCGGTGCGGGAATCCGGCCGTGAGCGCGGCGTGATCGGCGCGGCAGTCGGCGGGAAGCGAAGCGCGGGATTCGAGCACGGCTCGGGCCGCTCGTCGGGCCGACTCGGGAGCCTCGGGCACACGCAGGACCATGAGACCGCCTCATTTCGATGCAGAGTCCAAAAACCCGGATAATCCGGGGAGGGGAAAGCGGCGCTGTGCTGTGGGGAACCGGGTATCCGACCGGGGGACGACCCGGCGGCGTACAGAGGGACCCGGCAGGGCCGGTCAGCGCATTGTACCGAAACGGCTCCGAAAAGTAACGGTGTAATGCGAACTGACACCCGTTTGAAGACCTTTTGGACAGTCTCGATCAGCGGAGCGGTCTTCGATCAAGGGGGCGGTATCGAGCCGGGGAACGGTCTCGGTCAGGGGAACAGCGAGGACATCACGTCGTCGAGGGTGACCAGCCCGAGTGGGACCGCGTCCGGTTCGCCGACCAGTGCCAGGTGGGTGCGCGAGCCGCGCATCCGAGCCAACAGGGCGGTCAGCGCGGTGTCCGGGCCGACGGTCACGAGCGGGTAGACCGGTACCGAACCGTCCGGTTCGGGCGTCAGCACGTCGAGCACGTGCACGTAGCCCACCGGCCGGTCGGCCGCGTCCAGGACCGGGAAGCGGGACAGGCCGGTGCGTACCGCGACCTCCTCCAGGGCCGCCGCCGGCACCGGTCGGGGCAGGGCCACCACGTCGGTCCACGGCCGCATGACCGACGCGGCGGCACTGGAGTGCAGGGCCAGCGCGCCGGCGAGCCGATCGTGCTCGCCCACGTCCAGCAGGTCGTGCTCGCGCGACTCGGCGAGCAGCGCCGGGAGTTCCTCGACGGTGTACACGCTGCGCACCTCGTCGACCGGCCGCACCCGGAAGGCGCGCAGGAACAGGTTGGCGACGTGGTTGAGCAGCCACAGGATCGGCGCGGTCAGCCGGGCGAACAGCAGCAGCGGCGGGGTCAGCCACAACGCGCACTCCTCCGGGCCGGCCAGCGCGATGTTCTTGGGCACCATCTCGCCGAGCACCATGTGGCAGAACACCACCACCGCCAGGGCGAGCACGAACGCGATCGGGTGCACCGCGCCCTCGGGCAGCCCGATCGCCTCGATCGGGACGGCGACCGCGTGTGCGAGCGCGGGTTCGGCGACCGCGCCCAGGCCCAGCGAGGCGACGGTGATGCCCAACTGGGCGGCGGCGAGCATGGTGGACAGCCGGCTCATCGCGGTGAGCACCATCGCGGCCCGGCGCGAGCCGGCCTCCGCCTGCGGGGCGATCCGGGTACGCCGGGCCGAGATCACCGAGAACTCCGCGCCGACGAAGAAGGCGTTGGCCGCGAGCAGGACCAGCGAGAGCAGCAGGTCGCCCATCAGGAGTCGGCCTCCATCCGCAGCTCGACCTCGTCGATGCGGTGCCGGTCCATGGCGGTCACGGTGAGCCGCCGGCCGTCCACGTCCACGTGGTCGCCGATCCTGGGCAGTCGCCCCAGACGGGCCAGTACCAGTCCGGCCAGCGTGCTGTAGTCGCCGTCCGGCAGCCGCCAGCCGCTGGCCTCCTCGACCTCGTCCGCGCGCAGCAGGCCGGACAGTCGCAACACGCGGGAACTGGGCACCCGTTGCGGCGGTGCGTCCGGCTCGTCCGCCGGGTCGTGCTCGTCGGCGAGGTCGCCGACCAGTTCCTCGGCGAGGTCCTCGGCGGTGAGTACGCCGGCCGTGCCGCCGTACTCGTCGACCACGATCGCCAACTGGGTCCGGCCCTCGCGCAGTCGTTCGACCGCGCGTTTGAGGTCCAGCGAGGTCGGGATCAGCACCGGTGCGCGGGCGATCCGGGTGAGCGGGGTGTGCGCGCGGTCGGCGGCCGGTACGCGCAGCGCGTCGCGGAGCACCGCCACGCCGACGATCTCGTCCAGGTCCTGGCCGCGGACCGGGATGCGACTGTGGCCGCACTCGCGCGCGGTGTCCATCAGTTCGCTCACCGACGCGGTCGAGGGCAGGGTGACCAGCTCGGTGCGCGGGGTCATCGCCTCGGCGGCCTGCTTCTCGGCGAAGCGCAGCGCCCGGTGCAGCACCCGGGCGGTGCCGGCCGGCAGCACTCCGGCGCGGGCGGAATGCCGGACCAGTTGGGCCAGTTCGTCGGGCGAACGGGCCGAGCCCAATTCCTCCTGCGGCTCGATGCCGAGCTTGCGAACGAAGTAGTTGGCGGAACCGTTGAGGAAGACGATCAGCGGGCGGCACAGCCGGGAGAAGCCGACCTGGAACGGGCCGGCGACGCGTGCGACGCCCAGCGGGCGGGCGATGGCGGCGTTCTTGGGCACGAGTTCGCCGAGCACCATCTGCAGGCCGGAGGCCAGCACCAGGGCGGTGAACCTGGGCAGCCGGAACGCCGCCTCGGCGAGGTAGCCGGCGATCAGCGAGGTCACGGTGATGCCCAACTGGGCGCCGGACAATTGGAAGGACAACGTGCGTACCGCGTGCAGCACCCGGCGTGCGCCTCGGTCGCCGGCCTCGGCCCGGGCCGCCACGTCGCCGCGCTCGACGGTGACCAGGGAGAACTCGGCGGCGACGAACATGCCGTTGCCGGCGATCAGCAGCACGAGCAGCACGATGGCCAGGGTGGCGTCGATCGGGCGGCCTCCCCCGGGGGCGGTTGGTGCGGGCCTGGCACACATGCCCGGTGGGCGCGGGGGCTATTCACTCGGGTGTGGCGTGTGGGGGTTGCGCCGTCGGGCGGTGTCCTCGAATGCCGGACGGGCTGGAGTCGGCCGGGACGGGCCGGGATGGCCCGCGCGGGTCGGGATGGCCCGAACAGGCCGGGGCGGCCGGGCGGGCTGTCGGGTCGGCCCGTACGGGGCGAAGTGGGCCGGGGTCAGGGGGTGACGAAGGTGTAGCCGGCGGACTTCAGTTCGGGGATGAGGCGGTCGAGCATGGCGATGGTCTGGGTGCGTTCGCCGCCGCCGTCGTGGCAGAGGATCACTCCGTGCGGGCCGAGTTGGCTGTGCACGGTCTGGAGCATCTTGTCCACGCCCGGCTTCTGCCAGTCGTTGGTGTCCACGGTCCAGTGCAGCGAGCCCATGCCCAGCGACGCCGCGGTCTGGCGTACCTCGTCGGACCAGTTGCCGCCCGGCGCGCGGTACCAGCGCACGGGGGTGCCCGGGGACGCCTTGTGGATCCACTCCAGCGCCTCCTGCATCTGGGCGTGGATCTGCTCCGGCGTCTTCTTCTTCAGGTTGATGTCGTGCGTCATGGTGTGATTGCACAACGTGTGGCCGGCGGCGACCACCTTGCGGACCAGGTCCGGGTGATCCTTGGCCTGCTGGCCCACCATGCAGAAGGTGGCCTTGACCTCGTAGCGGGCGAGCAGCGAAAGGGCCTTGTCGGTCCACTCCGGCCACGGTCCGTCGTCCAGGGTCAGCGCGACCACCTTGCCCTCGCCCTTGACCCTGGACACCAGCGTGGGATCCACCGGGAGCGGCGGCGCGGCCGGCGGGGTGGCCGGCTGCTGCGCGTTGGGGTTTCCCGGCGGCGGCAGCGGGGCCTGTATCTCCTTGGGCGCGTCGGCGGCCCGGGGCGAGGCGGCGGCCTGCGACCATCGGCCGGCATTGCCGACATTCCAGATCAGCGCCCCGCAGACGAGTATCGAGATCACCGTGATCACGGCCTGGAAACGCAGTCCGTGTATGGGCATCGCCCGAACCGACCCTCGCACGACAACCCCCATAGATCTCGCCACGCCCGCCACGGCAAGAGGACACCCTAGGTGATCTCCGAGAAGCCTTGAAGATCGACCGCCGGATGCTTCCTCGATGTGATCAGTGACGTGGTTCCCAGCCCCTTGGTTCCCCTCTGTGATTCGTCACGGTCGATCGGTAATGTTCCCAATGTCGGCCCGATGCATCGGTTTGGGAGAACGTCGGCGGGAACGATCAGGTCGTCCCGATCCGACAGGTACCGGATTGCGACCACTCGACCGGCTCCGCGGGAGCCGGGTTCATGGGGGAGGGCATTCATGGGCGAAAAGGTGGAGGTCACCGAGTTCAGCCGATCCGATCGGCAGCGCTACCGGCACAAATTGCGTCGCTGTCTGGAAACGCTGCAGCGCATGCTGGACGAGGAGCGGTTCGAGAGCGCCCGCAAGCTCATGGGCGTCGAGATCGAGCTCAACCTGGCCGACGCGGCCGGTCGACCACGGATGAGCAATGCCGAAGTCCTGCGACGGATCGCCAGCCCCGATTTCCAGACCGAGCTGGGCCTGTTCAACATCGAGGTCAACATTCCGCCGCACCGGCTGACCGGGCCGGTGTTCTCGGAATTGGTCGAGGAACTGCGGACGAGCCTGGACTACGCGGACCGCAAGGCCGCCGAACTGGAGGCGCGGATCGTGATGATCGGCATTCTGCCGACCCTGACCGACGCGCACATGGCGTTCGAGACGATATCCGACAATGCCCGCTATACCCTTCTCAACGACCAGATCCTCAACGCCAGGGGCGAGGACATACGGTTGCATATCGAGGGGGTCGAGCGGCTGGACACGACCTCGACCACGATAGTCTCCGAGGCCGCGTGTACGTCCGTGCAGTTCCACCTCCAGGTCACTCCGAGGAATTTCGGCCCGCTGTGGAACGCGGCACAGTCGATCACCGGGGTGCAATGCGGGATCGGGGCCAATTCACCGTTCCTGTTCGGGCGGGAGTTGTGGCGCGAGACCCGGCCGATCCTGTTCGAGCAGGCGTGCGACACCCGCCCCGAGGAGCTGATCGCGCAGGGTGTGCGACCGCTGACCTGGTTCGGCGAGCGGTGGATCGACTCGGTGGTCGACCTGTTCGAGGAGAACCTCAAGTACTTCCCGTCGCTGCTGCCGATCTGCGACGACGAGGACCCGATCGAGGCATTGGACCGGGGCGACATCCCGCACCTGCGCGAACTCAAGCTGCACAACGGCACCATCTACCGGTGGAATCGGCCGGTGTACGACGTGGCCCGGGGCAAGCCGCACCTGCGGGTGGAGAACCGAGTGCTGCCGGCCGGGCCGACCGTGGTGGACATCATGGCGAACGCGGCCTTCTACTACGGCGTGGTGCGATCGCTGGTGGACGACGAGCACCCGGTGTGGGAGCGGATGCCGTTCGAGGTGGCCACCGAGAACTTCCACGCCGGCGCCCGGTACGGCATCGACGCGCGGCTGAACTGGCCGGGCCACGGCACCGTTCCGGTCACCGAACTGGTACTGGAGGACCTGCTGCCGCGGGCCTACGAGGGCCTGGACCGGTGGGGGATCGATCCGCGCGAGCGGGACGAGTACCTGGGCATCATCGAGCAGCGCTGCCTGCTGCGCGCCAACGGGGCGACCTGGCAGAGCGCGCAGTACCACCACTATCGGGACACCAAGGGCATGGACCGGTTGGAGGCGCTGCGCGCGATGACGCTGCGCTACGCCGAGCACATGCGTGGCGGGGACGCGGTGCACACCTGGCCCGTGGGCTGACGGCGACCTTATCCGCACTCGATACCGTGTGCGGGTGATCACCGAGCCCGAGCCCGTCCGGACACCCACCGAGCCCCGGCGCCACGTGCTGCGCTCCGAAGTGGTGCTGGTGCTGGCCCTGTCCCTGGGCGCCTCCGGGGTCTCCTCGCTGATCTCCTTCCTCGGGTCGCTGACCGCGCCGGGCGGCCTGGGGCACAAGGCGGCGGTGCTGAACGGCTCGCGGGCGGCGGATCGGCCCTGGCTGGATCTGGCCTGGCAATTGTTCGGGATCGCCACCGCGCTGGTGCCGGTGTTCCTGGTGGCGCACCTGCTGATGCGCGAGGGCGGTTCGCTGCGTGTGCTCGGGGTCGACCGGGCCCGGCCGTGGTGGGACCTGGGCCGGGGGGTGGCGGTCGCGGCGGCGATCGGCGGGTCCGGCCTGGCGCTGTATCTGGGCGCGCACGCCGCGGGCGCGAATCTGACCGTGGTGCCCACCACGCTGCCGGACGTGTGGTGGCGCATCCCGGTCCTGGTGTTGTCCGCGATCCAGAACGCGGCCCTGGAGGAGGTGATCGTCCTCGGCTATCTGCTGTACCGGCTCGACCAGTTGCGGGTGCCGTGGGTCAAGGCGGTGGCGATCAGCTCGGTGGTGCGCGGCTCGTATCACCTCTACCAGGGCATCGGCGGCTTCTTCGGCAACGTCGTGATGGGCGTGGTGTTCTGCCTGCTGTACAAGCGCTGGGGGCGGGTGATGCCGCTGTTGGTGGCGCACGCGCTGATCGACATCGTCGCGTTCGTGGGCTACGTACTGCTCGCGGGCAAGGTGGATTGGGTCCCGACGCCGTAGCCGTCGATCGGGACGTCCCCGGCCCGGCGCCGTGCGTGGGCGCGGCGAACATCGGGCACGGTGGTCGATTTGTGGACTCGTTGGTACGTCTCGAGTACCTCGTTGGTGTCTGATGGTCATTGTGGGCAGACCACTTCCGAGTGGGTTCGCCACGCACAGGCGCATATCGGGCGACACGGGGACGCAGGGGGTCGTATGGACAACCGGAGGCGGGTGGAGTTCTTCTCCACGCCGACGCCCATCGGCGGGCCGCCGCGTGGGCGGTTCGGATTGAACGCGCTGAGTCGGCATCCGGTGCGGATCCTGATGGTGGTCGGCGGGCTGATCCTGTTGGTGATCGTCTTCTTCGTGGCGCTGCTCACGGTGGACGGCGGCGGCTCGGACGACAAGAAGCCCAAGACGGCGGGCACCGCTTCGGGCAAGAGTTCGTCGGCCTCGCCGAGTCCGGCCAAGTCCGGCACCGGAAAGCCGACTTCCGGTCAGACCCCGAACGCCGGGCCCAAGCCCGGGTCGATCGCGGCCACCGTGCACACCGGCGGCCGGCTGGTGATGTACAAGGGCACGTCGTACCAGTCGGACAAGGTCGTGCAGATCAAGACCGGCACCGAGGTGCGGGCGAACTGCCACGCGGAGGGCTCGGTCGCCTACTACGCGGGCTCCTCCAGTCGTACGTGGGCGCAGATCGACGTCGAGGGCAAGACCGGGTTCGTCCCCGCGATATTCCTGGAGACCGGCGGCGACGTGAGCAGGCAGATCCCCGCGTGCACGAGCTGACCGATCGACCCGGGCGGCCCCGGAAATGACCCCATCGGGTCGGTTGGATCACTAGCGTACGGCGGGCAAGGGCGGATCGACTTCGTATCCGGGGGAGCCCATGACCACGATCCTGTTCGTGCACGGAACCGGTGTGCGCGAGATCGCCGACTCGTCGACGGTACGCGAGGTCACCGCGAACGTCGCCGAGCGACTGCCGGGTGTGCGGGTGGAAGCCGTGGACTGGGGGGCCGCGTTCGGGGTCGAGGTGTCGCCGACACTACGCGCGCTGATCGGCATCGCCGATCCGGGCGAACGCGCCGAGGCCGCCGAGGTCGACCCGGAGGAGGCCGAACTGCGGTTGTGGGCGGTGCTCGAACAGCACCCCCGGCATGAATTGCGCGAGGTGGCCGCGGGCCGGGAGGGCGTGGGCGCCGGCCGGCGGAGCGAGGCGGCGGAGGACCTGGACTGGGCGGTGCGGCACGACGTGGTGGGCATCGACGTCGCGGCCGTGCTGCCGAAGGCGCCGACCGACTGGGCGCCGGTGTTCGCCGAGGCGGCACGCGCCGTCGCCGACTCGGCCGAGTTCGCGGGCGCGGTCGACACATTGGCCGCGAGCGCCGACTACGACGTGATCGGGCGGGCCGTGGTGGCGTCCTTCGCACACGCGCTCGCCGCCCGTCCCGCCGGTGCGACGCCGTGGGCACAGGAATGGCGCGACGCCCTGGTGGCGGCCGTTCGGGACGCGTGCGGCGGCGCCGCGGCCGGTGGCGGGCGGCTCACCGGAGTGCTCAAGGGCAGCCTGATGTACGCGAGTTGGCCGTTGCAGAACGCGCTGCGCGGCGGCACGCTCGGCGGCAGCGTGCCGCAGATCGGCGACATCCTGTACTACCAGGCGCACGGCGCGATCCTGCGCGCCTACCTGGCCGAGCGGATCTCCCGGATCCCGGGGCCGGTGCTGCTGCTGGCCCATTCCCTGGGCGGCATCGCCTGCTACGAGACGTTGGCCGAGGCCCGCTCGCAGAGCGAGCCGGATCGGCCGCGCCACGCGCTGCCGCAGGTGCGCGCGTTGATCACGGTCGGCTCCCAGGTCGGCTATCTCGCCGCGGTCGGCGCGCTCGCCACGCATCCCGCACACGGGGTGCGGCCCACGCACCTGTCCATCCCGTGGAGCAACGTGTGGAACGCCCGCGACTGGCTGTCCTTCCGCGCCGAACCGGTCTTCCCGGGCGCCGTGCGCGACGTCGAGGTCCGGGTGCGTCGGCCCTTCCCGCAGGCGCACGGCGTCTACTGGACCTGCGGCGCGCTGTACGACGAGATCGCGCGCGTGGTGGAGGCCACTCGGTGACGGCGCATGCCCTGTTGGTCTGCGTCGAGCACTACCCCGAACACGAGGGAAGCCCGGAGCATCTGCCGGGCGCGCTGGCGCAGACCCTGGAACTGGTGGAGTGGTTGTCCCGGTGCTGCGGGGCACGGCGCGGCGACATCACCGTGCTCGCGTCGGTGAGCGCGACCTCGCGGGCGACCGCCGACCGGTTGCGCGGGTCGGTGAGCGAGCGCTCGATCCTGCTCGGACCGGGCGCCGAGCCCGGAGAGTTGCGGCCCGAGCAGATCGAGTCGGCGATCGCGGCGGCCGCGGACGCCTGGCGGGACGGGGACCGCTTCCTGCTGTATTGGTCCGGTCACGGCTACCTGACCGAGCGCGGACGGCGACTGGAACTGCCCGCGTGGCACCCGGTGGACGGCCCGCCCCGGCAGCGGGTGATCTCGGTCGAGGACATGCTGACCCACTTCGGCTCGATCCCGCGTCGCGTCGACCAGTTCGTCGTCTTCGAGACCTGCGCGAACCGGCGCCACGACCCCCGGGGCATCGTGCTGAACCTGACCGCGGAGGGAACGATCGCCAAGTCGGCCAAGGCCCGGGTGTCCGCGGCCTTCGCCGCGGACGACGGTCAGTTCGCGCGCCGCCCGGGCGATCGGGCGGTCTTCACCCGGGCCCTGCTCGAACACCTGGCGGTCTGGGGGTCGAACGCGCTGACCGAGCACGGCTTCAAGGAGGTGTTCGACGCGATCGACGCCGAACTGGCCCGTGCCGCCCCGGGAGGCCGGCCGCTGTGGCAGTCGCCGCGCTACCGCGGCCCCGGCGAGACCCGGTGGCGGACCGGCGAACGCGATCCGGAGGACCCGTTCGGCATCGACGGACGCCGACTGATCGCGTTGTTGGCCGATCTGGAGATCGCCCCCGGCGAGCAGGCCGTGCTGCGGACCTACCTGTGCGAGCAGCACGTCCCCGAGTGGGTGGTCGCCGGCGACGACCTCGTCGCCTGGGGACGGGCACTGATGTCCCTGCCGGCCGCCCCCGGTCGGCATCCCGTCCGGCACCTGCTGGAGTGGCTGCACGCGTGTTGCCGACAGGTGCAGGTCGCGGAGTGGGCCGACCGGCTGCGCGAGGCCGGGCACATCGCGGACTTCGAACCGTCCCGGGTTCGGGTGCGCCAGCCGTTGACCCTGGTGTTGTTCGTCCGCGAGGACGACCATTCGCCCGAGGACCGCGCGCTGGTCCGCTACGACACCGAACCGCAGTTCTACGTCGGCTCCGAGCGGTTCGCGCCGCCCCCGGAACCGATCCCGGGAGCGAGCCTCCCGGCCGATCGCCTCGGCGGTTCCCTGGCCGCGTTCTATCTGGCCGTGCGGGCGCACTGGACGTCCCTGGACCGGGCCGGGATCCAGGTGGTGGTACCGACCGAACTGCTCAACGAACCCTTCGAGTCGACCGTGGTCGGCTCGGCCGAGGACCACATCGTGCTCGGCGAGCACCACGAGGTGGTGCTCCGGCCGCTCGTGCGACACGGCATCGCCAGACCGATGCACTACGACACCTGGGCCGGCTCGGCACACCTGCGGACCAACCCGGCGCTGTGGCACCTGGACCGGCATCGGTGCGGCCGGGGCGGTGGCGCATGCGACAAGGAGGTGGTCGGCTTCCTCCAGGACTACGGCTGGCGGCACCGGCCGGGGGAACCCGGCACGGTCGAGCGGGCCGTCGGCCGCGGCGACTGGGCGATGGTGTGGACGGACCGGACCACGTGCACCGACGCGTGCGCCGCAGTGAACGGCTCGAACGGCTCGAACCAGGCGTGTTCGGGCTCTCTCGTGGGTGAGGACCTGTATCGCATGCTCGATCGCGAGGATCGAAAGCTGGCTCAACTGCCTTCCACGGTGGCGCGGTTGCGGGGCACCCTGGGTCGCAAGGCCGCGTCCTCCGAGCGGGTCGTGCTGCTCTTCGACGATCCGGGCTGGTGCCCGTGGCAGGGGGCCGGATTGCTGAGAAGCACTCCGAGGGCACAAGGGACGCACCGTGGTTGAGTCGAGGGCGACACCGAGCCGGGATCGGCCCGACGGACACGTCGACGTTCCCTCGCCGTGGTGGATCTATCACGGCGACACCACGGTCGGGTCGGGCGAGGGCCGCGGTCCGGTCGCCGTTCCGCCGCCACCACCGTGGCGCAGCTTCGGCACCGACGAGGTCGACGCGGCGACCTTCGCCAAGCTTCCCCACGATCGATCCGACGAGCCCTACGCGGGCGAGTTCTACGGTGACAAGCGGGTGTACGACCTCGTCAACGCCGCGATCTACCTGCGCCGCCCGCTCCTGGTCACCGGCAAGCCGGGCACCGGCAAGACCACGCTGGCCACGAGCATCGCGGCCCGACTGCGGCTGGGACCGGTGCTGCGTTGGGGGATCACCAGCCGGTCCACGCTGCGCGAGGGGCTCTACGAGTACGAGGTGCTGGGCCGGCTGCACGACATGAACCTGCGGCTGAAGGGCGCCCAGGGGATCAGCCAACACGACATCGACGACATCGGCGCCTACATCAGGCTGGGCCCGCTGGGCGACGCGCTGCTGCGCCGACCGCATCCGCGGGTGCTGCTGATCGACGAGATCGACAAGAGCGACGTCGACCTGCCCAACGACCTGCTGCACGTGTTCGAGACCGGCACCTTCGAGATCCCCGAACTGCGCCGGGCCCGCGTGGAGTCGGCACAGGTGACCCCGTACGACGGCGATTTCGGGGATCGGGTCGAGGTTCGGGACGGCACCGTGCGCTGTGCGGCGTTCCCGATCGTCATCCTCACCAGCAACGGCGAACGGGCCTTCCCGCCGGCCTTCCGGCGACGCTGCGTGCCGCTGGAGCTGGGACCGCCGAGCAAGGAAGTGCTCAAGCGGATCGTGCGAAGCCGGCTCGCGGAGTACGTGGAACTCGACGAACCGTTGCTGGACGCGTACCTGGCCGCGGCGGAGCGGGTGGACGGGCCGCTGTTGTCGCCCGACCAGCTGCTGAACGCGCTCCAGTTGCGGGCCCGGATCCGGCAGTTGCCGGGTGGCGCGGATCGGCCGCCCGAGAACGACGTGCTGGCCGAGATCCTCTTCCACGACCTCAACGGCGGGTGAGCGATGGCGGAAGCGGACCCCATCGGGGTCACCGTCGACGCGGTCCTGGACTGGGCCTGGCTGAACGCGGCGATCACCGCGGCGGGCGACCGACGCACGCAGGCCCTGACCCCGACCGCCTCGGTCGAGGCGGGAGCGCACCCCGGCCCGGGGCACGCGGACGTATCGCAGCCGCCGTCGGGGCGAAGACGGGAAGAGGCACGGGACGAGTCGGGGCTGTGCGACTGGGGCGGACCGGACCCGGGGACCGCGCAGGCGTACACGGTGGTGCCCGAAGAGGTGGAGTCGGTCGAGCAGACCGGGTCCGGCGGCGCACGGACGACCGGCCTGCCGGTGCCCGCGTGGCTCGGCAGACCCCCGCCGCCGGCCGCGTCCGTGTTGCCCGATCGCCTGGAACTGGCCCGACTGCTGCGCCGGTTGCGGCACTTCGGCCCGGCGCCGGACTCGGTCGTGCTGGACGAGGACGCCACGGCGAAGCACGCGGCGTTCACCGACCTGATCGTGCCGGTCCTGAACCCGGCCCGAGAGCGCTGGTTCGAACTCGCGCTCGTCGTGGACGGTTCGGCCTCGATCGGCCCGTGGCGCCGATTGCTGGCCGAGTTCACCCGGCTGGTCGGCGGGCACGGAACCTTTCGTTCGGTGCGCACCTGGACGCTGGACACCGAGTCGGCGGGCGCCGCCGTGTTGCGCACCCCGTTCGGCACGGTGAGCCCGAACGCCGCGCCCGTGGGTCCCGCCGGCCGGCGGATCGTGATGGTGATCAGCGATGGCGTCGGCCCGGCCTGGTCGGACCCGCGTACCTCGGCGATGCTGGCGTCCTGGGCCGGGCAATGCCCGGTGGTCTTCCTGAACCTGCTGCCCAGGCGGTGGTGGGACCGCTCGCGAATCCCGGTCACGCCGGTGGTCTTCCGCGGTCACGGCGTGGGCCCGGGACGTCGGTCGAGCTTTCGACTCCGGCACACCACGCGCTGGCTGCGTCCGTCCGAACGGATCGCCATCCCGGTGATCGGCCTGCATCCCGACGGCCTGCGACCGGGCGACGCGGCGGACGCGGCGGCCGGTCGCTGGAGCGAGTTCTCCCGCTGGACCCGGATGATCACCGACGACCGCGGGCGCGAGTTCGCCAATCCGGCGTGGGTGCTCGATCCCCGGCCGTCGGTCCGAGGCGCCGAGCCGGTCGTCGTGCCCGCCGAGGACGAACGCACCCCCCGGGCACGGCTCGCCGAGTTCCGCGCCGGCGCCTCCCCGGCCGCCGTCGAACTGCTCGGCAAACTCGCCGCCGCGCCGATCAGCCTGGCCACCATGCGGGTCGTGCAGTCCACGGTGCTCGAGGCGGAGGATCCCGCGTTCGCGGCCGAGGTGTTCCTCAGTGGCCTGTTGGTCGAGTCGGCCGAGCGCGACGAGCACGAGCGCGGCGAGCACGCCGAGTACGACCTGGACGAGAGCGTGCGGGAGACGCTGCTGACCGCGATGAGTCGGCGCTCCGCCCTGGAGGTGTACTTCCGGGTCGCGGAGTTCGTGCATGATCGGCTCGGGCACGCGGAGTTCGACTTCCAGGACCTGCTCACCGCGCGCGAGCCCGCCACCGTCGGGCTGATCGGGCCGCGCAGCCGGTCGCTGGCGCGAGTCGGCGCGACGCTGCTGTATCGACTCGGCCCCGACTACCAGCACCGCGCGAGCCGGTTGGAGGCCCGGGCCGGCGGCCCGCTGTTGCGCCGACGCGACCTCGTGCACCGGTGGACCCTGCGGATGGGCGACTGGATCCGCGCCCGGCCGATCGTGCTGGACGACCTGATCCTGGTGCAGGACACGGCGGGCAACCTGGTCGGGCTGGATCCGCTGACCGGCCTGGCCCGATGGCCCACCGTGGCGGGCGGCTCCACGCGGTGCGCGCCGGTGCTCACCCCCGGGACGGTGTGGACGGGCACCGAGTCCGGCATGGTGTGTCGATACGACCTGGCCCGCGGACAGGCGATGTCGCCGCCGGTCGAGGTCGGGATCGGGGCCGTGGTCGCGCTGGCGCCGATCGGCGCGCGGGACGTACTCGCGACAACCCTGGACGGCGGTGTCGCGCTGGTCGGCGGCGCGGACGGGCGGGTGCGGGCGCGGCCCGCGGACGGCCCGGGCGCGCCGGTCGGCGTCTGCGCCCGGGAGGGGTGGGGCGCGGTGCTCGACCGCACCGGGCGAGCGCGCGCGTGGCACCTCGATCGGGACCCGGAAACGCCCTCCTGGGAGGTCGAGTTGTCCGGTGCCGCGCACGGCGCGCCGATGGCGGACGACGCGCTGGTGTACGTGCCCCTCGCCACCCGGGGCATCACCGCGCTGCGCTGGGACACCGGGGATATCGCATGGTCGACCGAGCTGGCCGGCGGGGTGGTGACCGCGCCCGAGCCGGCGGCCGGACGGGTGCTGGCCGCGACGTCGGACGGGTTCGTGTACGCGCTCGACGGCGCGAGTGGGGAGGTGGTCTGGCGCAGTGTGGACGTGCCCCAGCCGGAGTTGCGGGTGACGGCGGTCGGCGCGCTCGTGCATGTCGCGGGTGCCGGTGGCGGCATTCGCACCTACGACGCGGACACCGGCCGGCGGCTGGCCGAAATTCGTTCCGATTCGGGCGTGTTCGTGGCCGGCGGCTCGTACGGGCAACTGGTCCTCGCGGGCCTCGACGGCACGGTGACCGTGCTGGAAGGGCCGCTGGTGGTCGACTGACCGCCGGTGGGATCACCCGCGAGTGAGGGTCCGATCACAACCCGACGGAAACACCTCGACTCGGCCACGCGCGGGACTACGATCGGCCACTGCGGGTAAGTCCTCGTCACTGCGAGCAGGCCTGCCCGGCGGGAGCCACCGTCGCCCACGAGCGCGTGCCACCGGCCGGCGACTCCCGGGTCGGGCCTGCCGAATGGGACGAACGGGGGGATTCGTGCCAGGAGTTCAGCCACGGACGAGCAACTCGGGGCGGGCGGTCCGACGGGCCCGGGTGCGGTGAACGAGCAGGGCGGAGCGCGCGAGGTGGTGTGCCCCGTGTGCTGGGGCGTGATGCCCCACGCCGGGCCGTGCGCGCGTTGTGACTGGCCGCCGCCGGCGCCGGGACCCACCGCGTATCAGGACGCGGCGCGGGCGTTCGACCACGCGGCCGCGATCCGGGTGGCGCACGCGCGCGGGTACGACGGCGTTCCCGACGACCTCGCCAAGCTGGTCCGGCACGGCCCGGTGCGCTCCGATACCGCGTTCCCGGCCGCCGAACCGCTCGCGCCGTCCGGACGGGCAGCGGCGCTGACCCTGCTCACCGCGCTGACCGCCGGCGAGCTGGATCTGCTGTTGTTCCTGGAGATCGGCACACGCCACCTGTCCACCCAGTGGGTGACGATCGACGAATACGGCTTCGTCCGGGTACCGGCACGGAACTGGGCCCGGCTGGAATGGCGCGGCGCGGTGCCGTGGCTGCCCGAGGACGCCGCCGCCCGCGACCTGACCCTGGCCGGCGGAGTGGGCCGCAGCCCCGCGGTGGGCACCGCGCAGAGGCCCGAGCCGCTGGGTCCGCGAGCGCGGCGCGAACTGCGCGAGACCTGGGCCGGTTCGCTGGCCGAGTTGCGCGCGTCGGCCACCGGTCGCGCACGGCAGGCATGGGCGTTCGTACTGGTCGAGCGCCGACCGGACTGGACCTGGTGCGCGCTCGCGGCGGAGCTCGTGCACGAGATCCTGCCGCCGGCCGCGGTGCTGCGGGGTGGTCCGTTCGCCGCCGAGGAGGTCGAACTGCCCCGACTGGTGGAGCGGTTGGCCCTGGACGTGCCGGTCCGGCACGCCATGCACCTGGTCGGTGTGGATCCCGGCCCGGGGGTGCCGGGCCGAGAACGTCGGGAGGTGCTGCTCGAACGCGGCGCGATCCCCGGCGCGGCGGGCGCGCCGCTGGCCGAGGTCACCCTGGGGCTGCGCGGTGGCGCTGTGGACGGGCACGAGGTGGCGGTGGTCGTCGCGGACTCGGCGAATCCGCGGCAGTGGTCCGAACTGGAACGCGTCAAGGTGGTCGCCCCGCCGGGCGAGGTCCGGTTCACCGTGGGCATGCCCACCTCCGGGCGATTGCGGTTCACTCCCGTCTCCGGCGCCGCCTGGACGGTGGCCGAGGGGCCCGCCGAGATCCGCCCGGTGGCCCCGGTGTCGCGTGGCCCGGCGCCACCGCGGCCGCACTGGCATCGCGAGCGCACGCTCTGCGACCTGCTGGTCGCGGTCGAACTCGGCGGCGAGCCGAGTTCGACCCGGGCCCGACTCGACCTGGTCCGCGCGCTGCTGACGGCGGCGGGCCGCGCGGGAGACGACATGCCGTGGGGACGCGCGTGTGTCATCGGCTACGACGACCACCCGCAACCCTGGCGCTCCGGGCACGATCCGCTCCGGTGGGTCGACTTCACCGACCCGGACGCGGCTCGGGCCGCGATCGCACACTGGACCGGCTCGGCGATCGTGGACCCCCACGCCGCGCCCCTGGAGCACGTGTTCACGCTCCTGCGGGGGAACGCGCTGGACTGGTCGCCGCACCGGCCCACCCTCGTGGTGACCGTCGGTCGACGCGGCCCGCACCCCTACATCGCGGGCGCCGACCCCGCCCGCTCGAACAATCGGCACCGCTGGGACGAGGACCTGACGGCGATTCAGGCAGCCCGGCCGGTACGGCACGTGCTGGTGACCGACGACGCCGGGCACGCGCGCTCGCCGGCGTCCCCGGCCGCCGCGCGCACCCTGAAGGCGTGGCGCCTGCTGGGCGCGAGCGGATGCTTCACGCTGGGCGGCTGCGCCCCCGCGGACCTGCTGCGGTTCGGCCACGACGCGGCCACCGACGCGGGCGGCCCGCCGCTGCTGCTCGACCTGATCGCCCGGCCCGGCGGCATCGGGACCGAGGTCGGTACGAAGGAGGAGCGCCGATGACCGAACCGATCGTGCGCGCGGCCGATCCGTTGTGCGAGGACGCGGAGCGCGGTCCCGCCGACGGCGTCGTGCGGGAGAAGCGGATCGCGCTGTGGGGTGCGCGGCGCTCGGGCCGCAGCACGTTCCTCGCGATGGTCGAGGACGCCGCCGCGGAGACCCGCCGCCGCGTCGAGGAGGGCGCCGACGCGGGACACCACGTCCCCGGCTGGAACGTCTTCGGCGCGGACGGGGCCACCCTGGCCTTCGTGGAGAAGTCCCGGGCCGCGCTTCGGGCCGGCACGCTCCTGCCCGAGTCGATCACCTCCAGTGATCCGGGCGTCTCCAGCCACCCGGAACGTTGTCGATTCCTGTTCCGTCGCCGCCCGCGCACCCCGCTGCTGCGCCGGTTCGCCGACCGCACCCGATTCGTGGCCACCGTGCACGACCTGCCGAATCTGGCCGAGACCCGAGCCCACGCGGTGCAGCCCACACTGAACGAGTGCACGGGCCTGATCCTCCTGTTCGACCCGATCGGCGAGGCCGGCCACGGTCTGGCCGACCTGAAGCAGCTGCTCCGCGAGGCCTCCGCCGTGCAGCAGCCGCGGATGCGGTCCGTGGATCTGCTGCCCCTCGAACTCGCCGTATGCGTCACGAAGATCGACGACATGCGGTTGTTCAGGGCGGCCAGATGGGGAGCGTGGACGGAACTCGACCGCCACGGTCGGATCCGGATTCGCGACCCCAAGGCGTTCTTCCACTGGCTGTGCGACCCGGCGGGGCCGTTCGGCGCGTCGGCCGCGAACAAGCTGCCGCCGCTGCTGGACCGGCACTTCGACCGCATCCGCTACTACGCGACCAGCTCCGTGGGCTTCTTCAGCCCCGACGGCGTACCGATCGACCCGGAGAGCTGCCGCAACGTCACCTCGGACCGCACGCGCCTGGAAGGCCGGCCACGACCGCAGGGGATCGTCGAGCCGATCCTGGGGATGCGAGCCACGCGCATGGCCAAGGAGGGATGACCGATGTCCCGACCCCGACGGAGCCCCGACCACCGGGCGACCCGGCTCGTACCGCCCGGCGGGTTCGGTGCGTCGACGGCATTTCTCCCGCTCCTCCTGCTGGTCCTCCTGATCTGCGCGCCCACCGCGACCGGCGCCCGGCGAGCCGACGATCCCCGGCCCGCCGACCCGGAGGCGGCCACCTCGCGACTGCTCGACGAGTTGGCCGTGGACGCCCAGCCGGCCGACTTCTACATCGTCCTCGACGTGTCGACCTCGATGCTCGACGACGGCAACTACGACGCGGCGAAGGCCGCGCTGAAGGACTTCCTGCCGGCGGTTCCCGCCGGCGACCGGATCTCGCTGATCAGGTTCGGCGCGAGGACCACGACCCACCTGCCGTTGACCAAGGCGCCGCAGGGCGACCGGGCGATCGCGGCCTTCCTGGACTCGCTGCCCACACCGAACGACACCGAGAGCGACTTCGGCGCCGCGATGGTGTCGGTGTCCGAGATCATCGCCAGGGACGACCGGGCCGCGTTCGGGTACCGGCCGCCCACCGTGATCGTGGTGCTCACCGACGCCGAGTTGTACGCGCCGGACAATCCGGAGTTCGCGAACGCCAAGGCACCCGGCTGGGCGACGCTGAAGCAGGAGTACGCGAAGGCGGTCGAGCGGCGCGGCCCGATCGACGCCTACGCGCTGCCGCTCGGCGACAACGCGCGCGGTGTCAACCTGATCGCCGAGGTGCTGCCGCAGGCACAGACCCTCAGCGGTACCGTCAGCCAACAGGCCGCGCGGCTGCGCGCCCTGGAACACGAGGCACGCAAGCGCAAGGGCGCCGAGCTGGTGCGGGCGGACGGCGCCGCGACGGTCCGGGCCACGTTCGGCCCCGGACCCGCCTCCCGGCCCGGCGTACGGCCGTCCGACGCGGACTGCGCCGACTCCACGGCCCCGATCGGGCCGGTCGACCTGTCCACGCGCACCGTGCTGTGCCTGACCCTGACGTCGAGTTCGCGCCACATCTCGACGACCGTCACCGATCTGCGCACCGGCGACCCCGAGTTGGACCGAGGACTGCCGCGCACCCCGATCGTGGTGGAACCGGGGGTGCCGCGCCGGCTCCCGGTGGAGCTACGGGCCCGGGACCGGAGCCGATCGGACCTGTTCGGCACATCGCGCGACTACTCGGCCGCCACGACGCTGAGCGGGACGGTCACGGCCACCCGGGCCACCGAGTTCGCCGCCCTGCTGCGGGTCGACGGCCCGTACACGGCCCCCCGTCTGCTCGGTGGCGAGCTCGACTACACCGGCCGGGTGCGCGGATCGGTCACCTGGTGGGTGTGGGAGGCGCTCGCGCTGACGCTGGTGCTCACGGCGGCGACGACGACCGCGATCTGGCGGCTGTTCCCCAGGGACGTCTACATCGAACTGAGCCTGGAGGACCGGCGGCACACGTTTCCCGACAGTGCCCCGTTCCGGGTTCGGGGGTTGCGGCACCGGTGGGTGCACGAACACCCGTCGTCGGCCGGCGCCACCACGACATTCCTCGCCAGAGGGCGTCGGCCCCGAGCCGGTCGGGGTGTGACCGTGACCGCACGGCACGAACACGGCGGCGCCGTCGACACGGCCCGGCGACGGTTGCGCATCGGTGAGAGCACGATGCTGTACGGCATCCGCGTTCGGACGCTGCCCCGACCGGCCCCGGCGGCACCGGGCACGCCGGCGGCTCCGGTGCCGCCCCGACCGTCCATCGTTCCCGCGTCGCCCGGGCCCGATCCGCAGATCGAGGGGTCCGGGGGGATGATATCGACCGATCCCGGGGAACAACCGAAACCGGTGGACGCACCGGTCACCCAGCCGCCGAACCCCCGGCCGCCCCGCTGAACCCCCGGCGGGACGACCGGCCCCGACCGCGACCGGCATCCCGCGCACAGAAAGGTTCACGTGGACGCGACCGACCGACACGACCGCCCCCGCGAGACCGCGGGCACGTTGCGGGCGCATTGGGCCTGGTACCACGACGGTGCGGTGCCGGCGTGCAGCGCGGGGCCGGAGCGGCGGGCGCACTTCGAGCGGCTGGTGCGGCCCACGCTGGACGAGTACGCGCCGCCCGGGTGGGTCGGACTGACCAGCACCGGGCGCGAGGACCCCTTCGTCGCGATGACCCTGCGCGATCCGGACGGCGTCCGCTATTTCACCGCGCCGTACGCCGAGATCGCCGCCGCCGGCGCCGGCTACACCGCGCTGTGGCTGGCCTTTCGCGGCATCGACCTGCCCACCGACCGGGAGCGACCCCTGCGGGTGCGGTTGCCCGGCCCGCCCGCCGAGGTCGCCGTACGGGCAGGCGACTTCGAATGGCTCGCCGGGGTCGCGGCGGCGGTCCTGGCCGGCCCGGTGGTGATCACCGGCGCGGACCGCCTGGACACCCGGGCCCGGCTGGAACTCCTGGACCGGGTGGCCGCGCTGCTGCCCTACGGCTGCCGCGCCGGACTGCGGTTCGCGACCTCGATGGGCTCCACCGGGCGGCTGCGGCCCCGGCTCGCCTTCGGCCGAGTGCCCGCGCCCGGCACGGTGCGGGTCGCCCTGGACGGTGTGCCGGCGGTGCCCGACCAACCCGCGGCCCGGGCCTACCTGGGCGAACTGACCACGCTGCGCCGCCGGATCGGGCTCGACCCGCTGGTCGTCGCGCTCGCGACGCTGCGCGACCCCGGGACACCCGCCGCCGGGGAGCACGTGCTGGGGTTGCTCGCCGAGGCGGGCGCACGGGCCGGAGCCGGATCTCCGGCGGGGACGGGGGTCGGGACGGGGGCGGGATCCGGCGCCGACGCGCGGCGCGCGGCCGCCGCGTTCGTGGGCGCCGCCGCGGCCGGCCCCGCGGCGCGGGCGCCGGCGACCGAGAGCCGCCCGCCGTCGGCGCTCGACCGGTTGTTGAGCGGGGAGACCACGCTGTCCGGTCCGATCGCCGAGCGCTGGCGGGCGGAGGACGGCGACGAGGTGACCCGGGACATGGCCGCCGCGCTGCGCGCCCGACCGGCGGGCCTGGCGGTCGGCTGGAACACCGCGGTGGCGGCCGGGCGCGGCGATCGGCTCGTACACGTCCTGCTCGGCCCGGTCCCGCCGCTGCTGGCCGACGCCACCCCGCCCGCCGGCACCGCCGCGCGGGCGCCGCGCGGCGCGGATCCCACCGCCAACGGCGCGGGCCGGGCGGACGGCGACGCGATATCGCCCGAGGCGCTGGTCGCCGACCTGTGCCGGTTGCTCGGCCCGGCGCCGACCACCGACGTGCCCGCGCTCTACGACGCGCTGTGGAACCACCCGGTGGTGCTGCGCCGGCTCCTGGACACCTCGGGAGCCGACCTGCGCGCGTGGCTGGAGGTGATCCGGCCGTGGGACGACCGCGCGCCGGAATGGCTGGCGCCGTACGCGCTGTTGGCGGGCGAGCGGCTGCGACCCGCCGAGATCCCGCCCGCCGAGGCGGTGTTCACGCTGCGCGTGGCCGGGCACACCGACCAGGCCACGATCGCCGCCGTCCTGCACGACCTGTGGCCGACCCTGGTCCCGCTCACCGACCGCCGCGCGGATCCCGCCGCGCAGGGCCTGGCCGTTCTCCTGGGCGGCCCGCTCGGGCCGCAGGCGCCGGTCGCCGCCCGGGTGCGGGCCGACGTGCTGCGACTGGCGCTGGGCGGCGCGCCGATGGACGGGCCGTATGTGGCGGCGGACCTGCTGGCGCTGCGGCACGAGCCGGTCGCCGAGGGACGCTTCGCCGGGTGGATCGCCGCGCTGTTGCGGGCGGTGCCGGTGACCGCCGAACTGCTCGGCGAACTGGTTCGCGCCGGTGATCCGGCGGTCACCGCCGCGGTCGCCGACGCGGTGCTCGCCGACGCCCGACTCGCCGAGTTGCCCGGTCTGGACAACGCGTGGTGGGCGGCGGTGGCCCGGGCCCGCCCGGAGTTGGCCGCGCGCGCCGCGAGCGGCTGGTTTCGCGACGCGTTGCGCGGAGTGAACGCCGACGCGGCGGCCCGGGTGTGGGCGGGTGAGATCGTGGACGGCCCGGCCCGCTCCCGCCGCGACCTGTACGTGCGCGAGGTCGGCCGCTGGTGGCATGGCGCGCCCGATCGTGAGCGCGACCTGCTGCTGCCGTATCTGGAGCGGGAACTGACCGCCCGTGGACCGACCCCGGCGCAGGCCCGCGAGGAACTGCGGGCGATCCGGGTGTTGATCGCGGGGCACATCTGGGGGCCGGAGGCCGCTCTGCTGATCGTCGAACGTGAACAGGACGAATTCGATGCGTTCCGTCGCCATCTCAAACAGTTGCGGACCGCGCTCAAACACGGTGACGGGCTGCGCGTGCTGGCCCTCCCGGTGATCCTCGCGCTGCTCGCGTTGTCGACCGCGGTGCCTTCGGGCGAGGCCGCGGCGGCCCGGCGACCGGCGACGGTCGTCACCGCCGAGCCGGCCGATCCGTACGGCGCCGAGCGGCTGATCGCGAGCCTGGGCGCGGATCGGGAGAGCGTGAACTACGTGATCCTGGTGGACACCTCGGCGTCGATGCACCGCACCGGGCGCTACGCCTCGGTCCGCTCGGCGGTGGCCACGTTCCTGAGCCGGCTCACCCCGCGTGACCGGGTCTCGTTGATCAGCTTCGACACGACCGCGACCGAGTACGGCAACGGCCTGGAACCGGTCACCGACCCGGCCGCGATGGCCGAGCGGCTGCCCGCCGTACGTGCCGCGGACCCGCCCGAGAACGGCCCGGCGGACAGCCCGCCGCCGATCCGGGCGGAGATGCCCAGCGAGGTGAACGCGGCGCTCGACCGGGCGCTCACCGTGCTGCGCACCTCCGCGCCGAACTCGGTGAACGGGGTCCTGCTGCTCACCGACGCGGCCCGCGACACGGTCGGCCCGGACCTGCGCAAGGACTTCGACCGGCTCGGCGAGGAGGGCCGCGGCATCGCGGGCTTTGCGATCCCGCTGGCGAGCGACAGCAGCGCGGGGCCGGTGCTGCAGCGGGTGTTGCCGGACACGAAGGTGCTCCGGGACGACCCGGCCGACCCGGGCACCGGCCTGACCCAGGCCCGGACCGGCCTGCAGTTGCGCGCCGCCGCCCGGATCGTGGAGGCGGACAAGGACAAGGGTGTCCGGGCGACCTGGCTGATGCCGCCCGCCGAGCAGCCGGACGCGCTGGACTGCCGGACCTTCCAGCCGGTGCCGCCGAACACCCGACTCGACCTGTCCTCGGGCCGCGAACTGTGCCTGCGCCTGGTGGCGACCACGAGCCGGGTACCGCTCCAGGTCACCCGGCTGCGGGTGGACGGTGTCGGCATGGTCGGCCTCAAGGACGGCGCGCCGCTGCTCGCGCCCGGCCAACCGGTCTACTTCTCGGTCAATCTGGCCGCGCGCACACATCGCACCGACGGCATGTGGGCGGACGCCGGCCACTACGAGGCCAGGGCGCGGGTGGTCGGCGAGGTGCGCACCCCGCTGGCCGAGTCGTTCAAGGAGCACCTGCCGAACACCCGAATCACGCTCGGGCCGGAGGTGTCCGGCGACGATCTGCTCTATCGGGGCGACGAGCGGGTGGACCTGAGCTGGTGGCCGTGGCTGCTGGTGGGCCTGGGCACGCTCGCGTTCGTCGGCGTCGTGTGGTTCGGATGGTCGTGGATCCGCCCGCGTGTTCGACGTCGTTGGGTACGGTGACGGGCATGCGGATTTTCGTCGTGGACGCGTTCACCGACCAGCCGTTCCGGGGCAATCCGGCGGGAGTGTGCCTGCCCGACCCCGCGCATGCCGAGGACGTCGCCTGGATGCAGTCCGTCGCCGCCGAACTGCGGCACTCCGAAACCGCGTTCGCGGTGGCCCACCCGGGCGCCGACGCGGACTTCGGGCTGCGCTGGTTCACCCCGCAGACCGAGGTGGACCTGTGCGGGCACGCGACGCTGGCGACCGCGCACGTGCTCTTCGGGCAGGGCCTCGCGAACACGTCGCGGATCCGCTTCGCGACCCGCAGCGGGGTGCTCAGCGCGTCGCTGGACAGCGCCGGCGTGATCCTGGACTTCCCCGCGTTGCCGCCGCGCGAGGTGCCGATCCCGTCCGATCTGGGCCTGGCCCTGGGCGTGGAGCCGATCCGGGTGGCCGCGGGCGGTGACGACCTGCTGGTCGAGGTGGCGTCCGAGGCGGTGGTACGCGCGGTGGACCCGGATCTCGGGATGATCGCCGCGCTGCCGTATCGGGCGGTGATCGTCACCGCGGTGGGCACCGGTCGGGCCGATTTCGTCTCGCGCGCGTTCGCGCCCTCGGTCGGCGTCGACGAGGACCCGGTCACCGGGTCCGCGCACTGCGCGCTCGGTCCGTACTGGGCCCCGCGGCTGGACCTTCGCCGGATGACCGGCGCGCAGTTGTCCGCACGCGGTGGCACGGTCGGCGTGGAACTGGTCGGCGACCGGGTGCGACTGTCGGGCAGCGCGATCACGGTGCTCGAGGGCGACCTGGTCGCGGACTGAGCGGGGCGGGAGGCTCGACACGTCCCGTCGACAGGGTCGATCGAAACGTGGGCCGGTCGACTCCGGTCGGGACGCGGCAGTGGATCATTGCGCCCGCCGTTGCTAGCGTGCGCACACCAGCCGACCTGACGCATCGTCAGTAAACCCGGGAGCCGCGCCATGTCCGACGCCATCAGCTACAACGCGTCCCACCTGGGCCTGTGCGTCACCGACCTGGAGCGCGCGCTGCGGTTCTATCGCGACGGTCTCGGCTTCACCCCCGTGGTGCGCTACGACGTGGGCAACGAGGTGGCACACACCCTCGAGGTCGAGGGTGACGTGCGTCTGGTCTCGCAGATGATCGCCAAGGCGGGCATGGTCGTCGAACTGCTGCACTACGCGTCGCCGGACCCGCTCGGCGAGCCGTCGCGGCGGCGCAACCAGCTCGGGCTGACCCACCTGTCCTTCATCGTCGAGGACGTGGACGCCGCCGCGGCGCGGCTGGTGGAGTACGGCGGCACGCTCCTCGCCGACACGCGCGCGAGCCTGCCGAGCGAGACCGGCTCGACCGAACTGGTCTTCCTGGCCGATCCGGACGGGACCCGCATCGAGTTGATGCGCCTCGACAACTGATCCCTCGGGCACACGACCGGGCACGGCTGGGCACGACCGGGTGCGACCGGCGCGATTTCGGACTCACCCGGCGAGTGTCTCCAGCAGCACGTCGCGCACGCACTGCCGCAGCCACGCGTGCCCCAGGTCGGCGTCGTTGCGTGGATGCCAGGCCAACCCCATCGGCAGCCCCGGCAGTTCCAACGGCACCTCGAAGGTGCGCAACCCCATGCCCTCGACCATCGACGTGATCTGGCCCGCGACCAGGCCGACCAGATCGCTCGCCCCGAGGATGAACAGCGAGGACGGGAAGGTCGGCGCGGCGCCCACCACCCGCCGCTCCAGCCCGAGTTCGGCGAGCGCCGCATCGACCGGGCCGTGCATCCTGCCCCGACGCGAGACGATCAGGTGCTCGGCGGCGGCGAACCGCTCGGGCGTGCACCGACCGCGCAGCAGCGGGTGACCGGCCCGCACGCAGGCGACCATCCGGTCCTCGAAGAGGTGCTCGGTGAGTACCTCCGGCGAAGTGGTGTCGATCACGCCCACCTCCAGATCGGCGACCCCCTCGCGCAGCGCCGGGGTGTCGACGTGGCTCTCCGCGAGGAACTTCAGTCGTACGCCCGGTGCCTCACGCGCCGCGCGCGCGAACAACTGCGCGCCCCACGCGGCGGCGAACGCGTCGTGCGACCACACGGTGAACGTGCGCGACAGCGTGCCCAGGTTCACGTCGCCGGCGGCGGCGAACAGGGTCGTGGCACGTTCCACGATGGTGCGCACCTCGGCCCGGATGGCCAGTGCGTGCGGCGTCGGCACCATCGAGCGGCCGGCCCGGACCAGCACCGGGTCGCCCAGCGCCTTGCGGATCCGGCCCAGCGTCCGGCTCATCGCCGGCTCGGACAGGTGCATGCGCTGCGCCGCACCGGAGACACTGCACTCCTCCAGGAGCGCGTCCAACGCGGTCAGCAGGTTGAGGTCCATCCCGGATTGCGTCACACGCATCCTTTCCATGCAAAACATGCACTGGAGTCAATCGGTTGCTCAGCCTACGGTGAACGGGTCCGGACACGCAGTCCCCGCAACATCCCTTCCTCCTTCGTCGGTCAGCTCCTGGGGGACCCATGTCCACGCCCGTCCTGGGCACGTCGGCGCCACGCGCCGGCGGTGCCGAATCCGAAACCGAACCCGCCGGCGCGTCGCGCGCCGTGCTCCTCGCGATGTGTGCCTGCGTGCTGGTCGCGCAGAGCATGGTCGCCGCGATCAACCTGGCCATTCCGCAACTGGCCGCGTCCCGGCTGCATCCGTCCGCCGACAACATCCTGTGGATCGTCGACGCGTACGTGATCGTCTTCGCCGGCCTGCTCATCCCCGCCGGCGCGCTCGGCGACCGCTACGGCCGCAAGGGCGCGCTGCTCGCCGGGCTCGGCGTGTTCGCCGCCGGTGCCTGCGTCAGCGCGCTCGCCACGAACTCGGCCACGCTGATCGCCGGCCGGGGCGTCTCCGGCGCGGGCGCCGCGCTGATCATGCCCGCGACCATGTCGATCCTGATGCACGTCTTCCCGGCCGAACGCCGGCCCCAGGCGATGGCGTCCTGGACACTCGCGGTCGGCCTGGGCGGCCTGCTCGGCAACGTCGGCGGCGGTCTGGTCCAGGAATACCTGCCCTGGCAGGGCCTGTTCTGGATCATGGTCCCGCTGGCCGCGGTGCTCGCCGCGATCGTCCAGTGGGTGACCCCGCGTACCGCCACCCACCCGGCCGCGCTCGACCCGATCGGTTCCGCGCTGTTGATCACCGGCCTGGTCGCGGTGTTGTACGGGATCATCGAGGGCCCGGAGTTCGGTTGGGGCTCCACCCATGTGATCGGCGGCTTCGCGCTCGGCGGCCTGCTCCTGGGCGGCTTCGTGGTGCACGCGCTCCGTGCCGAACACCCGCTGCTGGACCCGCGCGTGTTCAAGTCCGCCAAGCTGCGGGCCGGCGTGCTCGGGATCGGTGCGAGCTTCTTCGGACTGTTCTCGCTGTTCTTCATCAACGCCCAGTACCTGCAATACGTGAAGGGCTTCTCGGCGCTGCGCACCGGCTTCGCGATCATCCCGCTCACGGTCGGCATGGCCCTCGCGCCGAAGATCGCGGTCAAGGCGCAACAGCGGGTCGGTACCCGGCCGTTGGTGGTGTTCGGGCTGAGCCTGATCGGGATCGGGCTGCTGTGCATGGCGACGGTGGACGCACGTACCCCGTACGCGGTGTACGCCGGGTTCCTGCTGATCCTCTCGGCGGGCATGGGACTGTGCGCGCCCGCGCTCTCCTTCGGTGTGGTCTCCGAACTGCCCAAACACCAGGCGGGGTTGGGCTCCGGCCTGAACACCGCCGCGCGGGAGGTCGGGGCGGCGCTGGGGGTCGCGGTGTTCGGCACCATCCTGGCCGGCCGGTTCTCCGGTCAACCGGCCGTGGAACTCTCCCGGACCCGGGGCGCGGAACACGCCCGGGTCGTGGACTCGTTCACCGACGCGATGTCGGTAGGCTTCCTGGTCGTCGGCGGCCTGCTGCTGGTGGCCACCGCCGCGGTCGCGATGGGCTATCGCGACCGCGCGGGCGCCTCGGCCGACTCGGGCACTTCCGGGAGGACCGCGTGAACCGCGAGACGAGTCGGCGGCGAGGCCCGATGGGCCGGTTGCTCGACCGGGTGTTCCTGTCCGCCACGGTCGTCGAGACGGAGCCGATCGCGGCTCGGATGCGACGGATCCGGATGCACGACGACGCGCTGCGCGGACTGTCCTGCCGGCCTGGACAACAGGTCCGGGTGCATGTGAACGACGTGCTCTCGATGGCGGGTTGGCGCCAGGGGGCGGGCAACCTGCTGCGTACCTACTCGGTCTGGGGCAACGACCCGCGGGCCGGGACGCTGGACCTGTGCGTGCTGGACCACGACGGCGACACGGGGCCCGGAGCCGCGTGGGGTCGCGCGGCGCGGCCCGGCGACCGGGTCCGGTTCGGCCGGCCCGAGGGCGGCTTCGTGCTGCGTCCGGACGCGCCGTATCACGTGTTCGTCGGCGAGGAGACCGCGTCGGTCGCGCTGGGCGCGATGATCGCGGCGGTGGGCCCGGCGGTGAACGTGTACGGGGTGATCGAGACCGCGACCGCGGCCGACCGGCTGCCGATACCGCACGCCGAACGGCTCACCTGGCTCGAACGCGGCGACGCGTCCGCGGCCTCCTCGGCGACCCTGGCCGACGCGGTGGGCCGGCTGGCGCTGCCCGCCACGCCGGGCGTGGCCTACGTGGCGGGCGAGGCCAAGACGGTCAAGCTGGTCCGGGACCGACTGGTCGCCGACCACGGCTGGGACCGCAGGTCGGTGATCACCAAGCCCTTCTGGTCCCCGGGCCGAACCGGCATGGACTGACGTCCGCGACGCCCGCGCTCGCGCCCGGGCGCCGGCCGGGCCGTCGTCGGCCCGGCCGGCGCCCACCCGCCACCGTGTCGGGCGCGGCCCTACAACGTGAGCAGCGCGCGGATCGGGCGGGTCGGGTCGCTCAACGGGCGCAGCGCCAGCCGGATCAGCGCGAGCGGGTTGTCGTCGCCGGCGATCCGGTTCGCGCCGAGCGCCCCACAGGACTGGCACTGATGGATCAACTGCCACTCCCCGTCCGGCCGAACGGACATGCTCAGCACGCTCATCCGGCCCCGACAGTCGGCCGCCCGATCACCGGGGACACGGCGATCGAGGTGCAGGCTGGTGAGGCAGTGCGGACAGTGGTTGCGATGCGCCGTACCGGGCGCGAGCAACGGCACGTCGAGTCGACAACCCACGCAGCGGAACGCGTCGCCGCGTCCGGTCCGCCCGTGGGTGACGTCCTTGTACCGCTGCGGGCGGCGGTTGGCCGGTCTGCGGCGGGCCACCGTCACCACTCCCCGAACACTTCGAGCGGGAACGGCGGTTGCGCCAGTGGCCGGACGGCCATCCGGACCAGGATGAGCTGGTTGTCGTCCGGGGCGATCGCATTCGACGTCAGTTCGTCGCACCGGATGCACCGGTGCACGATCATCCAGTCGCCGCCGCGCAGCACCGCGATCGAGATCGGCGACATCCGCGCCGCGCACTCGGACGGGCCGCCCTCGACGCGGTCGAGGACGTGCCGGGAGTGCAGGCAGCTCGGGCAGTGGTTGCGCCGGCCGCCGGCCGGGTCGACGGTGGTCACGGTGAGGCCGCAGCGGACACAGGTGAAGGTGTCGGTGCGTGGTGGGACGGTGTGCTGCTTACCGGAATTGTTGTTGCCGTTGGACACTCGGAAATCTCCTTGCCGAAGGCGGAAGCGAAGGCAGCAAGGAAGCGCCGAGCGGTCTCGGAGGGGTCGTCGACGCGGTCCGCCGCGATGTGCGCGTGCGGACCGGTGGGCCCACCGGGGGATCAGCGAGCGTCGGGGAAGTCCCGGAGGCCGGATCCGACCGCGGTCATACGAGGCGCGCTCGGCGCGAGGACGGGCATCAACACCTGATTTCCGAAGGGGGTGAGTCCGCGGTGAGGCGGACCGGACCCGGCGAACGTAACAGCGCGCACGGCGCCGGAGCCAACGATTTTCGCCGGACGCGGCGGCAACCGAGGCCGTGGCGGGGCCGCGTCGGGAGCCCCGCGTCCGAGACCCCTCTCGCAGGCCGAATCGGCCCTGTCAGACTGGGCCGATGATCGTCAGACCCGCGCATGCGGCGGACCGGGCCGGATTCCTCGCACTGGCCGCCGAGGTCGAGCACTGGTTCGGACCGATGGTGGACGAGCCCGGATTCCACGCGGCGCTGGACGAGCACATCCGAACCGGCCTGGCGCTCGTGGTGCCCGCCGACACCGGACCCGGCCTGCTGGGCGGGCTGCTGTTCGGCGCGGAACCGCCGGTGCATCACGTGCACTGGCTGGTGGTGGCCGAGGCCGCCCGAGGGCGAGGCGTGGGCCGGGCGCTGATGGCGGAGGCGACGAGCCGGTACGTACGCGGGCCGGGAACCGTCGAGTTGATCACCTTCGGGCTCGACCACCCGGGCGCGATCGAGGGCGGCTCGCGCGCGTTCTACGCGTCGCTCGGCTTCGTGCCGGCCGAGCCCGCGGAGCCGGGGCCCGAGGGCGGTTCGCGGCAGGTGTTCCGGCGCACGGTCGACTGAGCGCCGACCGGGCGCCGCCGCCCGACCGGGGGAGACCGGTCGGACGGCGGCGACGCGTGGGGTTCAGCCGTGGATCACACCACGCCGAAGGCGTTCATCGCGTCGGCGACGCGCAGGAAGCCGGCCACGTTGGCGCCCAGCACGTAGTCGCCCTCGTGACCGTGCTCGGCGGCGGTGCTCAGGCACGTGTCGTGGATGTCGCGCATGATCGCGCCGAGCCGGGCGTCGGTGTCGGCGAAGCTCCAGGACGTGCGGGCGGCGTTCTGCGCCATCTCCAGGGCCGAGGTGGCCACACCACCCGCGTTGGCCGCCTTGCCCGGCGCGAACGACACGCCCGCGGCGCGGAAGACGTGCACGGCGTCCGGCGTGCACGGCATGTTGGCGCCCTCCGCGACCGCCGTCAGGCCGTGTTTGACCAGGTGCGCGGCGGCCGGGCCGGTCAGCTCGTTCTGCGTCGCGCACGGCAGCGCGACATCGCACGGGACCTCCCAGACCGAGCCGTCCGGCACGTAGCGCGCGTGCGCGACCCGGTCGGCGTACTCCGCGATCCGGCCGCGCCGGTCCAGCTTGATCTCCTTGAGCAGGTCCAGGTCCAAGCCCTTGTCGTCGACGATGTAGCCGGTCGAGTCGGAGGCCGCCACGACGCGGGCGCCGAGCTCGCGGGCCTTCTCGATGGCGAAGATCGACACGTTGCCCGAACCGGAGACCACCGCGCGCCGACCCACCAGGTCGTCGCCGCGCGCCGCCAGCATCTCGGCCAGGAAGTACACGCAGCCGTACCCGGTCGCCTCGGTGCGCACCTGGGACCCGCCCCAGCCCAGCCCCTTGCCGGTGAGCACGCCGGACTCGTAGCGGTTGGTGATCCGTCGGTACTGACCGAACAGGTAGCCGATCTCGCGTCCACCGACCCCGATGTCACCGGCGGGAACGTCGGTATGTTCACCCAGGTGGCGGTACAGCTCGGTCATGAACGACTGGCAAAAGCGCATCACCTCGGCGTCCGAACGGCCCTTGGGGTCGAAGTCCGAACCGCCCTTGCCGCCGCCGATGCCGAGCCCGGTCAGGGCGTTCTTGAAGATCTGTTCGAAGCCGAGGAACTTGACCACGCTCAGGTTCACCGACGGGTGGAAGCGCAACCCGCCCTTGTACGGGCCGAGCGCGCCGTTGAACTCCACCCGAAAGCCCCGGTTGACATGGACCCGACCGGCGTCGTCGGTCCACGGCACCCGGAACAGCACCTGGCGTTCGGGCTCCACCAGCCGTTCCAGGAGTGCCGCGTCGGCGAGTTCGGGCCGCCTGGTCAGGGCCGAGGCGAGGCTTTCCAGCACCTCGTGCACCGCCTGGTGGAATTCGGGCTCTCCGGGATTGCGGCGCTGCACCTCGTCGAAGGTGGCCGCTGCCGGGCCGGTCAGCTCGGCGAATGCCTGGAGACTCATGGATGGTTGTCCTTCCGTCGACGGGGCGCGTCGCGGGCGATCGCGTGCGGTTACGCTATCCGGCTTCGGGGCCTCCTCGATCCACGGCGGACGTTCGGCACGAGAAGAGGGAACGCCCTCGTTTCCCGCGGCACCCCACCTGCGATGCTGCCTTCCGTGTGGCCCAACAGAGTTGATGCAGCGTCACGTCGAGTGGCGGCCCTGGCACTGGTATTTCTGGTGACCGCGTGCGGGAGTGGCGGGGCGGACGGCGCCGACGCGCGCTCCCCGTCCCGGTACGCCCCGGTGGAGGTCGGCGTACCCGATCCGGTGCTCGCGCCCCCGGTGCCGGCGCCGCCGTGCGACCCGAGTCGGAGCCTGACCCCGATCACCCCGCCCCGGCCGGGCGGCACGATGCCGGCCGGTTCGACGATGGCGTCGATCCAGGGGCGGGGCAAGCTGGTGGTCGGCGTCGACCAGAACACCCGGATGTTCTCCGCGCGCAGTGCGGGCACCGGGGAGTTGGAGGGCTTCGACATAGAGCTGGCCCGGGAGGTGGCGAAGGCGATCTTCGGCGACCCGGACCGGATCCAGTTCCGGACCATTCCGCCCGGTCGCCGGATCGACGTGTTGGTCGAGGGCCAGGCGGACATGGTCGTGGACGCGATGACGATCACCTGCGAGCGCCGACAGCAGGTGGAGTTCTCCGGCGTCTACCTCGACGACGCGCTGCGCTTCCTGGTGCCCCGCGGCACGAAGGTGGCCAGTCTGGCGGATCTGGCCGGGAAGTACGTGTGCGTGTCCGCGAACACCACGCCCGAACGCCGGGTGGCCGAGTCCAAGGCCCGGGTGTACGCGGTGGCGGACCGGACCGACTGCCTGGTCGCGCTCCAGGAGGGCCGGGTGGCGGCGGCGTACACCAACGCCTCGCTCCTGGAGAGCCTGCGCGAGCAGGACCCGTGGTTGGACGTGGTCGGCCCGACCACCGTGGAGGAGGTCAAGGGCATCGCGGTGCCCAAGGGGCAGACCGACTTCGTGCGCTTCCTCAACGGGGTGCTGGAGCAGCTCAAGAGCAGCGGCCGTTGGCAGCAGTTGTACGACGAATGGTTGGGCAAGGCGCTCGGGCCGGCCAAGCCGCCGGCCACGACCTACGGCGGATGACGGCTGTGGCAGCGGTTACTGACGATGCGTCAGGTCGCTGCTACGTTGCCGCCATGTTCCTTTCGCTCGGACTGCCCACGCACCTGGTCGAGGCCGGCGCCGACCTGATCAGCGCCGAGGCCGTGATGGAGATGTCCCGCGCGGCCGAGTCCGCCGGGTTCGACGCGGTCTTCACCACCGACCACCCGTTCCCCGGCGACCAGTGGCTCGCCCACGGCGGCCACCACACGCTGGATCCGATGGTCACGCTGTCCTTCGCGGCGGCGGCCACCACCCGGCTGCGGCTGCACACCAACCTGTTCGTCCCGGCGTACCGCAACCCGTATCTGTCCGCGAAGATGATCTCCTCGCTGGACGCGCTCTCCGGTGGTCGGGTGATCCTGGGCGTGGGCGCGGGCTACCTGGAGCCCGAGTTCGCCGCGCTGGGCGCCGACTACGCGAACCGCAACGACGTGTTGGACGACGCGCTGCGGGCGATGCGCGCGGCGTGGACCGGGGAGAGCGTGGCGGGCAACACCATGCGCCCGCGCCCGGCGCAGCCGCGGATCCCGATCTGGGTGGGCGGCAACAGCAAGCGGGCGATCCGCCGGGTGGTGGACCTGTGCGACGGCTGGCTGCCGATGCCGGCCCCGGCGGGCGCGTCCAAGTACCTCAAGACCCCGGGCCTGGAGACGCTGGCCGACCTGGCGGCGCGGCTGGACTACGCCCGCGAGTACGCGGCCTCGGTGGGCCGCACCGACCCGATCGACATCACCTTCATGCCGCGCGGGATGAGCATGTTCGACGGCGACGGCATCGACCACGAGGCGATCGTCGCGGACCTGACCGAGCAGGCCGAGGCCGGGGTGACCGGGGTGACGCTGACCCTGCCGGCCACGTCGCGGGAACAGTACCTGGAGCAGACCGCCGCGTTCGGCGAGCTGGTCGTGCCGCACGTCAGGAAGCTCGCCGTGCGCCCGCTCCTGGCCTGAAGAGCGCCGAGGGCCCGACGCCGGTCGGCGCCGGGCCCGCGGTCGGCGTCGGATCACTGCCCGTAGGACCCGATGAACTCGCCGATCCGGGTGATCGCGTCGGTCAGGTCGTCGACCTGGGGCAGCGTCACGACGCGGAAGTGGTCCGGCTGGTGCCAGTTGAATCCCGTGCCCTGCACGACCAGGATGCGCTGGCTCTGGAGCAGGTCGAAGACGAACTTCTCGTCGTCGACGATCTTGCACACGTCCGGGTCGATCCGGGGGAACGCGTACAGCGCGCCCTTGGGCTTGACGCAGGTCACCCCCGGGATCGAGATCAGCGCCTCGTACGCGGCGTCGCGCTGGGCGTGCAGCCGGCCGCCGGGCAGGATCAGGTCGTTGATGCTCTGGTAGCCGCCGAGCGCGGTGGCGATCGCGTGCTGCGAGGGCACGTTCGCGCACAGGCGCATGTTGGCCAGGATGTTCAGGCCCTCGATGTAGCTGGTCGCGTGCCGCTTGGGGCCGGACAGCAGCAACCACCCGGAGCGGAATCCGGCCACCCGGTAGGCCTTGGACAGGCCGTTGAAGGTCAGGCACAGCAGGTCCGGCGCGAGTGAGGCGAGCGGGACGTGCACGGCGTCGTCGTAGAGGATCTTGTCGTAGATCTCGTCGGCGAGGAGGAGGAGTCCGTGCCGGCGGGCGAGCTCGACGATGCCTTCGAGGATCCGCTGCGGGTAGACCGAACCGGTCGGGTTGTTCGGATTGATCACCACGATCGCCCGGGTGCGGTCGGTGATCTTGGCCGCGATGTCGTCGAGGTCGGGATACCACTCGGCGCTCTCGTCGCACAGGTAGTGCACCGGGGTGCCGCCGGACAGGCTGACCGCCGCCGTCCACAGCGGGTAGTCCGGCATCGGCACGAGCACCTCGTCGCCGTTGTTCAACAGCGCCTGCAGGGCCATCACGATCAGCTCGGAGACGCCGTTGCCCAGGTAGACGTCGTCGACGTCGACACCCTCGATACCGCGCGTCTGATAGTGCTGGACCACCGCTCGGCGGGCGGACAACACACCCTTGGAGTCCGAGTAGCCCTGCGCGGACGGCAGGTTGCGGATCATGTCGTGCAGGATCTCGTCGGGGGCCTCGAAGCCGAACGGCGCGGGGTTGCCGATGTTCAGCTTGAGGATCCGGTGTCCCTCGTCCTCCAGGCGTTTCGCCTCGTCGAGAACCGGACCCCGGATGTCGTAACAGACGTCCGCGAGCTTGCCCGACTGACGTACCTCGGGCAACGGACGATGTTGTGGTTGCGACAACTCTTCGACGCTCACCTGGATATCTCCTCCTCGCAGGGCAGTCGCCCGCGAGATCCTCGTGTGCACGGTGGAGGCGGGCGAGGTTGCGAGTCTTCCACGCCCGAGGTCCGGCACGCAGTGGGATATTTGACACGTGGATCGGCCGGTACCCGCCCGAGACCCGGCCTGCACCTGCTCGTGACGCCGCCTGCCGGCCCACAAGAGTTCATCCGAGCGTTGCCCGCGTGGCAGATCGGGGTCGCCCGACGGCGCCCTCGCGGTGCCACCCTGCGGCATATGGACGTGTCGTACTTCTACGGAACAGCGGGCGAAATCGACGCCGCGAGTCTGTACCGGCTGCTGTCGCTGCGCAGCCGGGTCTTCGTGGTCGCACGCCGGCAGCCCTGGCTCGATCCCGACGGCCGCGACATCGAGCCGGGAACCGCGCACCTGTGGGCGGAACAGGACGGCGAGGCGGTGTCCACGCTGCGGCTGACCGAGGAGGGGGACGGCCTGCTGCGGATGGGCCGCGTCTGTACGTTGTTGTCGCATCGTCGACAGGGGCATGCCACCGTGCTGGTCCGGCACGCGCTGGTGCTGGCGGGTCCGCGCCCGGTGATCTCCGACGTGTACGCGCGCAGCGCCGACTGGTTCACCCGTCGAGGCTTCGAGCCGCGCGGCGGGCGCACCGTCGTGGACGGCGAACCGCACACCTCGATCCGGCACGTGCCCGCCGCCCGACGCGCGGCACCGGTGCCGTCCGGGGGAACGGGGTCGGGGCATCGGGGCGGCGGGTACGTACCGGCCTGGGCGTCGACCTGACCGCGATCGCGCGCGGGGCGGGCCCGGGACGCGTGCGGTAGCGCGGTCCGGCGGCGGTACGTCCGCTCGGCGACGTGTGCGTCGGAGCGAGCCCCACCGGGCCCGACGGGCGCGGCGGACCCGTGCCGCGCCCGAGCTCGGGCGGATCCGGCGCCCACCCGGCGCGCTCGCGGCGGTCGTGCCGTGGCGTCCGGCAGACCGGAAAACCGGTGGCCTCGCGGACCCCACGGCGGTGCCCTGACGTGTTTGGATGGGCTCTCGCGTCGGGGAGGGATCGGCCATGCGATTTGTAGTCCTGGGGGCCGGGGCAGTCGGCGGCGTCCTCGGCGCTCGCCTCGCGCAGTCGGGGCACGACGTACACCTGGTCGGCCGGCGCGTGCACGTCGACGCGATCGGCGCCCACGGACTGCGGGTCCTGACCCCCGACGGCGAGGACGTGGTGCGCCTCGCCGCGGTGACCGACATCGCGACGCTGGATTCCCTCGTGGACTGGGCCGAGGTGGACGCGGTGGTGCTGTGCGTCAAGTCCCACGACACCGCCGGCGCGCTGCGCGAGTTGGCCCGCTACGCCGACTCGCGGGTGCCGATCCTGTGCGCGCAGAACGGCGTGGCCAACGAGGACGCGGCGCTGCGCCTGTTCGCGAACGTGTACGGCGTCCTGGTCGCGTGCCCGTCCGCCTACCTCGAACCCGGCGTCGTGCGCGCGTACTCGTCGCCGGTGACCGGAGTCCTGGACATCGGCCGGTACCCGCACGGCCGGGACGCCTTCGCGGCCCAGGTGTCACGTGTCCTGTCGGGCGCCGGCTACGGCTCCGAGGTGTACCCGGACATCACCGCGTACAAGTACGGCAAGCTGGTGACCAACCTGGGCAACGCGGTCGAGGCACTGTGCGGCCCGAACGCGCGCGGCGGAAATCTGGACCGACTCGCGATGGACGAGGCGCGCACGGTGCTCTTCTCGGCCGGGATCCACGCCGAGTTCGCGCCGGTCAGCCCCCTCGTGCAGGTACGCCCGGTGGGTGGTGAACGGCGGCCCGGCGGCTCGTCCTGGCAGAGCCTGTACCGGCACACCGGCGGCATCGAGACCGACTACCTCAACGGCGAGATCGTCCGGATCGGCCGCCTGCACGGCGTGCCGACCCCGGTCAACGCCGAACTGCAACGCGCGGCGAACCGATTGGCCGCCATCGGCGGCGAGCCCGGCTCGGTATCCGAACTCGACCTGCTGCGCGCGGTGGTGGACGGACGCGGTTAGGCCCTGTCCGGGCGCCGCCTCCACGTGGCGCGGCCCGGCCAGGCCCCTGGGACAGGCCCGGGAGAGAGCGAAAAGCCGGTGACCGGTCCGGTGACGCCTCGCTAATGTGACGGTCCGTCGGTGAACCGCCGACGCGTCGATCCGCCGCTTCGGCGACATCGGCCCGGGATCCGTCCGCGAAGGGAGCGAGCCCATGGGAGAGTCGCCGACGCCCCCGAGCGACGCCCGCTTCGCGGATCCCGCGGAGCCATAGGGCCGGTCGCCGGATCCGCCGCAAGTCCCTCGGGGGGACCCCATGACCGACTCGGACACACTTCCCGTCCCACCGTCCCTCGAGGACTGTCTCGCCGTGCTCGGCGCGATGTCCGACCTCCCGCCGGACGCACCCGAGCGACGCCGGATCGAGCAGGTGCTCGCGTCCTTCATTCGCTCGGGGCGTCATCGCCGCCGGGCCGAGCAGCGCGCGCTGCGGCGCACGGAGCGCACCGAGGTGACCGAGCGCACCGCGCTGGGCGCCGCCGACCGGGTCGAGGACCTCCCGCTGGAGGACACCGGGCTGCCCACGTGCGTCGGCGTGGTGGAGATGGGCCTGCGCTGCTACATCTGCAAGCGGCCGTATCGGCAGGTGGACGGCTTCTATCACCGGCTGTGCCCACCGTGCGCGGCGGAGAACCGGCAGCGGCGCCACGCCCGCGCCGACCTCACCGGCCGGCTGGCCCTGGTCACCGGCGGCCGGGTGAAGATCGGTTACGAGCTGGTGCTCAAACTCCTGCGCGACGGCGCGGAGGTGATCGTGACGTCGCGCTTCCCGCACGACACACACGAGCGGTTCGCCGCCGCGCCCGACCACGACGTGTGGGCGCATCGGCTGCACGTGCACGCGATCGACCTGCGCGACCTCGGTGGGCTGGTCGCGTGGTGCGATCGACTGGTCGCCGAGGGACGCCCGCTGGACATCCTGGTCAACAACGCGGCCCAGACCATCCGTCGACCCGCGTCGGCCTACGGACCGCTGCTCGCCGCCGAGCGGGCCGCGCTCGGGGCGGGTGCGTTCGAGTTCGCGCTCGACCGGTCGCCCGCCGACGAGTGGGACGCGACCTCGACGGCGCCCGGATCGGTGCCGGCCCGGCTCGCGCCGGACGCGGCGGGGCTGCTCCCGGACCGGGCGCCGGTCAACTCCTGGTCCAAGCGGGTCGACGAGGTGGATCCGGTGGAGCTGCTCGAGGTGCAGCTCGTCAACGTGACCGCGCCGTTCGTGCTGGTGAGCCGGTTGTTGCCGCTGCTGCGCCGGGCCGCGTGCGAGCGGCGCTACATCGTCAACGTGTCGGCGGTGGAGGGTCAGTTCGGGCGCGCGTACAAGGCGCCCGGGCATCCGCACACCAATATGGCCAAGGCCGCGTTGAACATGCTCACCCGGACCAGCGCCGAGGATCTGGCCGGTCACGGGGTGTACCTGACCAGCGTCGACACCGGCTGGATCACCGACGAGAAGCCGCATCCCGACAAGACGCGGGTGGCCGCGACCGGGTTCCGCACGCCGTTGGACATCGTCGACGGCGCGGCCCGGGTGTACGACCCCATAGTGCGCGGGGAGCGGGGGGAGCCGGTGTTCGGGTGCTTCCTCAAGGACTATCGGGTCGCGCCCTGGTGATCCGCGGGTGCGACCGGTGACGCGGGTGACCGCAGGGCGTCCCGGCAGTCGGGTTCGACTACCGGGACGCCCTGCGGGGGACCTGCCTGCGGGGCGGAACGGGCGCTCCGAGCCGCAAGCGGTGATCGGCGATCCGGGCGACCCACATCAGTCGGCTTCGGCCAGGATCAGGTAGAGCCGCTTGCGGGTGTCCGTGACGACCTCCAGGGCCTTGGCCCGCTGCGCCTCGGTGCCGTTCATCATGAGCTGGCGCAGTGCGTCGCCGATGCCGTGCATCGCCGAGCGCAGGTCGTGGACCGCCTCGAAGTCGACGCCCTGGCTGGCCTCGTCCCAGGGCTTGGTGCCCTCGGGAAGCGCGGCGGCTTCCTCGCGCCCGGCGTCGGTGAGGGTGAACAGCTTGCGGCCGCTGCCCTCGACGCCCTCGATCACGCCCTCGTCCTCCAGCAGTTGGAGGGTGGGGTAGACCGAACCGGGGCTGGGCTTCCACACGCCGCCGGTGCGCTCGCCGATTTCCTGGATCATCTCGTAGCCGTGCATGGGCCGTTCGGTGAGCAGGGCCAGGATCGAGGCCCGTACGTCACCGCGCCGGGCGCGACCGCGCCCACGGCCTCGGCCGCGCCCTTCCGGTCCGCCACGTCCACCGTGGCCGTGCCCGCGTCCCCACGGGCCGGGGCCGGGCGGGCCCCACGGTCCGAAGGCCGGGCGGTTCTGTCCTTCTGCGCCCCACTGGAGGCGTCCTTTGCTGCGGTGCATGGGTTTCTCCCTGTGATGAGGCGACTCGTCGAGCCGCCGTTCGATCTACTGTGTGTATCGCGATCGTTCGCGATGCTTCAACGATATATCGGTAGTGAGTCTTTCGCAAGCGTCCGGTGTGCGGTTGTCCCGGCGGGGCAGAATCCGGCTCGCTCGAAAGGCGTGCCGAGGGCGGATTCGGGCGGGTCGAGGCGGGGAACTCGGCGCCGGCCCCGGACGTCCTTCCGGGGCATGGGGTTTCGTCGGGCGCTCGGCGGGTCGGTTTGCCGGCGTATCGGCCGATGCGGTCGGCGGGCCTTCGCAGGTTCTCCACGGAACCCGCACGAGGCGGACGCACCAGACGCGTTGGGTGAGCCTCGCTTACGGGTAGATTTCGGTTGATAGCTCTTGGTGATCGACTGGCGTGGGGAGAGGGCTGTGTGGACCTGGCTGGTGGTGGGGGTGGCCGCATACCTGGTGTTCCTCGCGTGCGTGATCGTGCTGCTTCGAGCCGCCAAGGCGCGGGCGCGCGTGGAGCGGAACGCCGACGCGTGGGCGGCCGGCCCGCCGGCGGGGGCGGCGATCGGGCCGGTACCGGTGGGTGACCGCCCGGTGCCGGAGCAGCCGGCCGACACCGATACGGCGCGTGCGCACCCGGTGCCCGACGAAGACCCGCAGCCGTCGCGAGCGTGCGACCCGGGGCCGTCCGAGCCGCCCGTTCCGCCCGCGTCGCGGATGCGCGGTTGAACCCGGCCGGCGTTTTCGGCCTCCGGCGCGGGGTAGGCGCGGCCCATGGTTGATCCGACTGTCACCACCACCCGCGAAGGGGACGATCAACGCCCGCTCGGCGAATTGGTCCCGGCCCCCGATCGCGTGATGCGCGTCGCCGAGATGATTCGCCACCTGTTGGAGGAGCTGCGCGACGCACCGCTCGACGAGCCCGGCCGAGGGCGGGTGCGCGCCGTCTACGAGCGCTCGCTGCCCGAGCTGCGCCGTTCGCTCGCGCCCGATCTGTACGAGGAGCTGGAGCGCCTCACCGGGCCGTTCGCCGGGGTGGGTGCGCCCAGCGGCGCGGAACTGCGGATAGTGCAGGCGCAGTTGATCGGCTGGCTGGAAGGGCTGTGGGGTGGCATCCGGTTGACCCTGATGCTGCGGCAGAACGCAGAGGTGGGTCCGCCGCACGTTCTTCTGGGCGGGGACGCGGAGGAGGACGGCTCGTACCTGTGAGGGTGCGCCGGTGACTTGGCCGGCCTCGGTGAGGTGGGGCGGCGGTCGGGATATGTGACTGTGCCAAGCTGTTTGCCCGTCAGTCGCTTCCCGTCAGCCGCCCCTGGAGTCGCCGCCATGACCGAACAGGCATCCGCCGAGACCGGGCCGTCCGGCGCCGCGCCCGACTACGAACTCGACCGGGACACCACGTGCGTCGCGCGCCCGGACGCGCCGGGCGTGTACGACACCACGCTCTCGCCGGACTGGGCGTTCGGGATGGGCCTCAACGGCGGATACCTGCTCGCCCTCGCCGGCCGCGCGCTCGGTGCGACACTGCCGCACCCCGATCCGTTCACGATCACCGCGCACTACCTGACCACGTCACACCCGGGGCCGGCCGAGGTGCGCACGGAGGTCCTGCGTACCGGGCGCACCCTGAGCACCGGCACCGCGCGGATCGTGCAGGACGGCGAGATTCGGGTGCACGTGGCCGCCTCCTACGGCGACCTGGCCGCGCTGGACCCGGAGGTGCGTACGAGTGCCCGGCCGCCGGCGCTGCCCTCGCCCGAGGAGTGCGCGGCGAGCGCCGCCGGCGCGGCGCCCTTTCGGCGCACCACGTTCATGGACCGCAGCGAGCAACTGCTCGACCCGGCGACCGCCGGCTGGTCGACCGGGCGGCCGTCCGGGCGTGGGGAGATTCGGGCCTGGTGGCGGCTCGCGGACGGTCGTGCCCCGGATGCACTGGCGCTGCTGCTCGCGGTCGACTCGCTCGTGCCGACCGCGTTCGACCTCGGCGTGCGCGGGTGGGTGCCCACGGTGGAGTTGACCGTGCATGTCCGGGCCAGGCCGGCGCCGGGGTGGCTGCGGGTGGCGCTGGCCACCCGCAATCCGGCGGGCGGCTACCTCGAGGAGGACGGCGAGGTCTGGGACTCGACGGGCCGACTGGTCGCCCAGTCCCGGCAGTTGGCACGCCTACCGCGCAAACGGCAGCCGTAGGTCCGGCAGGCTCACGGACCCGTGGTGGGCGCGGGGGTCAGCGTGGCGGTCCGTACGGTCCGGGGGGACCGTAGGGGCCGGGCGGGGGAGGACCGTACGGACCCTGGGGGCCGGGCGGGCCGTACGGGCCCGGCTGTGGGGGCGGCGGGGCGCCGTGTGGGCCGCCGGGGCCGGCCCAGGTGTTGTTCTGGAAGCCGTCCCGACCCATGCCGAAGTGGCGGTTGTTCTCGGTCGCGGTCAGGTTCGCGGGCAGGATCTCGCTGGGCTGGACCACCACGTAGCCCTCTCCGATGAAGGCCATCGTCCAGCCTTCGCCGGTCTGTCGGCGGCGGCGCCAGATGCGCTGCGACGTGGTCTGCGCCTGCAGGCTGGTCTGGAGGCCGGCGGTCCAGGCGATCACCGCGTCGGCGTCCGCGAACACCTCGCGGTCGTTGGACGCGCGCAGTACCAGCGGCGCGCCGGACGTGGTGATGACGATCTTGCCGGTGCCGCCGATCTGCATCGAATAGGCGCCCATGCCGCCCACGTTGTAGCCGGCGTCGATCTGTACGACGCTCCAGTTCAGCGTGCCGTCCAGGGCCAGGACGTTCTCGTCCTCGACGATCAGCGCCTCGTTGTGCAGATTCAGGATGTGGATGCTCTGCGCCTGATTGGCGAGGTAGACCGTGCCGTGTCCGTGGCAGCGCATCAGGTCCAACATGTCGCCGGTCAGCGCGCCGGTGCGGATCTCGGCGGCGGTCTGGAACGCCCCCTCGAACTGCACGTTGCCCTGATAGGCCACCATCGCGCCCTTGCGGGCCAGTACCTCGGTGCCCACCTCGGGGCTCAGCAGCACCCGCAACATGTGCGCGTTCTGCAGGCTGTAACGCTCGGCGGACTGGCTCACCGTGTGGTTGAACAGTGGACTCTGCACGAGGTCTCCGACGGATCCGGCAACGGCGTGGGCGCGGTTGGCAAGTGGTTCGTGTGACCAGACCATGATTCCGCGTCGATGGTTCCCTCGGAACCAAGGGTGACCCATGTCGACCGGTATGGTGCGGGAGACAGCTTCTGTTACGGCGTTACAGAGAACTCGGGAGCGTGCCATGACCACACCGACACCGCCGGCGACACCCCAACCGACATCGGCCGCGGCGCGGTCCGTTCCCGACCTGGGCCGGATCGGGCTGTGGACCGCCGCGCTCGACTTCATGCCCGTGTCCCGGCTGCGGGAGACCGTGGCCGAACTCGACGAACTCGGCTACGGCGCGCTGTGGTGGGGCGAGACGGTGGGCCGTGAGGCGTTCACCCAGGCGATGCTCGTCCTGGGCGCCGCGCCGCGCATCGCCGCCGCGACCGGCATCGCCAACGTGTGGGCCCGGGACGCGATGGCCGCCAACGCGGCGGCGCGTACCGTGCACGAGGCGTACCCCGAGCGGTTCCTGACCGGCCTCGGGATCAGCCACAGCGGGCTGGTCGAGGGGCTGCGGCCGGGTGGGCACAGGTACGAGAAGCCGCTCGCGCACATGCGCGAGTACCTGGACGCGATGGACTCCTCCCTGTACCTCGCGCCCGGCGGCGACGGCCCGCGCCCGGCCCGCGTGCTCGCGGCGCTCGGCCCGAGAATGCTGGACCTCGCGCGCGAGCGGTCCGAGGGAGCGCACACGTATCTGGTCACGCCCGAGCACACCGCCGAGGCACGCGCGGCACTGGGCCCGGATCGGCTGCTCGCGGTGGAGCAGGCGGTCGTGCCGACCACGGACCGGGAGACCGCGCTGCGCCGGGGCCGCGAGCATCTGCGGACGTACGCGACGCTGCCCAACTACCGCCGCAACTGGCTGCGACTGGGCCTGACCGAGGAGGACTTCGCCGACGGCGGCAGCGAGCGCATGGTGGATCGGCTCGTGGCGTCGGGCGACGAGTCGGCGATCCGCGCGGCGGTCGACGCGCACTTCGCCGCCGGCGCCGACCACGTCTGCGTGCAGGTCCTGGGCGAGACGTTCGACGCGGCCCCGGCGGCGGATTGGCGGTCGCTGGCGGCGGTGCTGCTGTAAAGGCGCGGGGGCCGGTCGGTTCGGTCGGGCACCGGGCGGTGTCCCGGTGCCCGCTGCCGCGTCCGCCCGTTGGTTGGGTGGGTCGGTGGCTCGGTGCCGTCGGTGACGGGCGGGTGGGTGCCGCCGGGGCGGCATCGGGTCGGTATCGGGTGGCTCAGGAGGTGAGCGCGGTGACGGCGGCGTCGACGTCGGCGTCGGTGTTGTACACGTGGAAGGCCAGTCGGGTGCGGCCGGCGCGGGCCGAGAACCGGATGTCGGCGGCCTCCAGGCGCTCCTTGGCGTCGGGGATGTCGATCGCGACGATCGCGCTGTCGCCGGGAGGCAGGCCCAGGCCGGCCAGGAAGCGGTTGGCGAGGGCCACGTCGTGGGCGTGGATGTGCTCGACGCCGATCCGCTCGACCAGGTCGAGCGCGGGGTCGGCGCCCACCTGGCAGAACCAGGCCGGCGAGGTGTCGAATCGGCGCGCGGTGTCGGTCAGGCGCAACGGCGGGCCGTAGTAGGGGTCGCCGTCGGCGGCGCCGGCGTACCAGTTCGCGGCGTGCGGGAGGGTACGCGCGGCCAACTCCGGTGCGACGTAGCCGTAGGCCGTGCCGCGCGGTGCCATCAGCCACTTGTAGGCGCTGACCACGAACAGGTCGTAGCGGGTCGCGTCCAGCGGCAGCCAACCACAGGCCTGCGTGCCGTCCACGTACACGCTCGCGCCGTACGCGCGGGCCGCCGCGACGATGTCCGCCTCGGCGGCGATCGAGCCGTCGGCGGACTGGACCAGGCTGAACGCGACGGCCGTGGTGCGCTCGTCGATCGCGTCGACGAGTTTGGCCGGCGGCACCGTGACCACCTCGACGCCCCGGGCCTCCTGGACCAGCCACGGGAACAGGTTCGAGGTGAATTCGACCTCGGGCACCACGAGCCGCCCGCCGACCGGAAGCCCGGCGGCGAACGGGGCGAGCAGGCCGGAGGTGGTGTTGCCCGCCATGATCGTCTCGGCCGGCGCGCCGACGATCCGTCCGAACGTGGCCCGGGCCCGCTCGCCGGCCGCGTGGAACCCGTCCATGTCGGTGCGCCCGCGCCGCCAGGTCTCCTGGGCCCGGGTCAGCGCCTCGTAGGCGACGTTCGGCGGCAGGCCACTGCTCGCGGTGTTCAGCCAACCGGGGTCGGTGCTCCAGTTCGAGAGCGCGCGACCGGGGTCCGCGTCGGGATTCGGATTCGCCATGGGGTGGTCCGGTTTCGAGTCCATGGGCCGAGGCTAGGCAACCGGTGGATCCCGGGAATAGGGCCACCTGGTCGCCGGTGGCCTGCTTTCGGTGCGGACGGGTCGCGGTTCGGCGCCGTTGTGGCTCGCGCGCGTCTGCGGCCCGGCCCGGCGGGACGGCTTCGGCCCGGGCGCGGGCCGAAGCCGTCCCCGGTCCGTGCCCGCCGGCCTCTGTGCCGTGCCGGCCGGGCCGGCGTGTCGTGCCGGCCTCGGCCTCGTTGTCTCCGCCTACCGGCTCGTACCGTCCCCGACGTCGCTGTCGGTGCGTGCGGACAACCAATCCGGCCAGGGGACCGGCGGGTTGGGGAGCGGGGTGATGTCGCGCTCGGCACACAGGCGTTCGAAGCCCGCGCGGTCGGCGGGGACGGCCCGGGGGTCGCCGCACATGATCTCGTACAGGGTCGCGCCCTCGGGGCCGGCGATCAGGGGGCCGAACGCGGCGCCCTGTTCGAGGGTGATGTGAGTGCCGGTGGGGCACGGGCGGTCGCCGATCAGGACCTCGCCGGCCACGACGAAGACGTAGTGCTCGGACATGTGGCCGTGCCGTTCGACCACTACACCCGCGTCGTAGCGGGCGTAGATGACCAACCGCTCGGGGGACCACTCCAGGAACTTCTCCCAGACCGACGTGCGCCGGCCGCCGTGCGACTGGGCCTTGACCTCGTGCCACGGGGCCTCGGAGATGTGGGTGATGCGCAGTTCGGGTTCTCGATCCGCCACGGGGTTGCCCTCCCAAGAAGTGACGATGCGTCAGATCGATCTTGACACAGAATCGCGGCTTGGGATTTGCCCGATATTTGGCGTATTTCTGGCTCTTGCGCACCAAATACTTACAGGGAATTTACCCCCGGTGCTCCGCCCGGCGGTGATCACGTGTTCCGGGGGCGCATAAAGTCGGTTGATACACCCAACCAAAAACCCTGTCGCGGCCCACCGTGTGTCTCCGTCGGTGGCCCGTATATGTAAGGAACCAGTCTTGAAGAGCGCGCAGCAGGCGCCGTCCGCCACTGTCCCGCCCGCCGCACCCGGAACCCCGATCACGACCGCGCCCGCAGGCATGAGCCGGACCGGGTTCGTCCTGCTCGTCCTGATCATGGGTGCGCTGACCTACTCGTTGCTCCAGTCGATGCTGGCGCCGGCCCTCCCGCAGATCCAGACCGAGATCGGCGCGAGCGCCGACGCGACCTCGTGGCTGATGACCGGCTACCTGCTGTGCGCCTCGGTGACCACGCCCATCCTCGGGCGGCTGGGCGACATGTACGGCAAGAAGCGCCTGTTCGTGTTCACCATCGGCATGCTCGCGGTCGGTTCGCTGGTCTGCGCGCTGGCCGACTCGGTCGGCCTGATGATCATCGGCCGGGTGATCCAGGGCTTCGGCGGCGCGGTCTTCCCGCTCTCCTTCGGCATCGTGCGCGACGAGTTCCCGCCGGAGCGCCGGGCCGGTGCGATCGGCCTGATGTCCGCGATCATGGGCATCGGCGGCGGCATAGGCATCGTGGTCACCGGCCCGATCATGGACCACCTGTCCTACCACTGGCTGTTCTGGATCCCGATGGTGACCTGCCTGGTCACCGCGATCGCGTCGTGGTTCCTGATCCCCGAATCGCCGGTCCGGGTCAAGGCACGGATCCACTGGCTCGGCGGCGCGCTGATGTCGCTCGGCCTGGTCGGCGTACTGCTCGCGCTGAGCAAGGGCGAGTCCTGGGGCTGGGGCTCGGTGAACACCGTCGGCCTGTTCGCGGTCGGCATCGTCTTCCTCGGCCTTTGGGTGCTCGCCGAATCGCGCGCGGACGAACCGCTCGTGGACATGCGGGTGATGCGGCTGCGCGGGGTGTGGGCGACCAACCTCGGCGGCCTGCTCGTCGGTTTCTCGATGATGGCGGGCATGCTGCTCGTGCCGCGCTTCCTCCAGATGCCGGAGAGCACCGGCTACGGCTTCGGCACCACGGTGACCGTGTCCGGTCTGTACGTGCTCCCGCAGGCCTTCGCGATGTTGCTGATCGGCCCGATGGCGGGCGTGATCGACAAGCGCTTCGGCTCGAAGATGGCGATGATCGCCGGCTGCGTGCTGATGGCCGCCGGGTTCGCGTTCCTGGCCGTCCTGCACACCAGCGGCCGGCACATCCTGCTCGCGATGTTCGTCTTCGGCATCGGCATCGGGCTCGCCATGTCGGCGATGGCCAACCTCATCGTCGGCGCGGTCCCGGTCGAGCAGACCGGCATCGCCACCGGCATCAACACGATCGCCCGCACCGTCGGCATGTCCTGTGCGAGCGCGATCTCCACGACGCTGCTCACCGCCAACCCCGGCCCCGGCGGACTGCCCGCCGAACGCGGCTTCGTGCTGACCTTCATCTGCGCCGCCGCGGCCGCGCTCGTCGCACTCGGGGTCACCTTCGTGGTGCCCAGCCGGGCCAAGCCGGGCGCCCGCCCCGTCGCCTGAGCATGTCGGTGGTGGGGCGGGCCGCACCACCCGCGTCCCGACCCCCCGCCCGGGGGTGGGGTTGTCCCCACCCCCGATCCGCGTGGTCGCACCCTCGTGCCGAAGGGGCGCCGATCCGTAGCGTCGAACCTGTTGGTTTCGACAGGCGTTACGGGTCACAGGAGGCACCATGTTCGGGCGAGGCGGCCGCGGTACACGACAGGCGAAGCGGGATGCCGCGAACTCGCCGCGGTACGCGGCGCCCGCGTCGGTCGACTGCGCGGTCCGGCTGGACGCGGTGACCAAGGCGTACGGCAAGGGCGAGTCGGCCGTGCACGCGCTGCGCGGCATCGACCTGGCGATTCCCCGGGGTACCTTCACCGCCGTGATGGGCCCGTCCGGGTCCGGCAAGAGCACCTTCCTGCACTGCGCCGCCGGTCTGGACCGGCCGGACGGCGGCCGGGTGCTCCTGGGCACCGACGACCTGACCGCGATGAAGGAGAACGAGCTCACCCGGCTGCGCCGGACCCGACTCGGCTTCGTCTTCCAGGCGTTCAACCTGCTGCCCTCGCTCACGGTCGAGAAGAACGTGCTGCTGCCGCTGCGGTTGGCGGGCGTACGCGCCGACCGGCGGCGGGCCGCCGAGGTGCTCGCCATGGTCGGCCTCGACCGGCACTCCGGCCGTCGGCCGGCGCAACTGTCCGGCGGCCAACAGCAGCGCGTGGCGATCGCCCGGGCCCTGGTCACCCGACCCGACGTGCTCTTCGCGGACGAGCCCACCGGCGCGCTGGACACCACCACCGCCGCCGAGGTGCTCTCGCTGCTGCGCCGGGCCGTGGACGAGACCGGCGCCACCATCGTGATGGTCACCCACGACCCGGTCGCCGCCTCCTACGCGGACCGGGTGGTCTTCCTGGCCGAGGGCAACCTCGCGGGCGAGCTGTACCGGCCCACCCCGGAGGCGATCGCCGCCCGGATGGTCGACCTGTCCCAGGTGAACGCACGGCAGGGATGGGCCGCCTGATGTCGTTGTTTCGACCCAACGGTCTCGCAAGCACCTCGGTGCGCTTTCGGCCCGCGTCCTTCGCGGGCTCGTTCGTGGCGCTGCTGTTCGCCGCGATGCTGGTCACGATGTGCGGCGTGTTCATGGAGAGCGGGATCCGCGCGCACGCCACCACCGAGCGCTATGCCGACACGCCGGTCCTGGTCAGCGGGCCCAACGACGTGAGCAAGCGGTTGGGCAAGGGGGAGGGTACATACACCGAGTCGGCCCCGCTGCCCGAGCGGACCCGGCTCGACGCCGGGCTCGCCGGGCGGATCGCGGCCGTGCCGGGGGTGGGCTCGGTGATCCCCGACCTGACCTTCCCGGCGCAGACCGAGCGGGCCGTGGTGGACGGGCACGGGTGGTCCTCGGCGCCGTTGGCCGGTACCCGCGAGGGCACCGCGCCGCGTGCCGGTGAGGTCGTGTTGACCACCGATGCCGCCGGTTCGGCCAAGGTCGGCGACAGCGTGCGGTTGACCACGCCCGGCGGTGAGGTCGCGCTGCGGGTGAGCGGCGTGCTGCCGGGTCGGGGTGCGCACCTGTACGTGCCCGACGCGGACGCGCAGCGGTTGGCCGGGCATCCCGGCACGGTCACCGCGATCGGCGTGCTTCCGGCGGCCGGCGCGGACACCGGCAAGGTCGCCCAGGACGTGCGGGCCGCGCTGACGGGCACCGGTGCCAAGGTGTCCACCGGGGACGACCGCGGGGCGGCCGAGTACACCGACTTCGGGAACACCAAGGAGATGTTCACCGCGATCGGCGGCACCCTGGGCGGCATCGTGCTCATGGTGGCGATCTTCGTGGTCGCGGGCGCCACCGCGCTGTCGGTGGGGCAGCGCCGGCGCGACATCGCGCTGCTGCGCGCGGTGGGCGCCACGCCGTGGCAGATCCGCCGGATGATCGCCACCGAGACCGGTCTGGTGTCCCTGGTGGCGGGTGTCGTCGGGGTGCTGCCCGGCACGCTGCTGGCCCGCTGGTGGTTCTCCGCCATGGACGACCGGGGCCTGGTCGCGCACGGCGTCACGCTGTCGGTGGGCTGGATCCCGATGGTCGTGGCCGTCGGGGCGGGGACGCTGACCGCGCTGGGCGCGGGACTGCTCGCGGCGCGGCGCAGTGCGAAGATCAAGCCGACCGAGGCCCTGGGCGACGCCGCTGTCGAGCGGGTCTTCGTCGGCTGGATCCGACTGGTGCTCGGTCTCGGTGCGCTCGGCGGCGGAATCGCGGTGACCCGGATCGCGCTGAACGCGACCGGTGACGACGCGATCGCCGCGGCCGGCGGCGTGATCATGCTGTTCATGCTCGCGATCGGACTGCTCGGCCCGATCCTGGCGCACGTGTGCGTCTCGGTGTTCGGGTGGGTCGGGAGCCTGTTCGGCACCACCGGACAACTCGCGTTCGACAACGCCCGGGCCAACTCGCGGCGACTCGCGTCGGCGATCACCCCGATCGCGCTGGCGGTCGCCTTCGCGGCCACGCTGAGCTTCATGTTCGCGGCCGAGGATCACCACGCGAGTGTGCAGTCCCGGGACGCGATCACCGCCGATCGGGTGCTGGCCGGGCCGGGCTTCATTCCGCAGACCACCGCCAAGGTGGCCGGCACACCCGGTGTCGCTTCGGTGACGTCGGTGCTGAACACCGCGGTCGTGGTGGTCCGGGACGGCGGCCTGCAGAAGCAGAGCGCGCAGGGCATCGGGGGCACCGCGCAGGATCTGGCGAGCACGCTGGATCTGGGTGTGCGCGAGGGCAGCACCGACGCGCTGCGACCCGGTGCGCCGCAACCGGCGGGCGGAGCGGTCGCGTTGGACCGCGAGGTGGCATCGGCGCTGCACGGCAAGGTCGGCGAGCCGGTCTCGATGTGGCTCGGGGACGGTACCGCGATCGACCCGATCGTGGTGGCGATCTACGATCGCGGCCTGGGCACCGCCGGCGTGACGCTGCCGCGGGCCGCGGTCGAGACACACGTGGAGACGGCGCTGGACAGCCGGCTGCTGGTGCGGTTCGCCCCCGGCGCGGACACGCGGGCCGCGGACGCGGCGCTGACCGGTCTGACGCAGCGTCACCCGGGAGCGTCGGTACAGGACCGCGCCGCCTACGCGACCCAGGTCGACAAGGACCGCGAGACCAACAAGTGGCTGAACTACATCATGCTGGTCATCCTCGCGGGCTTCGCGACGATCGCCGCGATCAACACGATGGCGGTCACCACGGCGGCCCGGAACCGGGAGTTGGGCCTGATGCGGATGATCGGCAGCACCCACGGCCAGGTTCGGGCGGTGCTGCGGCGCGAGGCGATCATGGTCGGTGCGATCGGACTGGGGCTGGGCATGTCGGTGGCGATGGCCACCCTGGTGCCGTTCAACAAGGGCTCGTTCGACACCTCGACCCCGTACGTCCCGCTGCCGCTGTGCCTGGCGATCAGTGCGGCCGCCCTCCTACTGGCCCCACTGACGGTGGCCCCGGTGGCCCGCCGGCTGCTGCGGTTGGCTCCGATCGACGCGGTCGGCGCCAAGGAATAGCGCGGTCCGTGCACCGACGCGAGCGGCGGACGGGCCGGCCCGCCCGGCGCTCGCGTCGGTGCGGCGTCGATGCCCGTGTCGGGTGCCGGGGTTGGGGTCGGCGACTCGCGTCGGCCGGTCACGGGGAGGTGCGGCCCGGGGTGACCAGGCCGGTCTCGTAGGCGAAGACCACCAGTTGGGCCCGGTCGCGCACGGACAGCTTGGTCATCGCGCGGCTGACGTGGGTCTTCGCGGTGAGCGGACTGAGCACCAGGTGCTCGGCGATCTCGTCGTTGGACAGGCCGCGACCGACCAGCCCGACGATCTCCCGCTCGCGCTCGGTGAGCAGCGCCAGTTCGGCGGCCGGCGCGGCGGTCGGGCGCGAGGCGCCGGCCGCGTACTCCTCGATCAACCGGCGAGTCACGTTCGGCGACAACAAAGCGTCGCCCGCCGCGACCACCCTTACCCCGCGCAGGAGTTCGGCCGGTTCGGTGTCCTTGACCAGGAAGCCGCTCGCGCCGTTGCGCAGCGCCTCGAAGACGTACTCGTCCAGGTCGAACGTGGTCAGGATGATCACCCGGACGTCGGTCAGCGCCGGATCCGCCGCGATCACCCGGGCCGCCTCCAGACCGTCCATGCCCGGCATCCGGATGTCCATCAGCACGACGTCGGGGCGCAGTTCGCCGGTGAGTCGGACCGCCTCGCCGCCCTCGCCCGCCTCGCCCACGACCTCCATGTCCGGCTGCGCGGCCAGCAGGGCCCGAAAGCCCGCGCGCACCAGCGCCTGGTCGTCGGCCAGCACCAACCTGATCATGCGTCCCCCTCGATGGACTGCGCCGGACCGCCCGCGTTCGCCGCCGATCCGGTCGGCGGATGTCCACCGCCATCATGCCCGTCGGCGCGATCACCGTAGGGGAGGTGCGCCTGAACGCGGAAGCCGCGCCCGGGAACCGGCCCCGCGACACAACGGCCACCGAGCGCGGCGGCCCGCCGGCGCATGCCGTGCAGCCCGTTGCCGCCGGAGACCAGCGCATCGGCGGGAGCCGACCTCGACTCGGGCCGCACGCCTCGACCGTTGTCGCGGACCGACAGCTCCAACCCGCTCTCCCCATAGGTCACGCCCACCACGGCGTCGCTCGCCGCGGCGTGCCGCAGGGTGTTGGTCAACGCCTCCTGCACGATCCGATACGCCGCCAGGTCCACCGCCGAAGTCAACGGGCGCGCGGTGCCCGAGCGCTCGACCCGGACGGTCAGCCCGCCGGCGGACGTACGCGCGACCAGCTCGTCCAGCCGGTCCAGGCCCGCGGTGGGCGCGCGTGGGGCGCCGTCCGGACCCGAGCGGTCCACCGAGTCGCCCTTGAGGATGTCCAGCACCGAGCGCAGTTCGCCCAGCGCCTCGCGGCTCGCGTACTTGACCGCGGTCAGTGCCTCCCGGGCCTGCTCGGGCGACGAGTCCATCAACTCCAGGCCCACCGACGCCTGCACGTTCATCAGCGAGATGTGATGGGCGAGCACGTCGTGCAACTCGCGGGCGATCCGCAACCGTTCGTCGCCCGCCCGGCGCCGCTCGGCCTCGGCCAGGCCGAGCGACTGCACGCGGGCCCGCTGCGCCTCGGCGGCGTTGAAGGCGCGGCGCAGCCGAACCATCTCGCCGATGCCCGCGAGCACCAGCAGCCACGCGGCGATGCCCAGCGCGGGCGCGACGTCGGGCGTGGCCTCCGAGGTCAACAGCGGCGAGATCCACACGAAACCGGTGTAGCCCAGCACGAGGACCACATACGACAGGAGGCGTAGACCGGCGGCGAACGCGCTCCACAGCGCGATGATCATCGCCAGGAAGATCGGCCCGCGCGGATAGTCGAGCGACGTATAGAGCAGTGCCGAGCCGACCGCCACCAGGAGCACGCCCGCCGGGTGGCGGCGGCGCACGGCCAGGGCCAGCGGGCCGAGCGCGATCAGCAGCACGCCCCACACGTCAAGATCCCGCGGGGCGTCCGGCTGGCGGTGGGCCGCGAAGGCCGTCGCGGCCACTTGCACCACACACACCAGCAGCGCGAGCGCGACGTCGCGCACCACGCGGGGCACCGGACCGAGGAGGTGCTCGAGCCAGCGCGCGCCGGGGCGGGAAACCCGCGACCACGGTGATCCGGGCCGCGAGCCCGGGCGCCGGGTCGGGGGATTCGAGGGGCTCGTCATGTGATCAACGGTAGGGGGAGTGGGCGGCGTCGCGCGTCGGCTGCGCGTGGGCTTGTCGGCTGCTCCCGGGGGAGCAGACGAAGCGCTGTCGGCTGCTCCCCCGGGAGCAGGAAGACGCTGGTCGACGGGCCCTTCGACCTGCCCGGGCAGCAGGCCCGGTGCATCCCCGGGCCGGACGCCGGCCGGGGCGCGAATCGCGAGAGTTGACCTTGTCGACGAGGCCCCGGAACGAACCCGGTTTCCGCACCTCGCCGCCGCGGCCCGGGCCCTTCGCCCGACCTCGCGTCCGTGTCCCGCACCACTTCCAGGAGGTCACTGTGAACGCGTCCCCGACGACCGGGAACCGGCGCTTCCCGAGGTCCGTCCGCAGGGCGGTCAACTCCGGGCACGTCGTGTTCGCGGTCGGTCTCCTGGGTGTCGAGTGGGTCATGCTGCTGATCGGCATCGTGGCCCGGTCGACCGACGACCCGGCCCTGCGCCACGGCGCGTATCAACTCATGCGGATCTTCGCTTTGGCGGGCGGCATCCCGTTCGCCGTGTTGTCCCTGATCACCGGTGTGCTGCTGTGCCTGTACACGCCGTGGGGGCTGTGGCAACACCTGTGGATCAAGGTCAAGATCGTGCTGCTGGTCGCGGTGATCGTGACCGGCGCCGCCGTGGTGAGCCAGTTCGCGCACCGGCTGATCGCCGCCTCCGCGTCCGATGGGAACGCGGACGCGCTGCCGCCGCTGCAGACCTGGCACCTGGTCGTGGTGATCTTCCAGCTGGTCGCGCTGATCGTCTCGACGGCGCTGTCCGTGTTCAAGCCCTCGGGCGACCGCGGCCGAGGCCGGCCCCGGGCGCGCCGCCGCGCCGAGAACGCCCCGGGGGACCGCTCGACCGCGTCCGACCCGACCGGCGAGGCGGCCGGCGCTCGCGAATCCGTCGGCGTGGGCCGATCCACGCCTGGGCTCCGGTCCTCGGCGCCGGTTCGCAATCCGGTCGCATAGCACCGGTCCGTACGGCCGCCCGGCTCCGGTTCGGAGCAAACGGCCCGGGGGCCGGTCCGACCGGTCCGCGATACCGGTCCGCGACAGCGGTTCGTAGTACCGATCCGCGGTCCCGGTCCACGGCACTCGTCCCGTCCCGCACGTCCGTTCTCTCTCCGACAAGGATCGTCATGACCACGAGCATCGACCCCAACTCCTACGCGGCGCGCGCCGAACGCGTCTCGCGGGTGCACGGCGACGGGGACACCACCGTGCGCGCCCTGGACGACGTCAGTATCGGCTTCCCACGCGGCCGGTTCACCGCCGTGATGGGTCCCTCCGGCTCCGGCAAGTCCACCCTGCTGCACTGCCTGGCCGGACTCGACGAGGTCAGCGACGGCGCCGTCTTCCTCGGTGACACCGAACTGGGTGCACTGACCGACCGGCAGCTCACCCGGCTGCGTCGGGACCGGATCGGGTTCGTCTTCCAGGCATTCAACCTGCTGCCCACGATGACCGCGCTGGAGAACATCGTGCTGCCCGCGTCGCTGGCCGGCCGCAAGGCGGACCAGGGCTGGCTGGACCGGGTGGTCGCGGCGGTCGAGTTGGACCGGCGACTGCACCACCGGCCCGGCGAGCTCTCCGGCGGGCAGCAGCAGCGGGTCGCGGTGGCCCGGGCACTGGTCGGCCGGCCGGAGATCGTGATGGCGGACGAGCCGACCGGCAACCTCGACTCGCGCTCGGGCGCCGAGGTGCTCACGCTGCTGCGCGACGCGGTGGACGAACTCGACCAGACCGTGCTGATGGTCACCCACGACCCGGTCGCCGCCGGCTACGCGGACAGCGTGGTCTTCCTGGCCGACGGCCGGATCGCGGACCACATGCAGGAGCCCACTCCGGATCGGGTGCTCGACCGGATGAAGGCGTTCGACCGCGTCGCCGCCGGTGCCGGCGCCCGAGGGGAGTGACCCGCGATGCTGATTCGTCTCTCGCTCGCCAACCTGTGGGCCCGCAAACGCCGGCTCGTGGGACTCGCCCTGGCGGTGCTGCTCGGCACGGCCTTCCTCTCCGGCGCGCTGGTGCTCGCCGACACGATGAACTCCTCCATCGGCGGGCTGATCCGGGACAGCGGCGCCGGTACCGACGTGGTGGTGCGCAACGCGACCTCGGTGACCGACGACCCGGGCACCCAGCGCGGCGGCATCGACGCGGCGCTGGTGGACCGGGTCCGGGCGGTGCCCGGCGTCGCGGGCGCCGAGCCGGTGATCCAGGGCTACGGCCAGGTGGTCGGCAAGGACGGCAAGGCGCTCACCGGCAACGGTCCGCGGATGGCGGGCAACTGGGTGCCCGACCCGGCCCTGACGCCCTATCGTCTGGCCGCCGGCCGGGCGCCGGCGGCGCCCGACGAGGTGGTGATCGACCGGGCCACCGCCAAACAGGGGCACCTGGAGCCCGGCGACCGGGTCACCGTGCTGACCCCGGGACCGGTCCCGGTCACCATCGTGGGCGTCGCCACCTTCGGTGACCTGGACGCCTTCGGCGGCGGCTCCTACACGGCGTTCGACCTCGACGGCGCGCGGCAGCACGTGCTGCGCGATCCCGGCAAGGTCGGCACGATCGCGGTGCGCGCGGCGGCCGGCACCGACCAGAAGGAATTGGCCGCGCGGATCCAGCGGGCGCTGCCCGCCGACGTCCAGGCGGTGCCCGGCAGTGTGGCCACCGGCGAGGCGGTGTCCGCCGTGGAGGACGGCTTCCTGAGCGTCTTCCGTACCTTCCTGACCGTCTTCGCCGCGATCGCGCTGGTCGTCGCGGCCTTCTCGATCAATCACACGTTCTCCGTGGTCGCCGCGCAGCGCACCCGGGAGGTGGCGCTGATGCGGGCCCTGGGCGCGAGCCGCGGCCAGGTGTTGCGACAGGCGCTGATCGAGGCCGTCGTGATCGGTGTGGTGGCGTCCGCACTCGGCCTCGCGGCCGGGCTCGGGCTGGCCGCCGGACTCAAGGAGCTCTTCGCCGGGCTCGGCTTCGAACTGCCGGCCCGCGGGCTGACGTTCAAGGCGACCACCGCGTTGACGGTGTTGCCGGTGGGCATCGTGGTGACGGCGTTCGCGGCCCTGGTGCCGGCGGTGCGCGGCTCGCGGGTGGCGCCGGTGACCGCGCTGCGCGGAGCGGGCGCGGAGCGCGTCGAACTGCCTCGGCGCCGGTTGATCGCGGGCCTGGTGCTGCTGGCCGCCGGCCTCGGCGTGGGCATCGTCGGCGGCGGCCTGGTGGGTCTGGCGATCGCCGCCCCGGCGCTGCTCGCGGGTGTCCTGCTGGTTGCCCCGGCGGGCATTCGGGCGGCCGGTGGACCGCTCACCGCACTGCTGCCGCGACTGCGCGGCGCACCCGGTGCGTTGGCCCGGGGCAACCTGCTGCGCAGTCCGCGCCGGACCGCCGGCGCGGCCACCGCGATGTTGCTCGGGATCGCCATTGTCACGCTGTTCGCCGTATTCGCGGCCTCGCTCAAGGAGGGCGCCGGCGAGCAGACCCGGAAGGTGATCGCCGGCCAACTGGTGATCGGCGGATCCTCGCCGGGCGGTTGGGCCGGCGGCGGCCACAGTCCGGAACTCACCAGCAAGGCAGCAGAGTTGCCCGGAGTCGAGGCGGCGACCGGGATTCGCAACGCGGGCGCGCTCGTGGACGGGCACGGCCGGCAGTTGTTGGCCGTGGACTCGGCCCGGCTGGACCGGCTGTTCGATCTCGACGTGCGTGACGGTCGGGTGACCGGGCTCGGCGTGAACGGCATGGCGGTGTCCGAGGATGCCGCGAAGGAGCGCGGTTGGCGGCTCGGTTCGACCGCGGAGGTCACCTTCCCGGACGGCGCGCGACAGACGTTCACGGTCACCGGTTTGTACGACCGCACGGCCGTGGTCGGCGACTACCTGATCGATCGTCTCGCCTGGGAGCCGCACGCGGACGCGGCGCTGGACGCGGCGACGGTGTTGCGGTTGGCGCCCGGTGCCTCGACCGACGCGGTCAAGGCCGAGGTGCGGCGGTTGGCGAAGGACTACGGCGCGCCGCCGGTGCGCGATCGTGAGGGGTTCGTGGCCGCGCGTGCCGCGATGTTGCAGACGCTGGTCGCGGTGGTCTACGTGCTGCTCGCGCTCGCGTTGGTGATCGCGCTCGGCGGGATCGCGAACACGCTGTCCCTCGCCGCCCACGAACGCACCCGTGAGCTGGGGTTGTTGCGGGCGATCGGAGCCGCGCGGGCGCAAGTGCGGTCGGCGCTGCGTTGGGAGTCCACGTTGGTTGCGGTGATCGGGGCGGTGGCCGGGCTCGTGGTGGGTCTGTTCCTGGGCTGGGTCGCGATTGGAGCGATCGGCGGGGCGAACACGGGGGCGCCGCTTCCCTTCTCGGTGCCCACGGTGCAATTGGCCGTGCTGGTGGGGGTTGGCGCGATCGGTGGGTTGGCCGCCGGGGCGAGGCCCGCTGCGCGGGCTGCGCGGTTGCCGGTCTTGCGCTCGATTGCGACCGAGTAGGTTTCGCGTTTCGTCCTCGTCGACGGTTGCTTGGTCGGCGCCTGGGGTTGGGTTGGCTGGGTCGGCCTCAAGCGCCGGCCGGGCTGGGTTGGCCTCAAGCGCCGGCCGGGCTGGGTTGGCCTCAAGCGCCGGCCGGGCTGGGTTGGCCTCAGAAGCCGTTGTCATACCGAACTTGGCGTCGGGTTATAGGACTTGGGTTCTCGTTGGAGTGGTCTCGGCGCTGAGAGCGCATGAAAGCAGGGCCT